>DAIMFV010000042.1:0-19449 GCA_036724365.1 Acidimicrobiales bacterium | reverse complement strand
CCCGCCGGCCCCGCCGGTTCGCGGAGGAGCACCTGGACCTGGGCCCGGCCGTCACCGATCTCCGACGGCGGCTGGGACTGGAGGAGCCACCGTCGCTGATCGACCTCCGCCTCGACGAGTTGGCCACGCCCGCCAGCTCGCGCCTTCGCACCCGGGCCGACCGGGCCCTCTCGCTGTTCACCCTGGAGCCCATGCCATGACCGATCCCAGCGCGACCGATCCCGCCGAGACCGACCCCACGGCGACCGGATCCGGCACCTCCCACCCCGCCATCGACCCCGACGCCGTGGCCCGCCTGCGCGAGCGGGCCGGGGCCCCGGCGGCCGCGCCGGCGCCGGGCGTGATCCAGCCGCCGGTCGCCACCGCGTCGAAGCTCAAGACCAAGGCCCGACAGGCCGCCACCCCGGTGGTGGCCCGGGTGCGCATCGAGCTGGACCGGGCGGCGTCGGGCGAGGTGGCCGCCCTGCGCGCCGAGGTGGCCCAGCTGCGAGCGGAGCTCACCCGCCTGCGCGCCGAGCACGACGCCGCCATCGCCGCCCTCCGCGAGGACCGCCGCTGACCCCCGCTGGTCGGTCCGGCGTCTGGTGGCGGTCAGGCGGACCGGTAGACGGAGACGTGGCTCGGGGCGTCGGGGGTGAACGGGGTGCGATCCCAGTCCGCCCAGCGGTGGTCGAGGGTGAGGCCGGCCGCCCGGGCCACGGTGTCGAGGTCGTCGGGTGCGGACCAGCGGACCTGCCAGGGGCGGAGCTGCACGCCGGCCCCGGTGATGTCGACGTACTGGCCCACCACCAGCTTCGCCGACGCGTCGGTGCGGCTCACGCTCAGCACCACCCGGTCGGCGGTGACCTGGCGGGTGGTCACCGAGTCGCCCGAGGTGGCGCCGGGGTCGGGCACGAACGCCTCGACCACCACGCAGCCGCCCGGCCCGAGCAGGCTCGCCGCCCGCTCCAGGCACCGCTGCTGGGCCCCGTCGTCCACCAGGTTGAACAGGGTGTTGTAGGCCACCAGCACCAGGTGGAAGCGCTCGTCTGCCAGGGACGGGTCGCCCGTCGACGGGTCGACCATGTCGCCCAGCACCACCCGCACGGCGTCACCGCCCGGCTTGGTCGCCAGCGCGGCGAGCATCGCCGACGACGCATCGAGGCCGGTGACCTGCACGCCGGCGCCGGCCAACGGGATCGCCAGGCGCCCGGTGCCCACGCCCAGCTCCAGGACCCGGGGCCGGTCGTCGCCCGAGGCCGCGCCCGGTCCACGGCCGGCCGCGGCCTCCCGGGCCAGGTCGGCCACCGTGGCCACGCACGCCGCGGTGTCGGTGACGTCGGCGTACCAGTCGTCGTACACGTCGGCGAAGCGGTCGCCGTAGGTGGCGGCGTCGAAGCCGGCCAGGGGGCGGCCGTGCGGTTCGGTCATGGGCGCCATGATCGCGCCCGCCCTCAGGAGGCGAGCCGCAGGCGAGCCGACCAGACAAGCACGTTGGGTGAACCGAGGCGTCAGCCGAGGTCCAACCAACATCGACGCGACGGCGGGCGTCCTTTGCGCTCGAGTCTTTAGCCTGGCCCCCAGTGTCCGCCTTGACCCCTGCCCAGCCCGCTGTGCCCACGGCCGCCACCGCGTACCTGGACCACGCTGCCTCGTCGCCGGTGCGGCCCGAGGTGCTCGCGGCCGTGGTCGAGGTGCTCGAGGCGGTGCCGGGCAACCCGTCGGGCTCCCACCGGTGGGCCCGGGAGGCCCGGCGCCGGCTCGACGACGCCCGGGACACCGTGGCCGCGCTGGTGGGCGCCGAGCCCGGCGAGGTGGTGTTCACCAGCGGCGGCACCGAGGCCGACAACCTGGCCGTCCGTGGCGTGCTGGCGGCCGCCGGCGGGGTGGCGGCCTGCAGTGCCGTGGAGCACCACGCCGTGCTCGACACCGTGCTCGCCACCGGCGGGGCCGTGCTCCCCGTGGACCCCACCGGCCGGCTCGACCTGTCACGCCTCCCGGCTCCCGGCCCATCCGCCACCCCGCCTGCCCCCACGCTGGTGTCGGTGATGCTGGCCAACAACGAGACGGGGGTGGTCAACGACCTGGCTGCCGTGGCTGCCGCGATGGCCGAGCGCTGGCCCGGCGCCGTGCTCCACACCGACGCGGTGGCGGCCGCGGCCTGGTTCGACCTGGCCGAGCGGGCCGCACCCGCCGACCTGGTGTCGCTCAGCGCCCACAAGCTCGGCGGCCCCAAGGGCACCGGTGCCCTGGTGGTGCGCCGGGGCACGCCGTTGGCCGCCGTCGCCACCGGTGGGGGCCAGGAGCGTGAGCGGCGCAGCGGCACCCCGAACGTGGCCGGGGCGGTGGGGTTCGCCGTGGCCCTCGCCGCCGCCGCCGCCGAGCGCCGGGAGCTGGTGGTCCGGCTCACGGACCTGCGGGCCCGTCTGCTCGACGGCCTCCGGGCCGGGGTGCCCGACCTGGTGATCACCGGCAGCTCCGGCATCACCGGCTCCGAGGCCGTCTCCGGTGACGGGTCCGGTGCCGACGGCACCCACCGATCCCCGGCCACGCTGCACGTCTGCGTGCCGGGTGTGGACCGTGAGGCGCTGCTGTTCCTGCTCGACGAGGCCGGCGTGGCCGCGTCGTGGGGATCGAGCTGCGCCAGCGGTGCCCCTGAGCCGTCGCACGTGCTGGCGGCCATGGGTGTGGCGCCCGACGTGGCCCGGGGATCGTTGCGGCTCTCGCTCGGCTGGTCCACCACCGTCGACGAGGTGGACCTGGCCGTGGCCGTGATCCCCGCCGCCGTGGGCCGGCTCCGGAACACCACCTCGAACCATGGGCCGAACGACGCGCCGAACGACTCGTCGCCCCGCACCCCGGATGCCCCGCCGCCCGCCCCCCACACGACGGGGGCAGCCCGGTGAGGGTGCTGGTGATGATGTCGGGCGGCGTGGACTCGTCGGTGGCGGCCGCCCTGCTGCGCGACGAGGGCCACGAGGTGGTGGGCGTCACCCTCAAGCTCTGGGGTGGCGACAGCGACTCGGGGTGCTGCTCGATCAGCGACGTGGACGACGCCCGTCGGGTGGCGGACCGACTCGGCATCGATCACCACACGTTCGGGTTCGGCGAGGACTTCACCCGCCACGTGGTCGCCCCCTACAGCACCGACCACGCCCGGGGCCTCACCCCCAACCCGTGCATCGAGTGCAACCGCCACATCAAGTTCGCGGCCGTGGACGAGCGGGCCCGGCTCCTGGGGTTCGACGCCGTGGCCACCGGCCACCACGCCCGGGTGGTGGCCCGCGCCGACGGCAGCCGGCGGGTGGCGCGTGGCGCCGACCGGGCCAAGGACCAGAGCTACGTGGTGCACATGCTCGACCAGGACCGACTGGCCCGCACCTTGTTCCCCATCGGCCACCTGGCCAAGTCCGAGGTGCGGGCCCGGGCGGCCGAGCTGGGTCTGCGCACCGCGGCCAAGCCCGACAGCCAGGACGTGTGCTTCATCACCCGCGCCAGCGGGCGCGGCTCGTTCCTGGGGGAGCGGATCCCGCTCACCCCGGCCCGGGTGGTGGACACGGGTGGCCGCCCGGTGGGTCACGTCACGGCGGTGGAGCTGGTCACCCTGGGCCAGCGCAAGGGTCTGGGCCTGGCCGGGGGCGGTGCCCCCCGCTACGTGGTCGACGTGGACCGCACCGGCCCCGAACCCACCGTCACCGTGGGCTCCGCCGCCGACCTGCTGGTCGACCACCAGCCCGTGCACCACTGGTCGGTCACCGGGTACGCGGCGGCCGACCGGTCCGCCGACGCCCCGCAGCCGAGCCCGCCGGTCGGCCTGCTCCCGGGGGCGGTGCTGGTGCAGACCAGCGCCCACGGCACCGCCCACGAGGGCGAGGTGGTGCCCGATGCCCACCACCCCGGCGACCCCACGCGCGTGGTGGTGCGGTGGCAGGCGCCCCAGCGGCGGGTGGCCCCGGGTCAGAGCGTGGTGGTCTACGAGGGCGACGAGGTCGTGGCGGCCGGCCGGGCCTGATCGGTCCTGGTCGGTCCTGGTCGGTCCTGATCGGGCCTGATCGGGCGTCGGCGAGCCGTCGGCGCGGTGGCCGGGACGTGATCTCGGGGTGACATCGGCGCCGGGTCGGCCGCCCGGTGGGCCCGGGCGTGCCACCATCGGGGCGTGCCGAACCACCAGGCGAACTCGCCGGGCGACGTGGCCCGGCGGCTGCGGCGGCTGGCCGCAGCCCGGCGGGCCCAGCAGCAGGCCCGACGCCGGCAGGGTGGCGCGCCCCTGCCGTCGCCGCTCGAGGCTCCCGGTGGGGTCGAGTCCGCACCCGACGTGCGGACCACGGTCGACGCCACCATCCGCCCCACCGGGTCGGGCCGGTTCCGTCTCCTCGACTGGGCGCCGGGCGAGCCCCACGTGGTGCACCCCGCGTCGGGCATCGAGCCGGCCCCCGACCGGGCCCGGCGCCGACGGTCGCTGCTCTACTTCGCCCAGCACACCGACACCCACCTCTGCGACAGCCAGGCCCCGGCCCGGCTCGAGGCCGGGGAGACCTTCGGCTGGGTGAACCCGGGTACCGACGGCGGGCACCGGCCCCAGGAGGCGCTCACCACCCAGGTGTTCGACCGCCTGGTGGCCGCCACCAACGCAGTGGCCGAGAGCCCCGACTCCGGGGCGCCGCTGGCGTGGTGCGTGCAGACCGGCGACAACACCGACAACCGCACCGCGGCCGAGCTGGCCTGGTGGTTGGCGGTGCTGGAGGGTCGCCCGCTGGTGCCCGGCACCGGCGCGCCCGGCCGCTACGAAGGCATCCAACGGTCCGGGTGGCGGGGTGTCTGGCACCCCGACGACCCGCGGCGAGACCTCTACGGGCGCGCCGGCTACCCGTGCCTGCCGGGCCTGCTCGATGCCGCCGTGGCCCGCTTCGAGCCCGTGGGGCTCGACGTGCCGTGGTTGGCCGTGTTCGGCAACCACGACAGCATCTTCTCGGGCACCTTCGGCCCGATGCCCGGGCTTCGCATCGACCGGCTCGGACCGATGCTCGCCGGGGTGGCCGGCAAGCCCACCGGCACCGTCGGGCTGGTGCGCGCCATCGTGCACGCCACGGTGCTGGGCGCCGACCCGGCCCGCTGGGAACGGTGGGCCGAACGGGTGCCGATCGGCATCCGCCAGGTCACCCCCGATCCCGAAGGTCGGGCCGCGGTGTCCCGCCACGCGTACGTGGCGGCCCTGTTCGACGAGACGTCGGCCCATGGTCCGGTCGGTCACGGGTTCACCACGGCGAACCTGGCCGACGGCACGAGCTGGTGGTCACGCGCCGAGGGCGAGCTGGTCCAGGTGGTCGGGCTCGACACCTGCAACCACACCAACGGCGACGGCGGGAGCCTCGGACCCCGCCAGGTCGCGTGGCTGGAGGAGGAGCTGGTGCGCCACCACCGGCGCTGGCGCGACGCCGACGGGTCCTGGGCCACCGGCGACGGACCGGACCGCCTGGTGGTGCTGGTCAGCCACCACAACTCCTGGACCATGGACAACCGCCACGACGACGAGGCCGACCCCGGCCGGCGGGTGGGTGGCGCCGAGCTGGTGCAGTTGCTCCACCGGTTCCCGAACGTGGTGCTGTGGGTGAACGGCCACTGCCACGAGCACCGGGTGATCCGTCATCCCGGTCCCGACCCCGCACCCGGCGGTGCGGCCCCCACCGGGGGGAGCGGGTTCTGGGAGGTGGACACCGCCAGCCTCATCGACTTCTCCCAGCAGGGCCGCACCTTCGAGCTGCTCGACAACGGTGACGGCACCCTCTCGGTGCTCACGACCGTCGTCGACCACGCCTCGGCGCCCCGGGCGCCCCGCCACCGGCACGGCCGGTGGACGGTGCCCGAGCTGGCGTCGCTGAGCCGGGAGCTGGCCGTGAACGACGCCCGCTGGATCGACCCGGTGGCCCTGCTCGGCCGGCTCGACGACCGCAACGTGGAGCTCGTGCTGCGCGCCCCCTTCGCCCTGCGTCGCTGAGCCGGGCCCGCGGCCGCCGGGGGCGGCGACGACGCGGTGGGTCAGGTGGGAGGTCGGTCAGGCAGGCACGCGCAGCCGGTGCTGGCGGGCCCGGTCCAACACGTGGGCCGGACGGGCCGGGGTGAACAGCACGGCTCCGGTCTCCACCGTCTCGGTCTGGCCCCGGCCCCGACGGACCAGCAGGTCGACGGGTTGGGTGAGGTCGAGCTGGAGCGCCAGACCGGTGGCCCCGACGGTGAGGTCGAGGGCGTCGGTGGCCGCCGGCGCGGGGCGAAGGGCCGCCACCGCGAGCCGGGGGAACAGCTGGGGCTCGGCCAGGGCCAGCGGGTCGTGGAGCACCAGGCCGGCCGGGACCAGCACCACCCACCGGCGTGACAGCTGGTGCAGCGACCGCACGGCGAAGACGGCGACCGCGGCACCGACCGGCAGCGCCACCGCGCCGGGCACCCACTGCCCGGCGGCCAGCAGGAGCGGGCCGGCCCCGGCTCCGACCACGGCGGTCAGCCAGGTCAACGGCACCACGGTGACGGCCAGCAGCGGGGGCGTCTGCAGCGGGAGGCGGTGCTCGGGACCGTAGGACGAGCCGTCGACCCAGGTCTCGGTGAACCACGGTGACAGCGCCGCCACCACGGCCACGGTGCCGGCGGTGACGGCGGCCAGGTCGGCCCCGTCGACCGTGGTGCCGGCCAGGGCGGCGGCGATCGCCACCGCCAGGCCGGCGGGCACCAGGACGCGCACGGCGGTGAGGCTGGTGGTCCGGGGGACCAGCAGGGCCACCAGGCCGCCGGTCCAACCCACGCTGAGCACCGTCACGACCACCACCCGTGCCAGGTCGGTCCGCTCGGCCAGGGCGTCGGCCAGCGAACCACCCGCGGCGAGGGCCAGCACCAGCCAGGCGATCCGGGCCACCCACGGGCCGAGCTGTTCCAGTCGTGACACGTCGTGAGATTTGCCGACGCGCACCGTCGGTGGCTATTCCAGTGGGGAAGGGGACAAGGGGTAGGGGACAAAACGAAAGGGTCTGGGCCCGTGGCCGCAGTCGAACACACGTCGGGAGACGAAGCGGTGCTGCCGCTCGGCGCCTCGTCGTCGGTCGGCAGCCTGCCGCACCTCGACCGGGAGGAGGCCGTGGCCTTCGTCCTGCGCCACGCGCCGCTCCTGCCCGCCGCGCCCACGGTGCCGCGCCTCGAACCGCTCGAACAGATGATCCCCCAGGGGGCGTGGGGCATCGCCGGCGTGCGGGTCGATCCCGACGGCACCATCTCGGTGCCCGACCCGGCCCTGGTGGATCCCGAGGCGCCCCTCGGCGATCCGGGCCTCGACGACGTCCCCTTCACCACCTGGCGGCTCTTCCTGGACCGGGTGGCCGACCGCACCACCCCGGTGAAGCTCCAGCTCACCGGCCCGCTCACCCTCGGGCTCACCCTCGTGCAGGCCGGGCTGGCCCCGTCGCTGGCGTTCGACGTGGCGGTGCGGGCCGTGCGCCAGCGGGCCGGCCACCTGCTGGACCGCGCCGACGAGGTGGCTCCGGCCGCCCGGCGGGTGGTGGTCTTCGACGAGCCGGGGCTGGTGGGCGGCCTCCGCCCGGAGCTCGAGCTCAGCCCCGACGGGGTGATCGACCTGCTGTCGGGGGCCCTCGCCGCCGTGGAGGGCCGGGCCCTGTCGGGCGTGCACTGCTGCGGTCCCACCGATTGGCGCCTGGTGCTCCAGGCCGGGCCCGACGTGGTCTCGCTGCCGGTGGGCGCCGGGGTCACGCCCTACGCCGCCACCCTCAGCGGCTTCCTGGAACGGGGCGGATGGGTGGCCTGGGGGGCGGTGGCCACCAACGAACCGCTCGGCGAGCACCCGTCACGCTCGTGGCGCCAGCTCTCCTCGCAGTGGTGCGAGCTGGTCCAGAACGGGTGCGACCCCGTGCTCCTGCGCCGTCAGGCCTTGGTGACCCCCGCCTGCGGTCTGGCCCTGCACGACATCGCCCAAGCCGAGCACGTCTTCCACGTGGCCGCCCACCTGGCCGAGAAGATCCACGACCAGGTGATGGGCATCCGGCTCTCCGTCGGTGCCTGACCTCGACGCCTGACCTCGGGCCGACGCGGGGGCCGGGTCCGGCGCCGGGCGCGGGTCAGAGCTTGCGGAGGGCGCCCATGAGGCGCTTGAGGGTGGACACCTTGGCCTCGGCGTCCTGCTCCTCGGTGCGGAAGGCGACGTCGACCGGGTTGGGTTCGCCACGGCGGCGCTTCTTGGTGCCGTTCGCAGCGGCGGCGGCCGCCTCGGGCTCGTCGATGAACTGGGCGTACAGGTCCTCGAGCCAGGCCGCGTTGGGATCGCCGGTCCGCTCCTCGGCCCCGGCCTCGTCGGCATCGAGGTCGTCGTGGTGGATGTCGGACCCGTGGCCGCCGAAGACGTCGGCGTAGCTCTCGCCGTCGGGTCGGGCGTGGTCGACCTCGTCGAGGTCGTCGACCGCGCCCGCGTTGGACGGGGTTCCGCCCAGGAGGTCGGCGGCGCTGGCGAACATGTCGCTGAACGGGTCGATCTCGGGGATGGTGACCGTGGCGTCGGCGTCGGCCTGGGCCTCGCCCTCGCGGGCGGCGAGGGCGTCGGCGATGGCGTCGCCGATGCGGGCGGTGAGCGGATCGGGCTCGTCGGTACGGGTCTCGATGTCTCGTCGGGCCGTGCGGTGCGGCAGGCCCATGGCCAGCAGCGGGTCGGTCTCCAGATCGGGCACGGGTGCCGGCTCGCGGGCGGGCGCCGGCTCGGGTCGGGCGCCCACACCCTCGTCGGACCGGTTGAACGGCTCGTCGTCGGAGCCGCGGTCGGTGTCGGTGTCGGGCTCGATGGTGGGCTCGGCCGGGCGCAGCTGGACGACCTGGGCCTCGACGTCGGTGGACACCACCTCGACCAGGCCGGCCTGGTGGAGGCGGTTCACCACGCGGGCCGTGGAGTAGGCGCCCCGGCCGAGCTCGGTGGCCAGCTCCTGGATGGTGCGGGGGCCCGACAGGGCGGTGACCAGCTCCCAGTCCTCGCGGAGGATGGTGACCTGGGCGGCGTTGCCGGGGAGGGTGCGGCTGGCCTCCACCCACGAGTCGAGGCTGGGGATGGCCCCGCTCCACTCGTCGACCTCGCGGACGCGCTTCTTGACCTCGCCCACGATGGCGTCGAGCGGGAACGCACGGGACGGGCCGAGCCAGTGGACGGTGTCGGGCTCGAAGTCGAACTCGCCGGTGCCGTCGCGGAACAGGTCGATCAGTGGGTCGTAGACGACCGACAGCACGACCGACGCGAGCAGGTCCGAGGTGATCGCCCCGTTGCGCACGAGCAGCTCACCGACCACCGGGCGGTCGCCGGCCTCGTCGATGGCCTGGCCCCAGCCGTCGGCGCTGAGCCGACCGGGCCGCACCAGGGCCGTGGCCAGGGCGGCGTCGGTACCCTCGTTGCGGGCGAAGTAGAGCTGGCCACGGTGCAGGTAGACGGTGCACCCGTGGGGGCCGCCGAACCGGACCGCCCCGGTGCGCCCATCGGCGGACAGCACCTTGAGGATGCCCGCCGGTGAGAAGTCTTCGAGCGTGCCGTTGAGTGTCATCTGCTATCCGCGTTCCTCGGGCGTCGGTCTGCTAGCGGGCGTTCTGCACCCGCATGTTCCGTCGGCCGGTGCGGGGCCGAGTTGAGGCTTTCGAGCACCACGTTCCGTGGTCGCCGTCGGACATCAGGGTGGTTCCGCACCCGCCGGCGCGGCCCCCGTTCGGTCCGTTCCCGGGGCAGAACGCGGCCGGTAGGGTGCGACGCCGTGACCCCGACCGCCGACCCCGGCCCCGGGCCCGGCCCCGTTCCCGGCCGCTCGGGCGGCCCGAGCGACGACCTCGCGGCCCGGGCCGCCACCCTGCGTGCCGAGCTGGCCGAGCACGGCCGCCGCTACCACGAGCTCGACGCGCCCACCATCGCCGATGCCGACTACGACGACCTGGTCCGCGAGCTGCTTGCCCTGGAGGAGCAGTTCCCCGAGCTGGTGGTGGAGGGCACCCCCACCGCCACGGTGGGTGCCGCGGCGTCGGCCACGTTCGCGCCCGTCCGGCACGCCACGCCCATGATGTCGCTCGACAACGCCTTCTCCGTCGACGACCTGGAGGCGTGGGGCGCCCGGCTGCAGCGACGGGACGCCGGCGAGCGGCCGGTGGCCGGGGGGTTCTGCTGCGAGCTCAAGATCGACGGGGTCGCCATCTCGCTCCGCTACGAGCGGGGCGTGCTGGTGCAGGCCGCCACCCGGGGCGACGGCCAGGTCGGCGAGGACGTCACCGCCAACGTGCGCACCATCGCCGCCGTGCCCCTCGAACTGCCGCCGGGCGGGCCCGAGGTGGTGGAGGTGCGGGGCGAGGTCTACATGTCGGCCGACGCCTTCGCCCGGCTCCAGGCCACCCAGCAGGCCGAGAACCGGGTCCGCATCGAGGCCGGGCGCAAGCCCCACCCGGTGGCCGTGAACCCCCGCAACGCCGCCGCCGGGTCGCTCCGCCAGAAGAACCCTCAGGTCACCGCCGGCCGGGAGCTGTCCATGTGGTGCTACCAGCTCGGTGAGGTGGTCGGCGGCCCGGCCTTCACCAGCCACGCCGGCTCCATCGGCCGGCTCGGCGAGTGGGGCCTGCCGGTCAACCCCGAGATGCGGGTGGTGGAGACGCTGGCCGAGGTGGCCGCCTTCTGCCGCCACTGGCAGGACCACCGCCACGACCTGCCCTACGAGATCGACGGCGTGGTGGTGAAGGTCGACGACCTCGCCCAGCGCGAGGGCCTGGGGACCACCTCCCGGGCGCCCCGGTGGGCCATCGCCTACAAGTTCCCGCCCGAGGAGCGCACCACCCGTCTGGTGGCCATCGAGGTGTCGGTGGGGCGAACCGGGCGCGTCACGCCGTACGCCGTGCTCGAACCGGTCTTCGTCGGTGGCGCCACCGTCACCCACGCCACCCTCCACAACGAGGACCAGGTGAAGGCCAAGGACGTGCGCGTCGGTGACACGGTGATCGTGCGCCGGGCCGGCGACGTGATCCCCGAGGTGGTCGGGCCGGTGATCGACGCCGAGCACCACGAGCGCCCGGAGTGGCAGTTCCCCCGCACCTGCCCGTCGTCGCGGCCCGTGGACCTGGTTCGGCCCGAGGGGGAGAGCGACACGCGCTGCCCGGACCCGCTGTGCCCGTTCCAGCGGGCCGGTTCCATCGAGCACTTCGCCGGACGCGGGGCCATGGACATCGAGGGCTTCGGCGAGCAGCGGGTGCGTCTCCTCCTCGATCTGGACCTGCTCGCCGACGTGGCCGACGTGTACGCGATCGACTGGGACCGGCTGGGCCGGATCCGCACCGTCGTGTCCGCCTGGGCGGCCCGGGCCGTGGCCCACGCCCAGGAGCGCACGGGCGACGCCCGGGCCCGGCTCGACGTCGTGGACACGATGGATCTGGCCGCCACCCAGCCCGCCGGTGCCGACCACCCCGACCTGCCCGAGGCCTTCGTGGCCGAACTGGTGGGCGACGCTCCGCTGTTCAAGGCCACCGCCGACGGGGTCCGGGGTCTGGGCGACGAGGCCGTGGCCAACCTGCAGGCATCGATCGACGCCTCCCGGGATCGGCCGCTCGCCAGCTTGCTGGTGGGGCTGAACATCCGCCACCTGGGCCCCGCCGGCGCCCTGGCGCTGGCGGCGGCGCTGGGAGATCTGGCCCGCATCACCGAGGCGCCGGTGGAGGCCATGGCTGCCGTCGACGGGGTGGGACCGGTGATCGCGGCGTCGGTGCGGTCGTGGTTCGACGACCCGCAGAACCGGGACCTGGTGGACCGCCTGGTGGCCGCCGGCGTCAACACCACCGGCCCCGAGGCCTCCACCCTGCCGCAGGTGCTGCTGGGGAAGACCGTGGTGGTCAGCGGCACCCTCGACGGCTACACCCGCGAGGAGGCCGAGGCGGCCATCACCGAACGGGGCGGCAAGTCGCCCGGCTCGGTGTCCAAGAAGACCACCGCGCTGGTGCTCGGTGCCTCACCGGGTGCCTCGAAGGTCACCAAGGCCGAGTCCCTGGGGGTGCCGATCCTCGACCAGGCCGGCTTCGAGCACCTGCTGGCCACCGGTGAGCTGCCCTGAGCCGGCCCGCGCTCAGACCACCGTCACGGTCCAGGTGATCACCCGGCTGGTGGTCTCGGCCCGGAAGTCCTTGAAGTAGCGCAGCACGATGGTGACCTGGCCCGGCTCGAACTCTTCGATCACCTTGCCGGGACCGGGTCGGAACACCACCCGGTTCCGGCTGGTGGGCCGGACCCCGTACTGGCGCAGCTCCGCTTCGGAGAGGCCGGCGGGATCGACGGCGCCCTCCATCTGCTCCTCGGGGATGTCGATGCCGTTCACGGTGAGCCGGCCGTCGTAGCCCACCAGCAGTTCGGCGCCCACGTCGGTCTGGCGCAGGGCCCGGCCCCCGGGGGCCGGGAACTGGGCCACGATCGCCGGGTTGTCGGTGACGCCGAGGGTGGTCTCGCCCTTGCTGCAGCTGTAGGCGAAGATCCCGGCGGCCAGCACCAGCACGGCCGTGGTGGCGACGATGCGGAGCAGGCGGCGGGTGGGCGTCTCGCCGGGGTCGCCGCCGGCCCGGTCGCCATCGTGGCCTCGGCCGTTGCTCGACGGGGCCGTGGGCCTCGCGGTGTCGGTCATCACCGAGCATCGTGCCAGCAACGCCGGGGATTCGCACCATCGCCCCTACGCCGGCGGGTCCGTCCCCGCTGGGCGTGGGGCTGTGACCGGGGGCTCCCCGAAACGGGCGCGGCCGGGCGGTACCCTCGATCTGTGGCCAATCCGCGCATGACGGCAGAGATCGGCCGGGTGCTGGGAGGGCGCTACCGGCTGGTCGCACCGATCGGCATGGGCGCCTCCGCCCAGGTCTTCCTGGCCGACGACGTCCGCCTCCGTCGTCGCGTGGCGGTGAAGATGCTCCACGACGCCCTGGCCGGCGATGCCGAGTTCCTGCGGCGGTTCGCGGCCGAGGCCCGGGCCGCGGCCGCCCTCAACCACCCCAACGTGATGGCCGTCTACGACTGGGGAGACGACGAGGTGGCGTTCATCGTCACCGAGTACCTCTCGGGTGGGAGCCTGCGGGCCCTGCTCGACGCCGGCCACCTGCTGACCCCGTCCCAGGCGCTCACCGTGGGCCTCGACGCCGCCCGGGCGCTGGACTACGCCCACCGCCGGGGTTTCGTCCACCGCGACATCAAGCCCGCCAACCTGCTGTTCGGCGACGACCAGCGCCTGCGCATCGCCGACTTCGGTCTGGCCCGGGCCCTGGCCGAGGCGGCCTGGACCGAGCCGCAGGGGGCGGTGCTCGGTACGGCACGGTACGCGTCGCCCGAGCAGGCCAAGGGCGAGACCCTCACGGGCAAGGCCGACGTGTACTCGCTGGCCATCGTGCTCATCGAGGCCGTCACCGGTGTGGTGCCGTTCACGGCCGACACCACCCTGGGCACGCTCATGGCGCGGGTCGACCGCCAGCTCGAGGTGCCGGAGGCCCTGGGCCCGCTGGTCGACGTGCTCACCCGCGCCGGACACCCCGATCCCGAGCAGCGCATCGACTCCCGCACGTTCGCGGCCGGGCTCCTGCGGGCGGCCAAGGCCCTGCCCCGCCCCCAGCCGCTGCCCCTGGCCGGTGCCCTGCCCCCGGCCGGCGAGGTGGCCGCCGACCTCGACCCCACCGTGCACGCACCGGTGGCCGGTGTGAGCGGTGCGGTGGCCGTCGCGGGCGTGGCCGGCGCCGCGGTGGCCGACCGGTCCGGGCTCACCGCCGACGACCTCGACCTGGTGCCGCCCGACTGGGTGAACCGGGCCGATGCTGTCGACGTGGGGGTCGCCGGAGTCGCCGGAGTCGCCGTTCCCGTCCTCGACCCCGAGCCCGGTCGGGAGACCGTGGTGGTCGACCTGCGTGACGCCGAGCCGGCCGACCAGGTGGGTGGTCAGACCGCGGGCACCGCGCTGGGCGAGGCCGACACGGGTGAGCACCCGGTGGCGGTCCCCGGCCACGAGGCACCCGACGTGGGGTCGGCCTCCGATGCCGCCGAGAGCGACGAAGACCTCGACGAAGACCTCGACGCCGACCGGGACGACCAGTCCTCCGCCGACGTCGCGGATGCCGTGGCCCACGACGAGGACGCGGCCGGGGCTGATGCCGAGCGGGAGCTGGCCGTGGTGGGGGCGGCGGTGGCCGCCGAGCCGGCCTGGGCCGACGCCACCGGCGGGACCCGCGGCGGGGCCGAACCCCCGGGCCCGGGGGTGGAACCCCCCGCCACCCCCACGGTCCGCTGGGCCCCGCCGACCGGGCTCCCGTGGCGGGTCGCCGTCGTCGCTGGCCGTGGGCCGTGGCCGCCGTGGTGGTCCTGGCCGGGGGCGGTGGGGTGGCGGTGGCCACCCTGGTCGATCGCGACCCGGCCCCGCCCGAGCCCGCCCTGGTGCTCCCGCTGCCCGAGCTCACCAACCGCAGCATCGACGAGGCCAAGGCCCTGGTCTCGGCCGGAGGCTGGAAGCTGGGCGAGGTCACCGAGCGCCGCCAGGACAACACGATGCAGGGCCAGGTGCTGGCCACGTCGCCCGACGCCGGGGCCCGGCTGCCCGTGGGTGGGGTGGTCGACCTCACGGTGTCGATCGGCCAGCAGATCTACCCCGTGCCGCTCGACGAGCTCGCCGACACCTCGGTCGCCGAGGCCACGGCGATCCTCGACGAGGCCGGCTTCGCCGCCGACACGTCCGGCCGCGCCTACCACGAGGACGTGGACGAGGGCCGGGTCATCGGTGCGGTGCCGGGCACCGGCGATCAGGCCGAGCGGGGCGGCACCATCGGGCTCCAGGTGTCCCGCGGCCCCCGGCCCCGCACCGTGCCCGCCGGACTGGTGGGCGGCACCGAGGCGTCGGCGCGCGAAGCGCTCGAGGCCGTGCAGCTGCAGATGGCCAAGGTGGGCACCTACAGCGACGACATCGACGAGGGCCAGGTGATCTCGGTGCTGCCCCGCTCGGGTGAGACCGTGCCCCGTGGCAGCGTGGTCAGCGTCGAGGTGTCGCTGGGGCCCGAGCTGCGTCGGATCCCCGACGTGAGCCGGGCCGGCACCCTCACCGAGGCGGCCTCCATGCTCACCAACGCCGGCTTCGAGGCCGCGGTGAGCGGCTCGGCCACCGGCCGCCCCCGCCGCACCAACCCGGCGGCGGGCACCCTGGCCCGACCCGGCACCACCGTCACCATCATCATGGGCTGACCTGCGGACGGAGGACTTGACCCGCGGGTCAAGTATCCTCCGGGGAATGGCTGAACCCGTGCCGCCCGGCGTCGACCCCGCGGTCCACGCCCGGCGGTGGTGGATCCTGGCCACGGTGCTGTTCGGCCTGTTCGCGGTGAACGTCACCATCACGATCCTGGCGGTGTCGATCCACCGGATCGCCGATGAGTTCGGCACCACCGAGGCCACCATGACCTGGGTGGTCACCGGGCCCATGCTCGCCTTCGGCGTGGTCGGGCCCCTGGTGGGCAAGCTGGGTGACCGCCTCGGCCACCGGCGCCTGTTCCTGTGGGGCATGGTCGGGGTGGTGATCACGGCGGCGGCATCGGCCGTGGCGTGGAGCGCCGCCTCGCTCATCACCTTCCGCATCCTCGGCGCCATCGAAGGGGCCGCCACCGGCCCGGCGTCGTTCGCCATCATCAGCCGGGTCTTCGCCCAACGGGAGCGGGTGAAGGCCCTGGGCTACTGGACCATGGTCGGTGCCGGCGGACCGGTCATCGGGGTCGTCGCCGGTGGGCCGATGGTGGAGGCCTTCGGGTGGCGGGCGCTGTTCCTCCTCCAGATCCCGATCGCCATGGTGGCCTTCGTGCTGGCGTGGCAGCTGCTGCCCGAGACCCCGCGCCACCGCGACGGTCGGTTCGACGTGGCCGGTGCCGTGCTGTTGGCCCTGGCCGTGGCTCCGTTCCTGTATGCGTTGACCGAGGCCACCACGCTGGGCTGGACCCACCCGGTGGTGCTGGTGGGCCTGGCCAGCGCGCCCATCGCCACGGCGGCGTTCATACGGGTCGAACGGCGGGCCGAGAGCCCGTTGCTCCCGCTGCACTACCTCCGCCGTCGGGGGTTCACCTTCGCCATCGTCACCCAGTCGGCGCTGAACGGCGCCTACATGGGCTCGTTCATCCTCACGCCGTTGCTGCTCCAGAACATCCTCGGCTTCACCGAGACCCGCACCGGTCTGGTCAGCATCGCCCGCCCCCTGGCCTTCTCGCTGGCCGGGCCCATGGCCGGGATCGTGTCGGTGCGGCTGGGGGCCAAGCGGGCCGCCACGGGCGGCGCGGTGGCGGTCATGGTCGCCATGGGGTGGATGGCCACGCTGGGCGAGTCGTCCTCGGTGATCGTGATCATGGGCGCGCTGGCCCTGGCCGGCGTGGGCATGGGCATCGCCATGCCGCCCTTGTCGGCCTCGGTCACCGCGTCGGTGGAACCGCGAGACCTGGGGATCGCGGGCGCCTCCCAGCAGATGGTGAACCAGGTGGGCGTGGTGGTGGGCATCACCGTGATGCAGATGGTGCAGCAGAGCCGGGTGGACGCGGTGGGCCTGGCGGCCAGCTACCACTGGGGGTACGCCACCGGCGTGATCCTGGCCCTGGTGGGCGTGCTCGCCGCCCCGCGCATCACGGCCCCCACCCGGGCCAACGTGCAGGAGCCGATCGACCGCGGCCGCCCCGACGCCCCCGACGCCCCCGACGCCCCCGACGCCGAGGGGCGCGAACCGCTGGTGGTCTGACCGCCGGGCCGTCCCGTCGTCCCGTCGTCCCGTCGTCTCGCCGTTCCGGCGGATGTCGGCCGGGACGCGGACCGGCCCGACCCCCGCAGTGGGAGCCGGGCCGGGACCGGAATGGAACGACGGTCAGTCGGTGATGGCGTTGATGCGTTCGGCGATCTGCTGGGCCACCGGGTCCGGCGAGGCGGACTGCATGGCCATGAGCTTGGTCATGTCGCCCTGGACCTTGATCTTGCCGGCCATGAAGGCCTGCATCCCGGCCTGGGGGTTGCCCTCCACCAAGATGGCCTTGGCGGTGTCGTACTCGAGGGTGACGGTGAGGTCGGGGCCCTCGAGGTGACCCACGTCCATGTGCATGTCGCCGTCGGTGGTGTCCATGTGGGCGTCGATGGACCCAGCCGAGACGTCCTCGGGCGCACCGGTGATGACGAGGTTCATCTTCATCTTGTGGGGCGGGGCGCCACCCTGGCCCTTGAACTCTTCGCGGATGGCGGCAGCGGCTTCGAGCCACTCCTCACTCAGGAACTTCGACACGTGTCCTCCTCGGACGGTCAATCGGGACCACGCCCCTTCACGTGGTGCGGCGACGATAACCTGCCCGTCCGCTCCCCGGGGCCGGAGCGCGCGGCGTGGGTCAGGCGGGGACGGCGGGCGCCAGGGGTGTGGCGAGCACCCGGCGGGCCACCTTCTCGTGGCTGGCCAGCGAGCACACCACGAATCGGCCCACGAACGCCGCCAGGTCCTCCACCGGGATCGGCATCCGACCGGTTCGGTGGAAGTGCCCGTAGAGGCCCACGGTGCTCACGATGCCGTAGGCCAGCAGCTCCACGTTCTCGTCGCGGATGGTGCCGTCGGCGATGCCGCGGCGCAGGAGCGCCGCCATGTCGCGCGTGTGGACCTCGGTGCCCTTGCGCAGCTCGTCGGCGAACTGCTTCTCGAGGTTCTCCACCTCCAACAGGGCGAAGAAGTTGGCGTAGTTGGCCATGTAGCGCACCGAGGCCTCGGTGCCCTGGCGGATCTGCAGCAGGGGTTCAGCGTCGCGGTCCATGGCGACGGCCTGGTACTGGCGGAGGCGGAGGCGGTTGAGCTCCACCAGCTCCCGGAACAGGGCTTCCTTGTTCTCGAAGTACCAGTAGAAGAGGCCCTTGGCCACGCCTGCGGCCCGCACGATGTCGGCCACCCGGGTCTCGGCGAACCCGCGCTCGGCGAACAGCTCGGCGGCCCGGTCGAGGAGCTGCTGCTTGCGCTCCTGGCCCTGGGCGGTGAGCCGCCGGTGGTCGGTCATAGGCGGCCAGTGGAGCACTGCATTGACCCACGGGTCAAGGACCCCCGGTCGCGCCGGGGTCGGCGACAGGGCGCGGCGCGCAGGTTCGGGGTCATGCCCGGACACGGGTGTGCCGATGTGGTTGTGTTGCGGCACCGGTCGAGGGGGACCGGTTCCCCGAACCTCTGGAGCAGCACCATGACCTCGTCGATTCCCGACAACCTGATCCCCGGGGCCGAGCCCTGGTCGCACGTCGGGGGCCCGGCCGGGGCGCTGGTGCTGCACGGCTTTACCGGGAACCCGGGGTCGGTGCGAGGGGGCGCCGACGCGCTGGCCGCCGCCGGCTTCACCGTGGAGCTGCCCCTGCTGCCGGGCCACGGCACCCGGGTCGAGGACCTCATCCCCACCACCTGGTCCGACTGGCTGGCCACGGCCGAGGCCGCCTACGAGGAACTGGCCGCCCGGTGCAGCCACGTCGTGGTGGTGGGCCTGTCCATGGGGGGCGCCCTCACCGCCTGGCTGGGGTCCGACCACCCCGAGATCGCCGGGCTGGTGTGCATCAACGCCATCGTCAGCGAGCCCGAGGGCATGCGGGCCGCCGTCACCGAGGTGCTGGCCACGGGTGCCGACCGCATCCCCGGCATCGGCTCCGACATCGCCCGCCCCGACGTGGTCGAGACGGCCTACACCGACACCCCGCTGGCGCCGCTGCTCACGCTGTTCGAGGCCGCCGAGGCCTTTGCCGAGCGCCTGCCCCGGATCACCTCACCGGTGCTGATCCTCACCAGCCCCCAGGACCACGTGGTGCCCCCGGACAACTCCGACGTCCTCGCCGCCGCCGTCTCGGGCCCGGTGGAGCGGGTGCGGCTCGACCGCAGCTTCCACGTGGCCACCCTGGACTACGACGCCGAACTGGTGGAGACCTCCACCGTCGACTTCGCCCGCAAGGTCACCGCCGACGCCTGACGCGAGTCGACCGGCCCCTCGAGCGGGGCTCAGGCGCAGCCCTCGATCCAGGCCACGTACTCGGCCAGCCCGGACCGGTAGCTGGTCACCACCCCGTCGGCCGTCTCGAACAACAGCTCGTAGCCCGGGTGGTCGGGGTCGGTGACCCGCAGGTAGTTCCCCCGCTCGAACAGGTACGGGTGCGGCTCCACCCTGACCCGGCCCGGGTAGGCGGCCTGGACCTCGGCCTCGGTGCTGCCGACGCCCACGCCCCCCTCGGTGCGGAAGGTGCCCGACACGTCCACCCGGGTGGCGGTGTCGCCGTCGAGCATCACCAGCACGTCGGGCACCCCCTCGACGGTGGCGTACGAGCACGGGTTCGACGGATCGATCACCGAGTTCGGGTCCTGGGCCACGGTCTGGCCGAGGAGGCGCGTCGCCTCGGCGGTGGTGGTGGGCACGCGGAGCGAGCCGATGCCCTCGATGGTCACCACG
>DAIMFV010000041.1:0-19967 GCA_036724365.1 Acidimicrobiales bacterium | reverse complement strand
ACGCCACTGGCATTGGCGTCGGTGTGGGCTCCGTCTCTTCGTCTCGGCTCGGCCATCGTTCCCGCCTTCACTAGGGGGCCGGCCACCCTGGCCCAGTGCGTGGCGTCGCTGGCCGATGCTGCCCCGGGACGGGTCGCCTTCGGCATCGGAACCTCGTCCAACGTGATCGTGGAGCGATGGAACGACATTCCCTTCACCGAGCCCTACAAGAAGACGCGGGACACCGTGCGGTTCCTGCGCACCGCCCTCACCGGGGCCAAGGTGAAGGAGGACTACGACACGTTCTCGGTGAACGGCTTCAAGCTGGGCCTGGTGCCCGAGGAACAGCCCAAGATCCTCATCGCCGCCCTGCGCGAGGGCATGCTGCGCCTGGCCGGGCGAGAGGGCGACGGTGCCATCGTGAACTGGCTCGGCGCCGACGACGTGCGCACCGTGGCGCCGTTCGTGCACCAGGGCGGGGCCGACAAGGAGGTGGTGGCCCGCATCTTCGTGGCCCCCACCACCGACCGCGACCTGGTGTTGAACTACGGCCGGTTCGCCATCGCCGCCTACCTCACCGTGCCCGTCTACGCCGAGTTCCACCGCTGGCTCGGCCGGGGCGAGATGCTCCAGCCCATGTGGGACCACTGGGCGGCGGGAGATCGCCAGGCCGCCCTGGCCGCCATCCCCGAGGAGCTGGTGGACACGCTCATCGTGCACGGCACGCCCGAGGCGTGCCGCGAGCACATCGCCCGCTACCAGGAGAACGGCGTCACCACTCCGGCCCTGGCCATCCTCCCGTTCGGCCTCGACCAGCGCCAGGCCATCCGCGACCTCGCTCCCCGCTGATCCGGGCCCCGGCGCGTCCGGCCCGGCTCAGGGCTGCTGGCGCTGCACCAGGACGTCGAGCAGGGATCGCACCAGCTCCTCGTCGAGGTTGCGGTCCACCGCGGTGGAGTTCAACACGGTCACCACGTCTCCGGTGCGGACGGCCACCACCACCAGGGTGACGGTGTGGTCGGGCGTGCCGTCGAGCGGCGAGATCACGTAGTCGCCCGAGAGGGCCACCGCCTCCTCGCCCAGGTCGGGGGCGGTCTCGTTGCGGGTGAGGGTGCCGCTGCGCTCGTAGGTGTCGGTGGAGCCGTTGAACAGGCCGTCGACGCAGGCCACGAAGGCGTCGGTGCGGAAGTCGGCCAGCACGTCGGTGGCGGCCTCCACGGTGTCGAGCACCGAGGCGGACGTGCTCACCTGCAGGGTGCCGGGGTCGACCGACGTGGAGAAGCTGTCGGACCGGTACAGGCCCATCAGGTGGGTGTCGAGGTCGACGGTGGAACACGTCTCCAACGGCCCGGCGTCGCCCTCGGCCGGCGGCAGGTGCTCCCAGCCGGTGGGGAAGTCGTCGATCACCAGGTTGGCGGCCTCGGCCCGGTCCATGGCCGCCCGCATGGTGGCCTCGAGCTCGGGGTCGAGCGTGTCGGGCGGCACCTCGGTGGATGTGGTGGACCCGGTGGTGGTGGTGGCGTCGGCCGGGGCGGTGGTGATGGCGTCGGCTTCGTCGTTGCCGTCGTCGCTGCACGCACCCAGGGAGCCCATGGCCAACACGGCGACGGACGCGGTGGCCGCCCAGCGGAGGCGGCGGCGGGTGGGGGACGACGGGCGGCGGGACACGGGTGGCTCCTGGGCGGGCGGTGGGGTTCTGGGAGGTGCGTGGTGGGGTGGCGGGGCCGGCGGCGGGCCGGCCGGTGGGGTCACAGTTTGGTGGCTGCCGCCCGCCGGGTGGCGACGGCCTCGGCGTGCACCACCCGGGCCGCGATCACGCCGCCGATGGCCCCGAACAGGTGGCCCTGCCACGAGATGCCCGGTCTGGGCAGCACGCCCCACAGCACCCCGCCGTAGAGGAACAGCACCACCAGCGCCACGCCGAGGTAGAGCAGCTTGCGCTCGAAGAACCCGCGGGCCAGCAGGTAGGTGAGGAAGCCGAACACCAGGGCGCTGGCCCCGATGTGCACCGTGTGGTCGGGGCCGAACAGCCAGGTGCCCACGCCCGACACCACCGTGATGATCGCCGCCACCGTGAAGAAGCGGGCCAGTCCGCTGGCCGCCACGATCGCCCCCAGCACCAGGAACGGGATGGTGTTGGAGATCAGGTGGCCGAACCCGTCGTGCAGGAACGGCATGGTCACGATGCCCACCAGGCCGGCCAGCTCGCGGGGTTGGATGCCCCACTGGTCGAGGTTGGTGCCGGGGATCAGGTCGATGATCTCCACCAGCCACATCACCGCGGCCAGCAGGCCGACCACCACCATGGGGCGGGCCCACTCGGGCAGGCCGAGGCTGTCGTCGCCTCCGCCCCCGTTCCCCACGACTGCGCCGCCGTTCGACGTGCTCTGGTCTGCCACCGGTACCTCCGCGTTCGGAGGGGAGCCTATGAGGCGCTGGCGCCCACGGCGTGGGCACCCCCGTCCACGTGCACGATCTCGCCGGTGGTGGCCGGGAACCAGTCCGACAGCAGGGCCACCACCGCCCGGGCCGTGGGCTCGGCGTCGTCCACGTCCCACCCGAGCGGGGCGGTGCGGTCCCAGGTGTCCTCGATGTGGGCGAAGCCGGGGATGCTGCGGGCGGCGACCGTGCGCAGCGGGCCGGCGGCCACCAGGTTCACCCGCACCCCCGTGGGCCCCAGGTCGCGGGCCAGGTAGCGGGTGGCCGACTCCAGGCCGGCCTTGGCCACGCCCATCCAGTCGTAGGCCGGCCACGCCACGGTGGCGTCGAAGTCCAGACCCACCACCGACGCCCGGTCCGCCAGCACCGGCCGCACGGCGCGCACCAGCGCGGGGAGCGAGTAGGTGGACACCTGGAGGGCGGTGGCCACGTCGGCCCACGAGGCGCCCAGCAGCCCGTCGGGGTGCCCGAGGCAGTCGGCCGGGGCGAAGCCGACGGAGTGGACCACGCCGTGGACCACGTCGGTGGGGAGCCGCTCGGCCAGCGAGGCGAGCTGGTCCTCGTCGGTCACGTCGAGCTCCACCACCTCGGGCGCCACCGGCAGGCGCTTGGCCGCCCGGCGGGTGACGGGCAGCGCCCGGCCGAACGAGGTGAGCACCACCGTCGCCCCCTGCTCCTGGGCCAGGCGGGCCACGGTGAAGGCGATCGACGACGGGGTGAGCACACCGGTGACGAGGACGACGCGGTCGGCGAGGAGCATGGGGTTCCTGACGGGTTCAGTGGGACGGATCAGAGGGGCTGGTTGGTGTGCTTGCGAGCGGGGAGCACGGGGCGCTTGGTGCGGAGCCGGTGGACCGCGGCGGTGAGCACCCGGCGGGTGTCGGCCGGGTCGATCACCCCGTCGATCAGACC
Organism: Acidimicrobiales bacterium; assembly: GCA_036724365.1. Taxonomy (GTDB): domain Bacteria; phylum Actinomycetota; class Acidimicrobiia; order Acidimicrobiales; family Iamiaceae; genus Aquihabitans. The sequence goes on along the minus strand of DAIMFV010000041.1, from coordinate 16,637 downwards.
ACGGTCCGCCGCCAGCCGCGGCGTGCAGTAGGTGGCCCGGTACTCGGCCTCGAGGCGGGCGCGCCCCTCCGGACCGACCTCGCGCCGGTGGAGGATCTCCACCGCGCCCGCCGGGCCCATCACCGCGATCTCGGCCCGGGGCCACGCCAGCACCAGGTCGCTTCCCATGGTGCGGGAGTCCATCACGATGTAGGCGCCGCCGTAGGCCTTTCGGAGGATCACGCACAGCCGGGGCACGGTGGCGGCGGCGTAGGCGTGCACCAGTTCGGCACCGTGGCGGATCATCCCGCGGGCCTCCAGGTCCCGGCCCGGCTGGTAGCCCGGGGTGTCCACGAAGGTCACGATCGGCAGGCCGAAGGCGTCGGCCGCCTGCACGTGGCGGGCCCCCTTCACCGAGGCGGCGATGTCCAGGGTGCCGGCCCGCACCGCCGGCTGGTTGGCGACCACGGCCACCGCCCGTCCGTCCAGCCGGGCGTAGGCGGTCACCAGGTTGGGGGCGTGGTGGGGGTGCACCTCCAGCAGGCTGCCGCGGTCCACCACGTCGGCGACCACGTCCCGCACGTCGTAGGACCGTGATGGCTCGGGCGGCACCGCCGCCGCGGCCGCCGGGCACCGACGATCGGCCCGGTCGTGGTGATCCGGAGGGCGGACGGGCGGCTCGGCCAGGTGGTTGTCGGGCAGGTGGTCGAGCAGTTCGGCCAGGGCGTCGAGGGCGTCGTCGGGATCATCGGCCACCAGCGAAGCCAGGCCGGAGGGGCCGGCGTGCACGGCGGCGCCGCCCAACGTGATCGGGTCCGTCCGGGTGCCGGTGACCGCGGCCACCGGCCCGGGACCGTTCACGTACGCGGTGGCGTCGGTGGTCAGCACCACGTGGTCGGCCAGGCCCAGCAGGGGGGCCAGGCTCCCGTGCAGGGGCCCGGTCACGGCCAGCAGGATCGGCACCACCCCCGACGCCCGCACGGCCGCGGCGGCCACCCGGCCCCAGGCCGCCAGCGCCGCCAGGCCCTCGGGCCCGGGGTCCACCGCCACCGACCGGACCACCCCGACCACCGGGCAGCCGAGCGAGGTGGCCAGGGTGATCGTGCGGGCCACCACCTCGGCCTCGGCCGCCCCGCTGCTGTCGGCCCGGCGGCCCGCCACCTCGAACCAGGCCACCGTCCGACCGTGCAGCTCGCGCAGTCCCGCCACCGCCGCGTCGGGGCGGTCGGCGCCCACCGGGGTCACGGTCCACGGGTCCAGCAGCGCGGTCGCCGGGGTCATCGGGCGGGCGACGCGTCGGCGGGTTCTGCGGGTTCGGCCGGTTTGGTGGGCCCAGCCGGGTGGGCCACCAGGACCAGCGACGCATTGTGACCGCCGAAGCCGAACGAGTTGGACAGCACCACCCGGCCCGTGACGGGCCGGGGTTCGCCCCGCACCAGGTCGACCGCCGGGTCCACGTCGGGGTCGGTGAGGTTCGCCACCGGCGGCACCAGGCCGTGACGGGCCGACAGCAGGCCGAGCACCGCCTCCACCGCGCCGGCCGCGCCCACCAGGTGGCCGGTCACCCCCTTGGTGGAGGTCACCGGGGGGGTGGTGCCGCCGAACAGCCGGACCAGGGCGTCGGACTCGGCCTTGTCGTTCAGTGGCGTGGAGGTGCCGTGGGCGTTCACGTGGCTCACCTCTGCCGGGCTGATCCCGGCGTCGGCCAGGGCCTCCTCCATGCAGGCCAGGGCGCCCTCGCCGGCCGGGTCGGGGGCGGTGAGGTGGTGGGCGTCGCAGGTGGCGCCGTAGCCGGCCACCTCACCCAGCACGGTGGCGCCGCGGCGCTCGGCGTGGTCGGCGCGCTCGAGCACCACGATGCCCGCGCCTTCACCCATCACGAACCCGTCCCGGTCGCGGTCGAACGGACGGGACGCGCCGGCCGGGTCGTGGTGGCGGCGGCTGAGCGCGCCCATCCGGGCGAACCCGGCCAGGGCGGTGGGCGTGATGGCCGCCTCGCTGCCGCCGGCCACCACCACGTCGGCCCGGCCGGCGCGGATGAGCGCGGCGGCCTCGCCGATGCTGTTGGCCCCCGACGCGCACGCCGTGGCCACGGCCAGCGCGGCACCGCGGAAGCCGTGGTGGAGGGCGATCAGCCCGGCGGTGGCGTTGGGCATCATCATCGGCACCAGGAGCGGACCCACCCGCTCCGGGCCGCGGGTGACCCTGGTGGCCACGCCGTCCTCCAGGGTGGTCAGCCCGCCGACCCCGGAGCCCACCACCACCGCCACCCGGCGGGGATCGATGTCGGCACCGCGGTCGGGATCGTGCAGGCCGGCCTGGGCGATGGCCTCGGCGGCGGCCGCCAGGCCGAAGTGACCCACCCGGTCGACCCGTCGCACCTCGCGGGGGTCGAGCCAGTCGGCGGGGTCGAAGTCCACCACGGGAGCGGTGAGGTCCGGGCCGGTGCAACTCCGGCCGGTGAGGACATGGTGGTAGGCGGCCTCGGCCGTGGCGCCGGCGGGCGACACCACGCCCATGCCGGTCACGACCACCCGGGCCCGGGGGTCGGCCCGACCGTGGGCGTGCCCGTCGCCGGTGGTGACGTCGCCGGTTCTGGTGGGCCCGGTCGTGGTGGGCCCGGTCGTGGCGGTGCCGGCCGTGGCGGGGCCGGTCACGCCGCCGTGCCGAGGTGCCCGGCCACCAGGTCGGCGGCGGCGCCGATGGTGGTGACGGCGCCCAGGTCGTCCTCGGGGATGCGCAGGTCGAAACGCTCCTCCAGCACCATCACGATCTCCACCAGGGCCAGGCTGTCCGCCTCCAGGTCGTCGGCGAACGCGGTGGCCTCGTGGAGCGTGGTGCGGTCCACGCGGAGTACCTCGACGCAGGCGTCGTAGACGGTGTCGAGGATCTGGGGACGGGGGACGGAGGTGGGGGCCACGGTGGGCTCGCTTTCTCGGGTTGGTTCGGGGGATGGGGGATTGGGGGATTGGGGTTGGGGGGTGAGATCGGGGGACGGCAGCGGGGTCGGATCCGGGCTTCGGCCGGCAAGGGGTCAGTGGCCCATGCCCAGGCCGCCGTCCACCGGCAGCACGGCACCGGTGACGTAGGCGGCACCGTCGGAGCACAGGTACGCCACCGCGGCCGCCACCTCGTCGGGGCGGCCCAGCCGGCCGGCGGGCACCTGGGCGGCGAGCGCCTCGACCCGGGCCGGGCCGGTGGCGGCGAGCATCGGCGTGTCGATCGGACCGGGGGCCACCGCGTTCACGGTGATGGCGCGGGTGGCCAGCTCCCGGGCCAGGGAACGGGTCAGGCCCACCAGCCCGGCCTTGGCCGCGCCGTAGTTGACCTGGCCGGCCGAGCCGCTCAGGCCCACCACCGAGGTGACCGTGACGATCCGGCCCCAGCGGGCCCGGACCATGGCGGGCACCACCCGGCGGGTGAGGTGGAAGGTGCCGTCGAGGTTGGTGGCCATCACGTCTCGCCAGTCGTCGTCGGTCATCCGCAGGAAGAGCCCGTCGGCGGTGCGCCCGGCGTTGTTCACCAGCACCCTGACCGGCCCGAGGGCCGCCTCCACCTCGGTGACGGCGGCATCGACCGATCCGCGATCGGTCAGATCGAGGCAGACCGGCAGCGCGCAGCCGCCGGCGTCCCCGATCGACGCGGCGAGGGCGGCGGCCCCCTCGGGGTCTGACCGCCACCCCAGCGCCACGGCATGGCCGGTGTGGGCCAGGGCGCGGGCGGTGGCCGCACCGATGGCCCCGGTGGCGCCGCTCACCAGCGCCACTCGTGGGGCACGCGGGGCCCGGTGCTCCGAGTGGTCGGCCTCGACGGGCTCCGTCCGCTCGTCGACGGTGCTCACCGGCCCCACCGCAGGACGAGGCTGGCCCAGCCGAGGCCGGCGCCCACGCTGCTCAACAGCACGGTCGCCCCGTCGGCCAGGCGTCCGTCGGCCCGCGCCGCGTGCAGGGCGAGGGGGATCGAGGCGGCCGAGGTGTTGGCCCGCTCGGCCACGTCCACGACCACGCGGGCCGGATCGACACCCAGGCGGTCGGCCGCCGCCCCGATGATGCGGGCGTTGGCCTGGTGGGGCACGAACAGGTCGACGTCGCCCGGTGCCACCCCGGCGCGGTCGAGCGCGGCGGCGGCCGAGGCCACCATGCCCCGGGTGGCCCGCCGGAACAGGTCGGGGCCGTCCATGGTGAGGTAGCGCTCACCCGGCGGCTGCTCGATCACCCCGAGGGTGCGGGGGTCGCCGCCCACGTCCGAGCCCAGCACGCCCGGCGCGCCCGGCCGGCGCTCGGCGCGACGCACCACCAGCGCGCCGGCCCCGTCGCCGAACAGCACCGCGGTGCCCCGGTCGCTCGGATCGGTGAGGGTGGTGAACCGGTCGGCCCCGATCACCAGCACGGTGCCGAGCGAGTCGGCCAGCAGCGCGGTGGCCCCGTGGAGGGCGTACACGAACCCGCAGCACGCCGCGTTCACGTCGTAGCCGCCGGCCCGCAGGCCCAGCTCGGCGCACACCCGGGCCGCGGTGGACGGACACGAGGAATCGGGCGTGGCCGTGGCCACCACCACCAGGTCGACGGCCGAGGCGGCCACACCTGCATCGGCCAGGGCCGCGTCGGCGGCCCGGGTGGCCAGGGCGGTGGTGGTGTCGGCCCGGCCGGCCACCCGACGGGCGCTGATCCCGGTGCGGCCCACGATCCAGGCGTGGCCGGTGTCGAGGGGGGCGGCCAGGTCGTGGTTGGTCGCCCGGTGGGTCGGCAGGGCGTGGCCCAGCCCGGCCAGCCCCACGGCCAGGCGGGGGGCGGCGGTTGCGTTCGGGCCGCGACCCTGTCGGACGGACGTGGACCCGTCGGCCCTGTCGGTCGCGCTCGTCGGGGGCGTCACCGGGCGACCGGCTGGGCCGGGACCGGGTGGATCGGGTGGATCCACGCCAGCGGCTGGCCGGCGCGCACCTGGTCGTCGTCGTCGGCCAGCAGGCCCACCAGGAACCCGGTGCAGAACGCCCGCACCGGTTCGCGCTCGGTGGCCCGCACCACGTGACCGATCACGTCTCCGGTGTGCACCACCTCGCCCTCGGCGGTCACCACGTCGGGCGGGGCGGGGTGGAAGCGCCCGTCGCGGGGCGCCACCACCAGACGCAGGTCGAGGTGGACCGAGTCGCCGTCGGCGGAGGCCACGATCACGTGCTCCGGTCCGGCGCTCACACGCACTCCAGGTCCGGTGTGATGCGGCGGATCAGGCCCGACAGCGAACGACCGGGACCGACCTCCACGAACCGCCGGGTGCCCATGGCGGCCAGCCGGGTCACGGTGGCGTCCCATCGGACCGGCTCCACCAGGTGGGCCACCAGACGTTCGGGCCAGCCGTCGCCGTCTATCACCGGGCGGGCGTCGTGGTTGGTGACCACCGGCCACCGGGGCGCACCGAAGGTGATGCCGGCCAGGGTGGGCAGCAGGGCCTCGGCGGTGGGCTGGTGGAGCGGGGTGTGGAACGCGCCGTCCACGGCCAGTCGGGTGGCCCGCCGACAGCCCAGGGCCACCGCCCACCCGGCCACCTCGTCCAGCGCCGCCTCCTCGGCCCCCACCACGACCTGGCCCGCACCGTTGTGGATGGCCACCCACGCCCGGCCGTCGGTGGCGGCGCAGGCCCGCTCCACCAGGTCCACGTCGGCACCGAGCAGGGCGACCATGCCGCCGGGGTCGGCTCGCTGGGTCTGCTCGCCCGCTGCGGCCCGGGCCGCGGCCAGGCGGAGCCCGTCGGCCAGCGTCACCCCCTTGGCGGCGATGAGGGCGGTGATCTGGCCGAGCGAATGGCCCGCCACCGCCACCACGTCGGTGGGGTCGAGCTCGGCGACCGCGTCCTCCCACGCCAGGAGCGAGGCCACCAGCACCACCAGCTGGCTGGTACGGGTCCCCGCCAGCTCCTCGTGGTCGGCGTCGAGCAGGAGCCGCGACAGGTCCAGGCCGCTGGCCCGCTCGGCCTGGCGCACGATGCGCCACTGCGGGCGGTCCACCCACGGGCGACCCAGGCCGGGGGCCTGGCTCCCCTGGCCGGGGAACACGATCGCGGTGGCCAGGCCAGGGTGGGCGGCGGCGCGGAGGTCCATCGTCGGCGGGTCGGTGGGGTCGGTGGTGGGGGAGGGCACGGTGGGGTCAGACCCCCGCCGGCCGTCGAGGTTTCGCCTTACCCGTGGGTAGCTTGGAACTGACCGATCGGTAACCGGCCGGCGGTCGTGCCTGCCCTCCGGACCTTGTAACCGATGGGCCCCGGGCGGGTCGGACGGCGGATGATCGACCTGCTGCCGCACCGTCCGCCCTTCCGCTTCGTCGACGTCGTCGACCACTGCGAACCCGGCGAGCGGGTGGTGGCCCGGTGGCGCATCACGGGTGACGAGGCCTGGCTGGCCGGCCACTTCCCGGGCCGCCCGGTGGTGCCCGGCGTGCTCCAGGTGGAGGCGCTGGCCCAGGCCGGCGCGGTGGCCGTGCTGGCCGATCCCACCTACGCGGGACGACTGCCACTGCTCGGTGGAGTGGAGGACGTGCGCTTCCCCCGCGTGGTGGCGCCCGGCGAGGAACTGCGGCTCGAGGTCACCCTCGACCGGTTGGGTGGCCGGGGCGGTTGGGGCCGCGCCGAGGCCACGGTCGACGGCGCCACCACCTGTCGGGCCCGCCTGTTCTTCGTGCTCGCGGCCTGACCGTCGCCGCGCCTGACGGCCGACCCGGCCGGTCGGTCACACTGGGGCCATGCTCGACGCCGTGCTGTTCGACCTGGACGGGACGCTCACCGACCCCGAGGTGGGCATCACCGGGTCGTTCCGCCACGCCCTGGCCACCGTGGGCCACCCCGTCGACGACCACGTGGAGCTCACCTGGACCATCGGCCCGCCGTTGCGGGACAACCTGCACCACCACGGCCTGCCCGGCCACCTGCACGACGAAGCCGTGGTGGCCTTCCGGGCTCGTCACCGCGAGGTGGGACTGTTCGAGGCCACCCTCCACCCCGGCATCGTCCCCCTCCTCGATGCCCTGGTGGCCGACGGGGTCAGGCTGGCGCTGGCCACGGCCAAGCCCCACGAGCAGGCCTGCACCACCCTCGAGCACTTCGGGATCGCCGACCGCTTCTCGGCGGAGGGCGCCGCGCCCGCCCACGGCGCCCCGCCGCCCAAGCAGGTGATCGTGGCCGACGCCCTCACCCAGCTCGGCTACCGGCCGCCGCTGGCGCGCGGCTCCCGACCGTCGGTGGCCATGGTGGGCGACCGCCTGCACGACGTGCACGGCGGCCGCGTCAACGGCTGCACCACCGTGGCCGTGGAGTGGGGCTTCGCCCAGCCCGGCGAGCTCGACGCCCACGCCCCCGACCACCGGGTGGCCGACGTCGCTGAGCTGCTCGCCCTGCTCCGCCGACTCGGCTGACCGGCTGACGGGCTGACCGACAAACCGGCTGACCGGCTGACCGGCTGACCGGCTGACCGACAAACCGGCTGACCGGTCCCGACTCGGCTGACCGGTCCCGACCGTCCCGACCCGGGTGGGGCCGGGACCGGGCGGTGACGGCGTCAGCGGATGGGGATGAGCTGGAGGGAGTCGGTGGCCTGACCCGGGTACTCGCTCGACCCTGACAGCACGCACACCAGGTCGCCCCGGCGGATGTCGCCCGCCTCTCGGGCCACGCTCAGCACGTGGCTGATCACGTGTTCGTCGTGGTAGTCGACGCCCAGGTCGTGCGGGGTGGCGCCCCAGCTCAGCTTGATCTGGCGGAGGGTCTGGGGATCGGCCGAGAAGCCCAGGATCTTGGCCTGGGGCCGGAACCGGGCGATGGCCCGCACCGTGAACCCGGTGCGGGTGATGCAGATGATGGCGCTGGCCCCGCTCTCGCTGGCGGCCCGCCACGCGGCCATGGTCATGGCGTTGGTGACGGTGTCGTCGATGTTGGGCTGCATGGTGGTGGCCATGGCGTGCACCCGGGCGCCCCAGGCGTCGTAGTCGAACTCGTCGTCGGCCCGGGCCGCGATGCGGGCCATGGTGGCCACCGCGTTCACGGGATCCCGCCCGATGGCCGACTCGCCCGACAGCATCAGCGCGCTCGATCCGTCGAACACCGCGTTGGCGATGTCGGACGCCTCGGCCCGGGTGGGCGACGGCGCCGTGACCATGGACTCCAGCATCTGGGTGGCGGTGATGGCCGGCCGACCCAGGGCGATGCAGCGCTGCAGGATCCGCTTCTGCAGGTGGGGGAGCTCCTCGATGGGCAGCTCGGCACCCAGGTCGCCACGGGCGATCATCACCGCGCCCGACGCCTCGATGATGCTGTCGAGGTTGTCGACGGCCGCCCGCGTCTCGATCTTGGCGATGACCAGCGGCCCCCGGGGATGGGGCTCCACGCCCACCCGGCGCACGTCGTGGGCGGAGCGGACGAACGACAGCGCCACCATGTCGATGCCCTCCTCCACGAAGGCGTCGAGCATGTGGAGGTCTTCGGGGGTGGGCGACGGGATGCGCAGGCGGTCCGACGGGATGTGCACGCCGGGCCGACCCTGGAGCAGGCCACCGTGGGTGACCCGGGCCACCAGGTGATCGGCGTTGCGCTCCTCCACCTGGGCCATCACGGCACCGTCGCCGAAGGTGACCCGGTCGCCCACGTGCAGGTCGGCCAGCAGGCCCTCGTGATCCACCCGGATGGCCGCCGGGGTGGACCCGTCGGCGCCGGGGGTGAGGCGGATCATCTCGCCCTGGCTCACGGCCAGGCCACCCTCGGGCATGGTGCCGGCCCGGACCTTGGGCCCCGGCAGGTCGACCATCACGCCGAGGGGGCGACCGAGCGACGCCTCCACCCGACGGACGCGACGAAACTTCTCGATGGCCTCATCGAGCGTGCCGTGGGCCAGGCCGATGCGGGCCACGTCCATGCCGGCCTCGGCGAGATCCTTGATCATCCCTTCGGAATCGGACGCGGGACCGATGGTGGCGATGATCTTCGTGCGACGGGCCATGGGTCCAGTGTCGCACCGCCGGGTGTCGTTCCCTCGCACCGGTTCACACCGGTTCGTGAACATCGGGTGGCGGGCCGTAGCGTTTCGGACGTGGAACCCGCCTCCCCGGACCTGGCCACCCCCGCTCCCGGGGCCTCGGCCGGCCCAACCTGGCGCACCCGACTGGAGCCCCGGCCGGTGGCGCTGTTCTGCGCCGTCACCCTGTTCATCTGGGGCAACCGGATCTGGTTGGCGTGGACCAACCCGGACGACACCGTGGCCGAGAAGCTGGTGTGGTCCACGCCGATCACCCTGTTCGTGCTGGCCGCGCTGGTGATCGGCGGCCTCCTGCTCACCGGCGCCGACCGGCGCAGCCCCGGCTTCGTGCGGGGCGTCACCGCCTTCGCCGCCGGCACCACCCTCTACTGGGCGGTGCGGATCCCGATGATCCTGCTGGCCGACCACCCGGTGGGCTTCAAGGTGGTCCACGCCGTGCTGGCCGCGGTGTCGATCGCCCTCGCCGTCGCGGCCTGGCGATCGGTGCGAAGCTCCCGGGCGTGACCCGGCTCTCCCTCGTACGGCCCTCCATCGCCCGGCCCGCTCTGGCCCGGCCCGCCCTGGCCCTCGCCCTGCTGGTGGGGGTGGCGGTGGGGTGCAGCAGCGACGACACCGCCGACAGCCCGCCGTCGTCCTCTTCCGCCCCGTCCACGTCCGCCGTGCCATCGTCGACCGCCGTCGCCCTCGACGACTCGCTGCGGCTGAACGAGATCCAGGTGGTGGGCACCCACAACAGCTTCCACCAGGAACCCGATCCGGCCGAGCTGGACCTGTTGGCGGCCATGGACGCCGAGCAGGCGGCCCAACGCACCTACTCCCACGAGACCATCGGCGGTCAGCTCGCCGACCAGCAGGTGCGCCAGATCGAGCTCGACGTGTTCGTCGACGGGTCGGGTGGGCTCTACGCCAGCCCGTCGCTGCGCCGCCAGGCCGGGCTCCCCGACCTGGTCGACTCGGTGCCCGAGATGGCCGAGCCCGGCACCAAGGTGCTGCACGAACAAGACGTCGACTACCACTCGGTGTGCCCCACCCTCGTTGGGTGCCTCACCGAGGTGGCGGAGTGGTCCGACGCCAACCCCGACCACGTGCCGGTGGCGATCTTCATCCAGTTCAAGGATGGTCCGCTGATCTTCCCGGTGGCCGACCAGGCCGTGCCCGAGAAGTGGGTGCCCGAGAACATGGACCGCCTGGAGGACGAGATCCGCTCGGTGTTCGAGCCCGACGACCTGCTCACCCCCGACGACGTGCGCGGTTCGTCCGCCACCCTCGAGGAAGCCGTCACCACCGACGGGTGGCCCACCCTCGGCGAGACCCGCGGCAAGGTGCTCTTCGCCATGGTCAACGGCGAGCCCTACCGGTCGCTGTACCTGGAGGGCCACGAAGGCCTGGCCGGCCGGCTGCTGTTCACCAACGCGGAGCCGGGCCAGCCCGACGCCGCCGTGCTCAACGTCGACGACCCCCTCGCCGAGCCGGGCCGCATCACCGACCTGGTCCGCCAGGGGTACCTGGTGCGCACCCGGGCCGACACGCCGAACGTGCACGCCCGCACCAACGACACCACCCGCCGCGACGCCGCCTTCGCCTCGGGTGCGCACTGGATCGGAACCGACTACCCGGTGCAGGGGATGGCGGCGGGGGCCTGCGGCCCCGCCGCGGCCTACGTGGCGGACCGGCCCGCCGCCCGGCCGGCCCGCTGCACCCCGGTCACCGCCCCGCCCACCTGCCGAGACGAGGCCGTGGAACCCTGAGCCGAGCCGGTCGGTCGGTCGGCCCGCTCCCGCCCGGGCTCGTGGGGCTGATCGGGGCCGGTGGTGCCCGGCCGGGTCCGGGCTGGCGGGCGCCGAGGGGCCGGGAACTACGATCGGCTGACCATGGGCCAGATGATCGTCGTCAACGAGAAGCCGTCGTCGCACCTCGGCGTCGTCCGCTTCGAGACCAACCGGGCCCTCAGCGGCATGGGCCACGAGCGCTACGCCCTCGGCGACGACATCTGGGGTGAGCGCCCGCCCGACGTGCTGGCCCGCCGGCTCCTGGCCAGTGGCCGGGTCGACCGGGTGCACGTGAACGCCAACATGGTCACCGTCGACCTCACCAAGGGCCACGGCAGCGACGGGCTCAAGGAGATCGTCGAGACGCTGTACCTGTACTACGACGACGAACAGACGGCCGCCTACCTCGCCGCCGAAGCCGAGAAGGCCGCCAAGGCCGCCGCCGAAGCAGCCGAGGCCGAGGCCAAGGCCGCTGCGGAAGCCGCCGCTGCCGCTGAGGCCGAAGCCAAGGCTGCCGCCGAGGCTGCCGCCGAGGGTGCTGCTGCCGAGGGTGCTGGCGCTGAGGGTGCAACTGAGGGCGAGCCGGCTGTCGCTGAGGGCGAGCCAGCTGCCGCAGCTGAGGCTTCGCCCGCCCCGGTCGAGCCCGAGTCCGGAGCGCCTGCCCCCGAGGGCTGATCCCGTGGCCCGCGTCGTCGGTGGTGGATCCCGCTGGGCCCGCGGCGCCGCGGTCGCCCTGGCCGTGGTGGCCCTGCCCACCGGCACCCTGCTGGCGGCGTGCGGTGAAGACGGCGGCTCCGACGCCGCGCCGGAGGTGGCCCTGAGCCCTGCCGGTGAGCGGGGCCGGGCGGTGGCCGAGACCAACGGGTGCCGGGCCTGCCACTCCATCGACGGAGCCCGGAGCATGGGCCCCACCTGGCAGGGCCTCGCCGGTTCCGAGGTCGAGCTCGACGGCGGCCGGACCGTGGTGGCCGATGCGGCCTACCTGGAGCAGTCCATCCGTGATCCCCGGTCCCAGGTCCGCGCCGGCTTCGACAACCTGATGCCGGTCGCCTACGGCGACCTCACCGACGACGAGGTCGCCGACCTCATCGCCTACCTCACCGACCTCGCCGCCGCCCCCGACGCCTGAGGCGTCACCACCCCACCCGGGGTCGCGCCGCGCCCCGGTCGCCCGCCCCGGTCGCCCGCCCCGGTCGCGTCGCCCGTCGCCCCGGTGATCGTTCGTGCACGAGGGCGGCCACTGGCGCCCCGCATGCACCGGCGTCGCTCTGGTCCGGGTCGTTCGTGCACCGAGGTCGCCAGCGGCAGCCCGTATGCACGGACGACGGTTGGGTGGATCACTTGTGCACCGGGGCGGCCAGTAGCGGCCCGGGTGCAGGGGCGACTCGAGGACTGGGCTCGTCGGGGTCGTTCGTGCGCCGAGGCGGCCGGTGGCGCCCCGGGTGCACAGGCGACGGTGGGCGGATCATCTGTGCACCGGGGCGGTTGACGGGTGGGTGCTCGACCCGGTTGCGAGGAGCGAACAGGTGTTCGATACTGGGTCCATGGCCGTCGCCGCCCCGGATCTTGCCGCCCTCGCCCTGCTCGGTCAGCGGGTCCGCCCGGTGTCGGCCGCCTCCGAACGGGTGCTCACCGTGCCCGACGCCCTGGCCGGGCTGCTACCCCACGGCGGCCTGCAGCGGGGATCGCTGGTGGCCACCGGGGGCGTGGCCGCCTCCACCCTGGCGCTGGCCCTGGTGGGCCCCGCCACCACCTCGGGCGGGTGGGTGGCCGTGGTGGGCCTGCCCCATCTGGGGCTGGTGGCGGCGGCCGAGCTGGGCGTGGACCTCGAACGGGTGCTGCTGGTGGCAGACCCGGGGCCGGCCCGGTGGGCGGCCTCGGTGGCTGCGCTGCTCGACGCCGTGGAGGTGGTGCTCACCTGCCCGCCTCGGTCGGTGGCCGTCGGGATCCAGCGGCGGCTCACGGCCCAGGCCCGCGAGCGGGGGTCGGTGCTGGTGCAGGTGGGCGGTCCCACCGACCGGTGGGCCACCGCGCCAGACCTGGTGGTCACGGCCGCCACCGCCACCTGGCGGGGGGTGGGGCAGGGCCACGGTCACCTGCGGGGTCGCCTGGCCCAGGTGTCGGTCACCGGTCGCCGGGGAGCCGATCGCCCCCGCCGGGCGCACCTCTGGCTCCCGTCCCCCGCCGGGGGGATCGCCCCCGCGGCGGTCGACGGGGTGAACGACGGGGTGAGGGGTGGGGTGGCACCGGCCGAGCGACCAGGTCCGCGGGCGGTGGCGGTGGGTGGCCCGACAGCGGTGGGTCCCACCGGGGTGTCCCAGCTGGGGGAGGCCGGGTGAACGGCGACGAACCCACCCGCACGGTCGTGGTGCACTGCCCGAACTGGCCGGTGGTGGCGGCCGGCCTGGCCGGGTCGTCGGCCGGGTCGTCCTCCGGGTCGTCCTCTGGGTCGTCGGCCGGGTCGTCCGGGGCTGACGTCGGTCCAGCCGTCGCCACCGTGGTGGTGCGGGCCAACCGGGTGGTGGCGGCGTCGGCGGGGGCCCGGGGTGCGGGGGTGGCCGTGGGCATGCGTCGACGGGAGGCCCAACGGCGCTGCCCCCACGTGGCGGTGCTGGCCCACGATCCCGACCGCGATGCCCGCTGCTTCGAACCGGTGGCGGCCGCCTTCGACGTGCTCACCCCGGGCGTCGAGGTGTCGGTGCCGGGCACCCTGGCCTTCGCCACCCGGGGTCCGTCGCGCTACGTCGGTGGCGACCACGCCCTGGCCGAGCGCACCGGGCTGATCGCCACGGGCGCCACCGGGGGTGCCGAGGACGGGGTGGGGGTGGCCGACGCGGCCTTCGCCGCCCTCCTCGCCGCCCGGCGGGCCGTGCGCCGGGGGGAACCGGTGGTGGTGGCCCCCGGCGGCTCGCCCGACTTCCTCGCCCCGCTGCCGGTGGCGGCCCTCACCCAGGCCGCCCTCGACATCCCCGTCCCGGCCGATCTCACCGACCTGTTCGCCCGGCTCGGGCTGCGCACCCTCGGCCGGGTCGCCGCCCTCGACGGGGGCGATCTGCTGGGTCGGTTCGGGGGGGTGGGGGCGCTGGTGCACCGCCTGGCCCGGGGTCTCGACCCCCGTCCGCTGCAGGCCCGTCGGCCTGCCCCCGAACTGCAGGTCACCCGGGAGATCGACCCGCCGGCCGAGCAGGCCGACCGGGCCGCGTTCGTGGCGCGCGTCCTGGCCGGTGAGCTGCACGAGCGGCTGGCGGCCGGCGGCCTGGCCTGCACCCGGGTGCTGGTGGAGGCCGAGACGGACCACGGCGAGATCCTGGCTCGGCACTGGCGCCACGAGGGCGCCCTCACCCCGGCCGCGCTCACCGACCGGGTCCGGTGGCAGATCGACGGCTGGCTCACCGGCAGCGCGGCCGTTCGGCCCACGGCCGGCATCGTGCGCCTCACCCTGGTGCCGGTGGAGGTGGTGGCGGCCCGGGGTCGTCAGCTCGGGTTCTGGGGCGGTGAGACCCTGGTCGACGAGCGCATCCTGCGGGCCGTGGCCCGCCTCCAGGGCACCCTCGGGGCCGGGTCGGTCCGCGTGGCCGAGATCCGGGGTGGGCGCAGCCCCGCAGACCGGGTGGTGCAGATCCCGGTGGAGGCCGTGGACCTCACCGCCCCCCGTCCCGCCGCCCACCTCCATCACGTGCCGGCACCGTGGCCGGGTCGGGTGCCGGATCCCGCCCCGGCGTCGGTGCTGGCCGACCCCGAGCCGGTGGAGGTGGTCGACGCCGGTGGTCGGCCGGTGGGTGTCACCGGTCGGGCCGAGGTCACCGCGCCACCGGCCCGGCTCACCCGCCCCGGTCGCCGTCCCCAGTCGCTCACGGGGTGGGCCGGGCCCTGGCCGGTGGAGGAACGCTGGTGGGACCCGGCCCGCCACCGCCGCCGCGCCCGCTTCCAACTGGTCGACGACACCGGCACCGCCCACCTCGTCGCGGTCGAGGCCGGCCGCTGGTGGCTCGAAGCCGTCTACGACTGATCGACCCCTCCGCCCCTGGGTCGTGTGTGTACCGGGGTGGCTGGTGGCTGCCCAGTTGCACCGGCGACACGAGTGACGCGGCGAAGATCGTCCCGTCCCGGTGGTGTGTGCAGCGGGGCAGTTGCTGGCGGCCTGGGTGCACCGGCGATGCGGGTGAGGGGTCGCGGTCGGGTCGTGTGTGCATGTGGGTCGCTGACGGTGCCCCTGGTGCACTGGCGATGTGGGGTGAGGTGGCCACCGTCCCGACCGGTCGTGTGTGCACCGAGGCGGCTACTGGGGGCCTGGGTGCCCGGGCAATACGGGTGACGGCATGGCGGCGCATCGTGTGTGCAGCGGGGTGGCTGGCGACGCACCTGGTGCACCATCGATCGGTGGGGTGGGACGACCGTCCGTCCCAGTTGGCGTGTGCCCCGCGGTCGCTGACGGTGCCCCGTGTGAACGGGCGACGGGGCGTCCCGACGGGGGCCACCCGTGATGGTGTGGCCCAAATCGGCGCGGTGGCGGGCGGTTTCGACTTCGGCGGCGGCTTCGTTGTCACACCGGCGCGAAAGCATTGTCGGCCATGTACGACCATGAGCTCGACCGCACGATCGGGGCCATCGCCCGCCGCCAACACGGCGTCCTCTCGCTCCGCCAGGCCCAGGATGCCGGGGCCACCAAGGCGATGATCGCCACCCGGCTACGCGTGGGTGGCCTGGTACGGCTCAGCCCCCGGGTGCTTGCGGTCGCGAGCCATCCGGCCACGTGGCAACGGCAGTTCAAGGCCGCGGAGCTCGGTACCCCCGGCTCGGCCCTGGCCGACCGCTCGGCGGCGGTGATCCACGGACTCGAGGGGTTCCGGGTCCTCCGGCCCACGGTGGTCGCGCCCCCGTCGGCCAACACCCGTTCCGGGCTGGCCACGGTCCGTCGGGCGGCCACGATCCACGCCACCACGGTGGATGGCATCCGGGTCACCACGTTGCCTCGCACCCTGTTCGACCTGTTGGCCTGCAGTCCCCTGCCCCAGGTGGAGCGGGCCATCGACGACTGCCTCGTGACTCGTCGGCATCGCCGCGCTGGCGGCGGTGGAGCGGGTGGCCACCGCGTCCCGCCTGGCGAACGCCGGCACGTGGCGGGCCTTGGTGGAGGAACGCTCCGCTGATGCCTGGGTCCCGTCCTCCAGCGAGCTCGAGGGTCGGCTGTACCGCCTGCTCGACCAGTTGCCGGACCTCGTCGAGGTGCAGCGACAGGCCACGCCGCCGTGGTGGAAGGCGGCCACGCACCGGGTCGACGCCTACCTCCCGGGGTGGCGGCTCATCGTGGAGGCCGACGGCCGACGGTGGCACACGCGCCTGGCCGACTTCGATCGCGACCAGTGGCGAGACAACCTGGCCGCCGCCCACGGTCACCTGGTGATCCGCTTCACCCACCTGCACCTCACCTGCCGGCCGGCCGAGGCCCTCGAGGTCGTGCTGGCCGCCGGCCGTCATGCCGCCGCCCTCGCGCATCCCGTCCCCGCTCCACCGGCCGCGTGACTCCCGGCCCGCCCGACCCAACCGGTGTGCCGGGTCCAGCGCGCGGGGGCTGGTGGCAGCGCGGGTGCACTGGCGACGGGGTGAGGTGGCGTGCCGCCCCGGTCGTATGTGCCGCGGGGTGGCTGGTGGCGGCGCGGATGCACCGGCGATGGGGTCAGGCGGTGGCGCCACGAGTCGTCGGCGCGCGGGGGTTGCCGGTGGCGCCCCGGGTGCACGGGCGACGAGATGACGCCCCGGACGGTCGCGCCCGGGCCGTCTGTGTGTGCGGGGCGCTGGTGGCGCACCGGGTGGCCGGGCGATGGGTGGCCGGAGGGGTCAGCACTCGTCGTGTGTGCATGGGGCGTGCCGGTGGC
>DAIMFV010000040.1:9539-20797 GCA_036724365.1 Acidimicrobiales bacterium | reverse complement strand
GAGCAGTTCCACCGCCACCATCCGGCGTTCGTGCACCGGCACGACCCACAGCGCCTCCACCAACGCCACCAGGTCGTGGTGGTCCAGGTCGGGCAGGCGCCGACGCACGTCCCGGGCCACGGTGCGGATGGCCGGCATCGACACCCCGTAGTGCTCCAGCTCGCTCTTGAGGTAGGCCCGCTCCCGCTCGGCGCGCTCGGGCACCGCCCGGGCCCGCAGCGCGGCGTCGACCTCGTCGGCCAGCGTACGCACGTCCACCCGCCGACCCTGCCACATCTGGCGCCGCCCGGGGACGGCCCGGCACGGAGCGTCCGCGACCTCGGCCGGGCCGCCACACTGCGGGCTGATCGCGTCACGGGGCGTTCACGGGTGGGACACGCTTCTGCGACCGGGCGGTCGTACGCTGGTCACCGGTGAACGATCCGACCCGCGTCCGGTACCGCACGATCCACGGCCACAAGCGGGCGTACCGGATCACGGGCGAGGGGCCGCCGCTGCTGCTGCTCCACGGCATCGGCGACAGCTCGGCCAGCTGGCTGCCGGTGATGGAGGGCCTGGGCCGGACCCACACGGTGATCGCCCCCGACCTGCTCGGCCACGGCAACTCAGACAAGCCCCGCGCCGACTACTCGGTGGCCGCCTACGCCAACGGCATGCGAGACCTGCTCGAGGTGCTGGGCGTCGACGAGGTGACCGTGGTCGGCCACTCCCTCGGCGGCGGCGTGGCCGCCCAGTTCGCCTACCAGTACCCCGAGCGCTGCCAGCGCCTGGTGCTGGTGGCCACCGGCGGCGTGGCCAAGGCCGTCACCCCGTTCCTGCGGGTGGCGTCGGCCCCACTGGCCGAGGGCCTGCTGGTGGCCATGAACCTGCCGCCGGTCCGGCCGGTGGCCCGGGCCGTGCTGGAGCTGCTCCGCGTGGCCGGCCACGACCTGGGCCGGGACAAGGACGAGCTCATCGAGGTGTTCGACCGCCTGCCCGACGCCGAGGCCCGGGTGGCCTTCACCCGCACCCTGCGCTCGGCCGTGGACTGGCGGGGCCAGGTGGTCACCCTGCGGGATCGCGCCTACCTCACCGCCCACATGCCCACCCTCATCATCTGGGGCACCAACGACGGCGTGATCTCCCCCCACCACGCCTACCTGGCCCACGCCGCCATGCCCGGCAGCGTGCTCGAGTTCTTCCCCAACGCCGGCCACTTCCCGCACCACAGCGACCCGCAGCGGTTCATCGACCTGGTGCACACCTTCGCCACCACCACCCCACCGTCCGACCACGACCCCGCCGTGTGGCGCGACGCCCTCCGAGAGGGCCGCCCCGGGGTGCCCACCGACGAGGACGACGACCTCCCCGAGCTGCGGCTCGACCCGCCCAAGCCCCGCCCCCGGGCGAAGCGAGCCGCCGCCACCGGCGGTCGCAGCCCCAGCCCGGCTCCAGCCGCCACCAAGCCGACCGCCACCCGCAAGGCCAAGGCCACCGCCCCCTCCCCCTGAGCCACCCGAGCGACCGAGCTCACCCCACCGGGAGTGGGGACCGAGGACCCTGGTCGGCGGCGGGATACCTCCCTACCCTCGACATCGTGGGGAGCGTCTGATGAAGCGTCCGGTCGTAGTGGCGGTGGCGGTGGTCGTGGTGCTGGCCGGGTCGGTGGCCGGGTGGCTCCTGCTGCGCGACGACGGAGACGGTGCGGGAGGGCGTCGCCCGCCCGAAGCCCGGGCCGAGGCCGTCCGCACCACCGAGCCGGTGGCCGTGTCGGTGACGTCGGGGACGCCGGCGACCTTCTCGTGGGACGGTGACGAGCACCAGGTGACCCTGGTGGAGACGGACGGCTCATCGGCCCGGCTGTCGTTCGCCTCGGATGAACCGCTGTCGGTCAACCTCTCCACCCGGACCCCCACCGCCGTCGACCTCACGGCGGACACCGTGCCCGACGCGGTGGTCACTCTCACCGCCGTGGACGGGGAGACCGCCGACCTGTCGATCGCCTCCACCGTGCCGGCCACGTGGAACGAGTCGGGCTTCACCACCGCCGGCGGGGTCCGCCCCTCCCGCCCCACCGGCAACAGCGCGGATGAGGACCACGCCGTGGTCCCGTTGGACGACGGCTACCTGCTGCTCTACGTGTCGGCCGACCACAAGCTCAACTGGGAGCGCTACGACGCCACCGGCGCCCAGGTCACCGACCCTGGCCTGGCCGTGGGCGTGGTGGAGACCGACCCGCCCGGCGGACGGGTCACCTCGGTCGACGCCGCGCTCCTGCCCGGCGGCCACCTGGCGGTGGTCACCACCACCGGTGCCGGCACCCGGCTGCGCCTGCACGATCCCGAGACCCTGGCCGGCGGCGCGTCGGTGCTGGTGGGCCGGGCCCTCGTCCACCCCGTGGTCGTTGCCGGCGACGGGTCCGGCGCCGGCGGTTCCGCGGGCGATGGCGATGCGGTGGCGGGGTGGGTGGTGGCCGGTGGCCATCCCGACGACCCCGAGGCCACCGATGGCCTGTCGCGGGTGGTGGTCTCCGAGGTGGTGGTGGACGGTGACGGCGTCCGCCTCGGCCGCCAAGAGGCGGTGACCGACGTGTCGGGCCGGGGTCTCGACACCGTCAGCGCCGCCGCCGTCGACCTTGCGTCGGACACGCTCGTGGTGACGCACCTGCATCGCACCACCGGTGAGCAGCGCGAGCTACGGGCCGTGGGGGTGGACACCGGCGCGCTGACCCCCCGGTGGAACACGGCCGTGGCCGGGCCGGCTCTGCGGGGGACCAGCCCCCACGGGGCGGTGGCGATCGACGCCGGTGCAGACGACACCGGCACCGCTGCCACCGTGGTGTGGCGCCACGACGGGCCCACCGACGGCGGCGAGCAGCTCCACGTGGCGGCAGTGACGCTGGCCGACGGCGACGTCGAGCGGGTGTGGGACGGCCCCACCGCGGAGGGCTCCCCGCGCCTGCAGCTCGGCTGGCCGGTGGAGCTGGTGCCCACGCCCGGCGGACCGGCGGTGACCTACTACGACCCCCACGCCCGGCCCGAAGCACCCGCCGGCTCCCCCGACCGCGGTCGCTTCACCCTCCGGGGCTGGGACGGCACCGGCGACGACCCGGCGTGGGCCGCCGGCCCCCTGGTGCTCGAGGGCGGCAAGCCGATCCTGGCCGACGTGCTGGTGGACCTGGGCGGCTTCGCCCAGACCCCGCCCCAGGCCATCTGCGGTGGCCCGGTCGCTCTGCGCGGCGCCGTGGTGAACCGCGGGTCGCGCGAGGCACGCGACGTGACGGTCACCGCCACGCGCGACGGCCAGGTGCTCGGCACCGCCGAGCTGGACCGGGTGCCGCCGGCGTCGTCCACCGACTTCAGCATCTTGTGGGAGGTGCCGGCCGACCTGGAGGCCGGCTCGGTGGAGGTCTCCTTCGCCCTCACCACCGCCACCGACCAGTACACCACCGGCAACGATGCCGCCCCCCACCCCGTCACCATCCGCCAGAAGGGCCTGGTGGCGGGCCGGGTGGTCGACGCCTCGGGCGACCTGGGCCACACCTCGGGCTGGTACCCGGGGCTCGAGGGCGCCCGGGTGACAGTGGGCGACCGCGAGGCCGTCACCGACGTGGCCGGCACCTTCTGGCTCGACGACCTGGAGTTCGGCACCTACCCGGTGTCGGTCACCCGGGAGGGCTACAACCCCGTCACCAGCGAGGTCACGGTGTCTCGCACCCGCCCCCTGGGCTTCGTGGGTGCCGAGCTCGACGACCACGGCACCGTCACCCTCCGGGTGATCGACGAGGAAGGCGAGCCGCTGTCGGGCGTCGACGTCTACCTGCACGGCCACGGCGTGCACGAGAAGACGCCGGAGGACGGCGAGGTGGCCTGGGACATCTCGGCGGGTACCTACACCTTCTCGATCGTGGCCCGCGGCTACCGGCCCGAGGCCGCCCGCGAGGTGCAGGTGGAGCTGGGCCAGGACCGCACCGAGACCGTCACCCTGCGGGCCGCCACCACCGCCTTCGTGGGCGGGCAGGTGGTCGACGCTCGTGGCGGGCCGGGGGCGGCCCCGGGGGGGGGGGGGGGGGGGGGCGCCGCGGGGGCCACCGGGACGCCCGCGGGCCCGGGGGGGCCCCCCCCGCCGGTGGGCCCCGGCGGCACGTTCGAACCGGTGGAACTGCCGGCCCGGCCCGCCACCACGTACACGGTGACGGTCACCGGCAACGGCCTGACCGTGGAGGAGGCCGTGCGCCTGTACGGCGGCGACGACCTCTTCCTCACCCTCGGCCTGGTGCCCGGACGGGGCGAGCTGCGGGTGCGGTCGGCCACCGAGGGCTTCACGTCGTGGATGGTGAAGGCGGGCTGGCCCGGGCTGGGCGAGGTGGCCGGCGCCGACCTCTACGCCTGGTTCGGCAACTACGCCATCACCGTGGGCGCCGAGTACTGGGAGGGCACCGACGAGCTGGCCGCGGTCGACGTCACCGTGCTGGGCGGCACCTACGAGACCCACGCCACCAAGTCCGAGCTCGACTTCTCCGGGTGGTTCGAACCGCCCGACACCGGCAGCCCGTGGGACCTGACCGAGTGGGCCGACATCCCCGGAGACCTGGTGACCGAGCACGCCAACGACCTGCTCGGGCTGGGCGAGGACGTCCACGACCTGTTCGCCGACGGCGACGACGCCGACGACTGGATCGTCACCGGCCAGGGCAACGAGCTGCTCACCTGGGCCGAGGCCAAGAGCGACTTCGCCCCCCACCCCGAGTTCGACTCGTCGGACCCGCTGGGCTCGCTGTTCAGCGTCACCGACGCCGTACCGCGCGACTTCTCGATCCCCATCGTCATCGGCGGGTCCAGCGAGGAGCACACCACGGTGCGGGTGGACCAGGTCGACGTGGTGCGCCTGGGTCCGGGCTCGGCGGTGGAGGTCTCGGGTCCCACCGCCGAGTGGTACTCCCACCAGGGGCCCGACGAGGGTCCGGCCAACACCAACGGCAAGCGCTACGAGGTGGTGCCGGTGGGAGTGCCCTACGACGAGGTGGTGGTCTACGTGTGGCTCACGGTGCAGAAGTATCGGGGCGACGCTCCCCTGGGCACGGCGTTCGACCAGCGGGAGCGCCAACTGGTGGTGTTCCACCCCGGCCCCCAGCGCATGGAGGGGTTCATCGCCTCGGGTTCGCTCTACCGCGACCCCACCCGCGTGGCCTCCTGACCTGCCGGTGGGGGCGTCTACCCTCGCCCCGGTGTCGATGACCGGCGTGGCCGCCTCCCCCTGGACCGGTCGGCGGTGGTGGCTCGCCGTGGCGGTGGTGGCGGCCCTGGGGCTGGCCGTCCGTGCCCTCTACGTGGTGGTGGTCCTCGCCGACGTGACGCCGGGCCTGGACGCCATCTGGTACCAGCTCCAGGGCGGGTCCATCCGCAACGGCACCGGCTACGTGGTGCCCCGGTCGTTGTTCACGGGCGAGCTGATCCCCACCGCCGCCTTTCCCCCGGCCTACCCCGGCTACCAGGCCCTGTGGCAGTGGCTGGTGGGCGACGGGCCCACGGCGGTGCGCCTGGCCGGGCTGGTGCCCGCCGCCGCCACCATCGTGCTCACCGCTGTGCTGGGCCGACGCCTGGCCGGCCCCCGGGTGGGCCTGGCCGCCGCCCTCGCCGTGGCGGTGCACCCCGGGCTGATCGCCGGCGACGGCTCGGCCATGAGCGAGAACCTCACGGTGCCGCTGGTGGTGGGTGCCCAGCTCCTCGCCCTGGCCATCGTGGACCGGGCGCGGGACCGGGCCCGGCCCCACGTGGGGCGCAACCGGCGCACGCGGCCCACCCGGGTGCTGGCGCAGTCGGGGATGGCGCTCCTCGGCCTCGGCGTGGTCCTGGGGGTGGCCGTCCTCACCCGCCAGGACCTGGCCCTGTTCGCCGCCATCCTCGTGATCTGGACGGCCGCACTTGCGGCAGGACGGGACTGGCGCACCGCGCTGGCGGTCGGGGCCGTCGTGGCCCTCGGCCTGGCCACGATCGTGACCCCGTGGATGCTCCGCAACCTGCGAGCGGTCGACGTGGCCGCCGTGTCCACCCTGTCGCCCACCAGCGCCCTGGCCGGCGCCAACTGCCCCCTCACCTACCAGCGGGCCGACCTGGGGAGCTGGCGCTACGACTGCGTGGTCGATGCCCGCCCCAGCGACATGAGCGAGGACGACCTACTGGCCAACCGGGTGGGCGAGGCCGAGCTGATGGACGCCTACCAGGCCGCGGCCCGGGCGCACGTGAGCGCCAACCTGGACCGGCTGCCGGCGGTGCTGGCCGCCCGCCAGGCCCGCGCCTGGGGGTGGTGGGACCCACGCGACCTCGCCGACCGGGACACCGACGAGAGCCGCCGCTACGGGTGGCAGCTCGTCGCCAACCCGCTGAGCGCGGTGCTCGCGGTGGCGGGCGTGGGCGCACTGGTGGCCCTGCACCGTCGGCGCCGGGACCTCCGCCACCTGGTGCTGGTGACGGCCGTGGCGGCGGTGGCGGTGAGCGTCACCCTCGGGTACGGCAACCCCCGCTTCGCCCTCACCGCCCAGCCCGCCCTGGTGCTGGCCGCGCTGATGGCGGCCGAGCGGTTGGTGATCAGTCGCCGCCGATGAAGCCGACCGGGAGGGCGGCGGCCTGCCAGGGCGAGCCGTCCTCGGCGCTGTCGATCACGAAGAGCACGAAGCCCCAGCCCCCACCGGGGTTGTCCCAGGTGATGTCACCGGAGAACGGGCCCATCTCGCCACCGCTGCCGGTGACGAACCCCTCGCCCAGGGGCTCGGCCACACCTCGGCCGTACACGACGACCCGCACCGTGCCCTCGAACGCCTGCGCCTGACCGGCCACCTGCAGCGGGTTGTCGATCGCCGTCCCTGGCGCCGGTGCCGTCACGTCGATCTGGTCGGTGAGGGCGGCCAGCACGTACCAGTTGTCGTCGCTCATCTGGCGCACGGCGAGGGTGGTGACCGGTCCGTCGGCCTGGGCCCGCACCTCGACCTCACCGGACCGGGAGTCGCCGCCCTGGAACTCGCCGTACACCGGGTTGGTGAAGCCCACCACGTCCTCGGCGAACCCCTGGGCCGCCGCCATCGGGTCGGTGAAGAGGCCGGAGCCGCCGGGATCGGGCCACACCACGGTGGCCGCCTCCTCGCCGGTGATGCCCCCGGACCCGGTGGTCGTGCTGGTGGCCTCGGTGGTCGTCGTGGCCTCAGTGGTGGTCGTGGTGGCCTCCGTCGTGGTGGTGGCCTCGGTGGTGGTGGACGACGTGTCGGTGGTGGTGACGTCGTCGTCATCGTCGTTGCGGACCAGCAACAGCACGATCAACACGACCACGATCACCGCGAGCGTGGCGGCCACGGCCAGCAACACGCTGCGGTTGCGCTCCTCGGTGACCTCGGAGTCTCGGGGCTCGCCCGGAGCACCCGGACCGCCAGGGGCTCGGGGGTCCTGGGGGTCGGAAGGGGTGCCGTTGGTGCCGCTCATGGTTCCACGGAACCACCGGAACGCCGTTCCGTCCAGAGTCCGAGGTCCCAGAGGGGGGTATCAGGCCAGATCCAGCCCGATCGGGCCGGGTCGGTCCGGTGGTGCGCGCCCGCCGACGCGTCAGGCGACGGGCACCGGCTCGGACAGGGTGACCACCCGGAAGTCCCGGCCCACGGCCGCCACCTCGTCGGGGAACCGGGCCACGTCGACCCCCAGGGCGAAGC
The DNA here is from genome assembly GCA_036724365.1 of Acidimicrobiales bacterium. Lineage (GTDB taxonomy): Bacteria > Actinomycetota > Acidimicrobiia > Acidimicrobiales > Iamiaceae > Aquihabitans. The sequence goes on along the minus strand of DAIMFV010000040.1, from coordinate 13,122 downwards.
CCTGGTCGTGACCCAACGGCACGAAGAAGTCGTCGTGGTGGGTGGCCACGATCACCCGGGGCTCCAGTCGGGGCAGGATCCGTTCCAGGTACCCCGGGGTGAACTGGCGGCCGGCGATGCCGCACAGCATCACGTCGACGTCGCGGTGGCGGACCTCGTCGTCGATCAGGTCGGCCGACCCCTGGTGGTAGAGCGTGATGCCGGCCACCGCGATGTGGATGCCCCACACCTGGCCGCACTGGTACGCCTGGGGGCACAGGTCGCCCACGTGTTCGCAGGTGAGCTCGCCGCCCTGGCTCACCTTCAGGCCCAGGATCAGCTTGGAGTGCACGCTCGGCACGAAGGTGACCTCGAAGGGCCCGATCCCGTACACCTTGTGCGGCTCCACCACCACGGCCCGGTCGGCCAGCCCGTGCAGGCCCAGCAGGTGACGGGCCGAGGTGCTGCCGTACACGGTGGCCCCGTCACGCCGGGCGATCTCGGGGGCGTCGAGGGCGTGGTCGAAGTGGGTGTGACCCACCAGCACGGCATCGGCCCGCGGCACCCACCGGTCCACCAGCGACCGGTCGGGCAGCACGGTGCGGCGTCGCACCATGTCGCTCAGCGGGGCCCGGCTCACGTAGGGGTCGATCAACACGGTGGTGCCCTCGTAGCTGAGCACGAACCCGGCCACGCCCAGCCACCGCACCTCGAGACCCGGGGGCAGCCCGAGATCGGGGGCGCTCACGGCCAGGTCGGCGACCGTGGCCCGGTCCCGCTGCTGGTGGCTGCTGCGGGTGGCCGCGTAGCTGAGCAGGTCGACGGCGTGGCGCAGCGGGGAGGTCATGGGCGAGGTCCGGACGTGGGCGAGGGGTGCACCGAGGCTAGGACGGGTCGGTCCCGAAAACGGCGCCGGAGCGCCGGCTGGGCCGACGCTCCGGAGCGAGAGGTGGGACCCGAGGTGGGTCAGGCGGGGCAGCCGCCACCGGGGACGCGACGGCCACCGGTGCGCCAGGGCTGCCAGCCGTCTCGGTACAGGCGGTAGGCCTCCGACGACAGGGCCTTGGCGACCTCGGCGTTCTTGCCCGGGTCCTTCATCTCGGAGAAGTCGTACCCGAAGGTGTTCTTGATCCAGGTCTTGTGGACGGGGTGGATCTGGAACAGGCCGGTGGTGCCGCTGCGGGGGTTCACCGCGGCCGCCTGGAACCGCGACTCACGCTGCACGATCCGCTCGGCGCACTCGGTGTTGGGCCCCCAGTGTTCGGCGATGGCCATCTTGGCCACGCCCTCGGGTGTGCACGCTGAGGTGGCCCCGGCGATCGCCAGCACGGCCAGCAGGCCGAGGACGAGGCGCCAGGGACGGCGCCGACGCGCCTCCGGCTGGGGGGCTCCGTACTCGACGGAACCAGTGACCGGGGCGGGGGCGGGGCGTGACACTCGATGGAACTCCTGTGTGAGCGGACCCACCCGCCGGGGAGGCGGACCAGCACCCGGCGGACCGGAGGCTGCGGGCGGAGGTGGAGGCCACCGAGGTGACCGCGACCGCCGCTCTGGGGCGAACAGGGAGACATATTCGTCGCATTCGTCACCCAAATGCAACATCGGCAAGCAATTCGTGACGGACGACCACTGACCGCAACCTGACCGCACCCACCCCGGAGCGGGCGCGCCCGCCGGTCCTGCAGCACGCGGACCCCAACGATCGCGGTGCCGACCGCGCCACCACCGCAGACGCGACGAACCCCCGACCCGGAGGGGTCGGGGGTTCGTGGAGCGGAGAGGGTGGGATTTGAACCCACGGACGAGTTACCCCGTCACCTCCTTAGCAGGGAGGCCCGATCGACCTGACTCCGGCACCTCTCCGTGTTGCGGGGAGCATCGTACACAGCACCGCCCACGCGGGGCCCACGTGAAGCGGGGCCCCAGATCCCGACGCGGTGACGGCGGACCGGGCTGCCTACGATGCCGAGCGGAGCGGTGGCAGAGAGGACGAATGCACCGGTCTTGAAAACCGGCGACCCGCAAGGGTCCGAGGGTTCGAATCCCTCCCGCTCCGCCAAACGTTGTCGGTCCACCGTCACTGGTGTCTCACGACATCGCAGCTCCAGCGCAGGGAGCACCGAGCCCTCGGCCAACGCGAGGCCGCGCGCTGCAGCGAGGCCGAAGCGCGCGGGAGCGATGTCGAGTTGGGCCTCACCACCGTGCTGTTCAGCGACATCGTCGGATCGACCGAGCACCTGGCCCGGCTCGGCGAACGGACGTGGGACGGTGTTCGCCGCCTCCACTTCGGCGTCCTCCGATCCGCGTTGGCAGACGTTCGGTTGGTGGACGGGGCCGCCGTCCCGAAGCCCCGAGTGCCATTTCGATGGTAGGCTCATGCCATGAAGACCACGATCGACAGCGCTGGCCGACTGGTCGTACCCAAGGTGCTCCGCGACCGACTCGGGCTCAAGCCGGGTTCCACGGTCGACGTCAGTGCGTACGGGGCTGGGCTGCAGCTCGTCGCGGTGGGCCGCACGGCCCGCGTTCGAACGATCCGTGGCGAGGTGGTCGCGGAGTCCGAAACGGTGATCACCGACGAGGACGTCTTCGCGCTCCTCGATGCTGACCGCCGGTGACCCTGGCGGTCGACACGAGCGCGGCCGTTGCGCTGATCATGGCCTCCCATGTCGCTCATCGTGCGGTGCGTCGCCATCTGCGCGGCCGGGACCTCGTGTTGACCCAGCACTCGCTGGCCGAGACCTACAGCGTGCTCACCCGGCTGCCGGGCGACGCTCGGGTGGCACCAGCCGATGCCGTTCGGCTCATCGAGGCCAACTTCGGTCCCCCCGCGCTGATGCCGGCGACGACGGCCGCATCCGTCCCGAACCTGCTGGCCCAGCTCAACATCGGCGGCGGAGCCGTCTACGACGCGCTCGTCGGGCTGGCAGCCAAGTCCAACTCGCTCCCACTCGCCACGCGAGACCTGCGAGCGGCGGCCACCTACGACGCGCTCGGCGTCCAGGTCATCGAGGTCATCGACGACAACGGCTGACGTCCCGATGGGTCCAGTCCACCCCGGACCCATCCCGGGCTCGGGCTCCGGGGTGCCGCGTCACGGCCCTGCCTAGGGTGGCGCGGTGGACGACGTGCTCGCGGCGCTGGACGCTCAGCAGCAGGAGTTGGGCGCAGTGGTGGACCGGCTCCGGCCCGATCAGCTGACGCTTCCGTCGCGCTGTCCGGGTTGGTCGGTGGCCGACGTGTTGTTGCACCTGGCCCAGACCAACGAGATGGCGGTGGCGAGCGTCGAGGGTCGGGTGGTCGCATGGATGCACGACGCCGCGCAGGGCCTGCCTCCGGGCGGACACGTGGACGACTGGGCGGGCGCGCTGGTGGCCGGCGAGCGGGGCGCGCCGGACCAGGCAGTGGCCCGGTGGCGCGCCAGCACCGCCGCGCAGCTCGCTGCCTTCACGACCTGCCCGCCCCACGCCCGGCTCACCTGGGTGTCGGGCGAGCTCGCGGCGCGGACGCTCGCCACCACCCGACTGGCCGAGGCTTGGATCCACACCGTCGACGCCGTCGTGGCGGTTGGGCGGCCCGTCGCCCGCCCGCCCCGACGAGTCCA
>DAIMFV010000040.1:8043-9529 GCA_036724365.1 Acidimicrobiales bacterium | reverse complement strand
GGGGGGGGGGGGCCCGACCCCGCCCCCCCCCGCCCGCCTCGGGCACGTGGCCCGCCTCGCCTGGCGCACCCTTCCCTACGCGTTCGCCCGGGCCGGTCACCAGTCGCCCGGACCGGTGGGGTTCGACCTCCGGGGCCCGGCCGGCGACCGGTGGACGTTCGGGCTCGACGACGGTCCGCCCACCGTCGTCACCGGGACCGCCCACCACCTGTGCACCGTGGCCGGCCAGCGCACACCCACCGGGCCAATCGACCTGCACGCCGACGGGCCCCACGCCCAGGCGGTCCTGCGCCTGGTGCGCACCTTCGCCTGACCACCTCGACCGGGCGCTCGATCAGGCCACGTACGCGGTCGGGCCCCGCCCGAAGGCGGGGCCCGATGCCGGGGGTGGGGAGAGCACTGGTACCCGGCGCGGACGGGTGGACGCGCCGGGCACCAGACGGGTGGGATCAGTCGTTGCGACGACGGGCGTCGTCGACCTTGTCCTGCACCCAGTCCTTGGCGCTGTCGACCTTGTCCTTGATGGTGCCGGCGGCCTGGTCGACCTTGCCTTCGCGGCGCAACCGGTCGTTGTCGGTGAGGTCGCCGGCAGCTTCCTTGATGCGGCCCTTGGTGTTGTCGAGGTTTCCACTCATGGGGTGGCTCGCTTTCTGTGTCGGGGGCTGGGGTGCGGTGACGGCGCGGTGTCGCGGCCGGTCACCGCTCGTGTCGGCGGACCGACCTGGTCACTAGGCCAGTCGGCCCCGGCTGGTGAAGAGGGCCAGGATCAGCCCGACCACGCCGACGGCGGCGACGATCATGCCGATGGTGGAGTTGAGGAAGGCGGCGATGAGCACACCAACCACGACGACGGCGAGAGCAGCTCCGAGGGTCATGACAGTTCTCCGGTTCGTTCGTGCAGCGTGTGTTCGCTGCGCTGAACATGGCTCTACCCACCCGTCCGTCGGGTAGACCTCGTCGACGAAGAAATCCCGTCACCAGCCCGCGCCACCTCCGCCCACACCACCTTGCCGGTGCCGGTGGGCCGGGCGCCCCGGGCCCGGGCGAGCTGGTCCACGATCCGCAGTCCCCGTCCCGTGGGAGCCCGGTCACCGTGATCCGCCACCCGGGGGAGCACGGCGCTGCCGTCCTCCACCTCGATCCGCACGGCGTCGTCGGACCGCGTCACCGACACGGTGAAGGGCGCCGAGGTGTGGAGCACGGCGTTGGCGGCCAGCTCCGACACGACGAGAGCGAGCTCCTCTCGGAGCCGATCGGGTCCGTCGACCTGTTCGGTCACGAAGGCACGAGCGGCGCGCACGCTTCGGCTCTCGGGCGGAAAGGTGCGGCGCACCGGACGGGCTGAGCAGCGGCCCGGTCGGTCCTCAGCCATGGTCCGCCCCCGTGTCCGCCCGGGGGCGGGGGGCGACCTCGCCGTGGCGGCAGGTGCGGGGAGCGGGCGTGGTGTGCGGTGCAGCCATCGGGGATCGGTGGGCTCCGAGCGCCG
>DAIMFV010000040.1:0-7943 GCA_036724365.1 Acidimicrobiales bacterium | reverse complement strand
GGAGCGGGCGTGGTGTGCGGTGCAGCCATCGGGGATCGGTGGGCTCCGAGCGCCGTGTGCGGCGCGGCGGGGGTGGGGCGGGGTGACACCGAGCCACCTACCCCCGGCACCCGCAAGACAGACCGGCGTCACCGTCGGACGGACCGGAGACGGACCGAAAAATTGATCGGATCGGTGGTTCTGGAACGCGCCGGTGGGGGTAGAGCGTCGATGACCCGGGCTGGCGCGCGGGTCGTCGAGGGATCCGACCCGAGACGCCGAACCGCTTCGAAGCAGAGGACCTAGGGTGCCGTTCGTGACCGATTTCGACCAACCGCTCTCCATCGACCTTCACCGCAGTGGCCCCGATGCCGTGGTCACCGCCGTCGGCGAGATCGACCCCCATACGGCGGCGTCGCTCACCGAGGTCCTCGACGGCCTGGCCGCCGAGTCCGATCTCCAGCGGGTGGTGCTCGACCTCAGCGGCGTCACCTTCGTGGACTCGTCGGGTCTTCGGGTCCTGCTCACCGCCCGGGAGCGCTTCGACGAGTTGGGTGTCCGGTTCAGTCTGCGTGCGCCGAGCGACGCTGTCCGACGCCTCCTCGAGATCACCGACCTGCTCGCGCGGCTGGACGTCGAGTGAGCCCGACCACCGATCCCACCCCGCCGGTCACCACCGACGACACCGTCGAGCTCACGCTCCCTGCCGAGAACCGTCACCTGCGCCTGGTGCGCCTCGCCGCCTCGGGGTTCACCGCCGACCTCGGTGCCGACATCGAGGCCGTGGAAGACCTCCGGCTGGCCGTGGGCGAGGTGTGCGCGCTGCTGGTGGAGTTCGCCGAGCCCGGCGGCCGCATCACCGTCACGTACGGCCACGAGGGCGACACCGTCGTCGTGGAAGGCCGGTGCCCGGCCGCGGCCGACGACCCGATGACCGTCGATCCCGTGGCCGAGACCGTGCTCGCCAACACCGTCGACGGGTTCTCGGTTCGGGTCGACGGCCGCCACAACACCTTCCGGATCCACAAGCGACTCCCGCGGGTCTGACCATGACCAGCGATGCCGGCCGAGGCGGAGATGACCGCACCGGCGACGGTCACCCCGATGGTGGTCATACCGATGCCGGGCACACCGACGCCGCGCACGACGAGTTGGAGCTGTTCCGGGCCTACCGGGCCTCGGGGTCACGGCGGCTCCGCAACCAGCTCGTGGAACGTCACCAGGCCCTGGTGGGCCCGGTCATCCGTCGGTACGACCGCCGGGGCATCCCCACCGACGACCTCCGCCAGGTGGCGCTCATCGCCGTGCTCAAGGCCGTGGAGCGCTTCGACCCCGACTACGGCGTGCAGTTCTCCACCTTCGCCACCCGCACCATCGAAGGCGAGCTGAAGCGCCAGCTGCGCGACCAGGGCTGGGCGGTGCGCCCGCCCCGCCGACAGCAGGAGGTCTACCTGGCGTTGCGCCGGGCCGAAGAGGACCTCCTCCAGCGCCAGGGCCGATCGCCGACCGTGGCCGAGCTGGCCCGGGCCACCGGTGAGTCCGAGGACCACATCCTCGAAGCGCTGGAGGCCGGCGGCGCCCGCCACGCCAGCTCGCTGGACCTCCCCGCCGGCTCGGACCGGCCCGAACCCCGGGCCCTGGTGGCCGACGCCGAACCCGGCATCGCCCACGTGGAGGTCCGGATGCTGGTCACCCAGCTCATCGAGGACCTCGACGAGCGCGAGCGGGCGGTGGTGCGGATGCGGTTCTTCGAGGACCTCGGCCAGCCCGAGATCGCCGAGCGGCTGGGCCTGAGCCAGTCCTACGTGTCCCGACTGATCCGCCGCACGCTCGAGGCCATGCGCGAGCGCCTCCAGGACGCCGACGTGACGGGTCAGGTCGCGGGCCCCGACGGGGGTCCGGACGACGGCTGACGCCCGCTCAGCAGGTGACGTCGAGGGTGACCGTGGTGCCCGCCGGCGTCGAGTCGACCTCCACGTGGTCGACCAGCGCCCGGGCGATGGCGAGGCCCCGGCCCCGGACCGGGTCGGGCACCGCGGCCGGCTCCCGCCACCGGCCGCCATCGGTGACCACCACCCGGAACTGCCGACCGCCCAGGTGTTCCGCGTGCAGCGAGATGCCCCCGGCCGACGCCCCGGCGTGCTCCACCGCGTTGGCCAGGACCTCGGCCACGGCCAGGACCACGTTGGCGGCCGGCTGCTCCGCCACCCGGTGTCCCGCCAGCCACACGTGCAGGTCGTGGCGGATGCGGTGGAGCAGCTCCGGGTCGGGGTCCAGCGTCCGGTCGAGCACGTCGGCGGTTGGACTGATGAGCTCGGCGCAAATGATCGCCACGTCGTCCTGCTGGGCGAAGTCGTCGAACAACGCGGTGGTGACGCGGTCGCACTCCCGATCGATGCCCATGCCGCGACCCGCGGTGACCGCACGGACCAGACGGTCGAAACCCTTGTCGAGCACCTCGTCGCGGCGCTCCACCAGGCCGTCGGTGTAGAGGAACACCCGCGTGCCGGTGACGAACGGCACGGTGGCCACCGGACGAGGGCCGCCGGTGGGCACCGAGAGGGGCGGACCCTGGGCGTCCCACAGGAAGTGGGCGTCGTCTTCATCGGAGAGCACGAGGGCCGGGGGGTGGCCCGCCGAGCTGTAGCTGGCCGTCTCGGTCGCCGGATCGAGGATCAGACAGACGCAGGTGGCGAACCGGGCCCCGTCGATGGTGCCTGCGACCGCGTCCAGGTGGCTGAGCACCTCGCCCGGGTCTCCCGAGGCCAGGATCAGCCCCCGGCAGGCCCCGCGCAGCCGACCCATCACCGTGGCCGCCTTCAGACTGCGGCCCACCACGTCGCCCACCACCACGGCGATGCGTCCGTCGGCCAACGGCACCACGTCGTACCAGTCGCCGCCGGCCTCCATCTGCTCGGCACCCGCCTGGTAGTGCACCGACACCGCCAGCCGCGGGTCGGCCTGCAGCGCCAGCTCGAGCATGGACTGCTGGAACGAGGACGCGATCTCCGCCCCCCGTTGGAGGAGCTCGGCCTGCAGCAGCGCCGCCGCCACCACCGGGGCCAGCTTGTCCAGGGTTCGGCGGGTCAGATCGTGGTCGTCGGTGGAGATGGCGGGCAGGAAGAACACCCCCAGCGCCCCCACCAGTCGGGCACCGGCCACGAGCGGCACCACGATCCCCGGGCCGTCGATGCCGATCTCGGCCACGATCGGTCCGGCGTCGGTGAAGGCCGCCGCCAGGGCCGCCCCGTCGGCGAACTCCAGACGGGAGCCGCGGGCGATGACCTGGCTGGTGGGCAGGCGAACCCCGGTGCCGAGGGAGGCCAGGCCCTCCCATCCGCGGGTGCCGCGGACGGCGAGGATCGACGAGCCCGGGCCCGGGTCGGCCGCCAGCGACACCACCCCCACGTGGGGTGGGAGTCGTTCCTCGAGCACCGCCAGCACGGCCTCGGCGACCTCGGCCGAACCGGCCACCACGCCCATGGCCGCCGCCGCCTCGGCCACCAGGCTCCGGGCGTCGGCCACCCGCCGGAGCTCCTCCTCGGCCACCACCCGGGCATGCACGTCCTCGACGGTGCCCAACCACTCCGTGGCGGCCGACACCGGGTCGGTGACCGCCACCGCCCGGAACACCACGTGGCGGTGCGCGCCCGAGGCGGCGTGCCAGAGCCGGGCCTCGCTCTCTCGGAGCACCTGCCGTTCGGCGCCCTGGCGCCACTGGGCCGCCACCCGCTCCCGGTCGGTCGGGTGCACGGCCTCCAGCCACCCGAGACCGCCGTGCTGCTCCCAGGTCTGACCGGTGTAGGCCTCCCACCGCTCCTGCGGTTCGGTGAACAAGCCCTGGGCGTCGGCCTCCCACACGATGGCGGCAGTGGTCTCCACCAGGGACCGGAAGCGCAGCTCGGACCGTTCGAGCTCGCGCTGGGCCGCCCGTCGCACCGTGATGTCCTTGGCCACCCCCGCCACGCCGATCACCGACCCGTCGGCATCGATCAGCACCGACTTGTGGGTGAGCAAGAGGCGCTCGGCGCCGTCGGCCCCCCGGATCCCCTCCTCGAACTCCACCAGACCGCCGGTGGCGAGGGTGTGCTGGTCGTCGGCCTCGATGCGATCGGCAGCATCGGGCGCCACCAGTTCGCGGTCCCGGTGACCCACCAGATCCGGTCCGGACCCGGCGCCCAGGAGCTCGGCGGTGGCCTGGTTGGCGAGCAGGTAGCGACCCTCGGTGTCCTTGGCGTAGATCGGATCCCGGGCCGAGTCGACCACCGACTGGACCAGCTCGGCCAGCAACAGGTCGGCGTTGGCGCGGGTGAGGATCCGGTCGTGGCGATGGCGGGCCTCCACCACCACCACGGCGATGACCCCGGCCACCAGGGCCATGCCCACCCGGGCCGCCAGGGCCCAACCGCTGAGACCGGACCCGTAGCGGGCCAGCAACGAGCTCTGCAGCAGCGCCACCAACGCGGTGATGATCGTCGCCCGCTGGCTGAGGAAAGCGGCGGCGATGAACGGGGCCACGACCGAGAAGAACGGTGGCACCGTGTCCCCCGCGGTGGCCAGGTTGCCCACCGCGGCCACCGCGAGCAGGGCGACGATGCCGAACGTGGCGATCGACTGGGCCCGCTGGCTGTACACGTCCACAAGGTATCCGGGCCGGGGAAGGCCGGCCCCGGGCGCGCCGGAGCCCGGGACCCCGCCGGAGCGGGGTCCCGGGCCCGGGTGCCGGATCGGGGAGATCGACCCGATCGTGGCCTCCGGATCAGCCCACGGTGCGGCGTACGGCCCGGCGACGCTCCACCAGGTCCCGCCGCTCCGACAGCAGCCCGGCGACCACGAACACGCCGCCCACCAGCAGGGCCAGCCAACCGTGGCGATCGCTCACGTTCCAGCTCGTACCGACGTCCTCCAGCAGGAGGATCGCCGCGCCGAGCGCGGCGGGGATGGCGCCGAGGGTGATCCGGGCCGGGCTGTCGTGGGAGGCGGCCGCCCCGATCAGGAAGAAGCCGAGCACAGCGGTGAACACCGCCGTGGTGGGCGAGAACGCCATGTCGGCGGCAGAGACCAGCGGTGCATCGAACTCGGCGGTGCCCCAGTCGATGCGCAGCGCGGCGATCAGCCCGATCACGGTCACGACCGCACCGGCGACCAGGGCGACGGCCCGAGCCGCCTGGGACAGGCCCGCCCGGTCGCGGACCTGGTCGGCCACCACGACCTCGTCGTGCTCCCAGACCGTGGCGTCATCGCGCTGGTCGGCCTGGCGGTCGAGGCGATCGGGCTCTCGCAAGGGCGTCTTCATGGGGGAACCTCCGTGTCGTCGCTTCCACCCGGGGGTGGGCGGCCAGAACGTCTGACGCCCCCCACCTACCCCGGCCTCCCGATCCGCAGAACTCGGCGCCGTGGACGGTGCGGTGATAACCGTCGTTATCTGGGGACTTTGGTCCCTGGTGGGCCCGGGTCGGTGGAGCGCACGATCTCAAGATGAGCAAGCCGCTGAACGTCCTCCTCCTCGAGAGCCACCCGTGGGTCGGCGAAGCCGCCGCCCAGCACTTGGCGCGCGACGGTCACCAGGTCCACCGCTGCCACGAGAAGGGCGACGCCGGTTTCGCCTGCGTGGGCCTCGGCGCCGATCACAACTGCCCCATCGACGGGCACATCGACGCCGCCGTGCTCGTGCGCGCCGACGGGTCGGCGGTGCCCACCCCCCACGAGGACGGCGTGCGCTGCGCCATCCGCGCCGGCGTGCCCGTGGTGGAGGTGAGCGGAGACGGTCCCGACCCCTTCGCCGAGTGGATCGCGCTCCACGCCGACGAGTCGTCCGTCACCGCGGCCTGCGTCACCGCGGTCGAGTTGGCCAAGCAGCCCCTGGTGGCCGCCGTGCTCACCAAGATCGGTCCCCTGCTCGACGAAGCCGGGTTCGAGCCCGACTCCATCGAGTGCCACATCCGCACCGACTTCCCCGACCTCGACGTGGACCTCCGGGTCCCGGGCCGGGTCGACCGCGCCCTCGAGCAGGCGCTCGGTGTGCGGGCCTACGACGCCCTGCGCCCCCTCACCCAGGCGTACAAGACGGTCAACGTGACCGTCCACGGCACGCCCTGACCCGGGAGCAACCGACCCCCGCCGGGTGACCGGCCCGGGTGCCCCGGTCGGGTGACCGGCCCGGTCACGGCCGTTTCGTACCATCGCGAGTCCCAACGGCGCACCACGGGGAGGACCGGTGATCGACGACGCAAACCTGCCGGCTCCTGATCCGCGCGCGCTCGTCGAGGAGCTGCGCCAACTCCTCGGCCTGCGGTCCCGACAATCCCTGCGGGACCGCACCTTCCCCGAGCTGTTCACCCTGCTGGCCGACGAGGACCGGGCCACGCCCGACCGGCGGTTCGCGGCGCTCCCCCGGCTCCTCGACGACGCCATCGCGGCCATCGACGACCCCGCCCACCGCCATGCCGCCGCCGCCCTGGTCGGCTCGGGCCCCGGCCGGTGGCGGACGGTCACCCAACGGGGCACCGACGCGGCCAGCGCCTTCGGGTGCGGGTGGGACGCCTACCGACGCAAACGGGCCTCGGGCACGTCCCAGCTCGACGACACCCTCGACGCCCTGGGCGCGGCCCTGAGCCGTGGCCGTGCCGACCCGTCATCACCCGCCCCGATCCAGGAGCCCGGCCACCCGGCGCCACCCGTGGCCACGGTGGTCATCGGCCCGGCCGTCTCCGATGGACCCGGCATCGAGGTCGATGCCGTGAACCCGGCCGAGCGCCACCGTCACGGCTCGCGTCGCGACGTGATCACCATCGGCCTCGTCATCTTGGCCGTCGTGGCCGGAGCCGCGGTGGCGTGGCTCGTGAGCCGACCCGACCCCACCCCGTCGGCATCGGGCCCCCGCCACGCCGAAGCCGCCGGTGATGGCGACGACGAGGCCGACGACGACCAGCCCGCCAGCTGCATCCGCCTCACCAACCGGGTGGGCGACGTGGGACCCGCGGCCGATGATGAGCTGCGACGGTGGGCGCCGGTCTTCCGAGCAGCCGCCCCCGACCTCCCCGCCGGCGTGGACACCTGCGCCGGGGTCCTCACCCACGAGATGGACCTGGTGCTGCAACCGGTCTCCGACGGAACCCCGCAGGGCATCGGGGCGCTGGTCGCCGTCGACGGAGAGCCGCCCGGAACCGTCTTCCTGCACCACAGCGAGTACTGGACCTACCGCACCTACGTCCTCGCGTTCGGCACGGGCATCGGCCCGCCGCTGGCCCGCGCCGACCGGGCCGACGGCACCTGGCTGGTGAAGCTCGGCCAGGGCGCGATCGTGGGCGGGCCCAAGGAGCCGGCCCGGCTGGTGTTCGGGGTGGTGTTCGCCACCTGGACCGACCGGGACGGGGTCGATGGCGAGATGGGCCTTCCGGTGTCCCAACTGCGCGACGTCCCCGGCACCGGCAAGGTGCAGGACTTCCAGCACGGCCGGGTCACCATCGACTACCTCGACCCCACCCGGGTCACCTGGGAGCCGGTCGCCAACCCCGCCGGTCTGCTCCCGCTCGACAGCCAGGACCGGGTGCTGGTGGCCGACGACGGCTCCTCGTGGTGGGTCGACCAGGACGGCATCCGGCACTGGATCCCCACCCAGAACGACTTCGGCTGCGCCGGCGCCCTCGGGGGAACACCCGAGGCCGAGGGGCCTATCATCGCCATCGCCACGCTAGAGATCGGAGAGCCGTTCCGGTGCCGTTGAACCCGCCCGACCCCGCCACCGGTCCACCGCGACGCCCCGATTCCGGCCGCCGGCTCGCCCTCGTCGCCGGCGGCGTGGCCGTGTCGGTACTGGCCCTGGCCGTCTGGGCCCAGCTCCGCGACCCGGGTCGGAGCGAGACCACCGACCGCCTGCGCCTCGACGCCGTGGTGACCGGCAGCCCGACCGCGGGCCGGGAAAGGCGCGGCCTGGGACCGCCGGGCGGCCCGGACCCCACGGC
>DAIMFV010000039.1:373-21005 GCA_036724365.1 Acidimicrobiales bacterium | reverse complement strand
CCAGGAAGTTGCCCACCAGGTCGTGGCCGCCCACCGTGAGGATCGACTCGGGGTGGAACTGCACCCCTTCGGTGGGGTGCTCGCGGTGGCGGAGCCCCATCACGATGCCGTCGTCGGTCTCGGCGGTGATCTCCCACACCTCGGGCACGGTGTCTCGGGCCACCACCAGCGAGTGGTACCGGGTGGCCTCGAGCGGCTGGGGGAGGCCGGCGAACCCGCCCACGCCCAGGTGGCGCACCAGCGAGGTCTTGCCGTGCATGATCTCGGGGGCCCGCACCACGGTGCCGCCGAAGACCTGGCCGATGGCCTGGTGCCCGAGGCACACCCCCAGCACCGGCTTGCGGCCGGTGAAGTGCAAGATGGCCTCGTTGCTGATGCCGGCGTCGTCGGGCGTGCCCGGCCCGGGCGAGATGAGCACCCCGTCGGGGTCCAGCTCCGCCGCCTGTTCCAGGGTGATGGCGTCGTGGCGGTGCACGATCGGCTCGGCCCCGGCCTCGCCCAGGTACTGGACGAGGTTGTAGACGAACGAGTCGTAGTTGTCGATCACCAGCACCCGGGCAGCCATCGCCCGGCAGGGTAGTGGCCGGGGTCGGCGGTCCCGCCAGTCGGTTTCAGGGGCCGGTGGGCGGTCCGGCGGGCACCGTGGCGTCGTCGAGGTCGCGCAGGCGGGTCTGGGCCCGGGTGCGGCGCAGCCAGATGGCCAGCACCAGCATCAGGTTGACGCCGATGATGGTGACCGACCAGTAGAACGACACGAAGTCGAAGATGGTGCCCGGCGGCGGTCGGCCCGGGAGCGAGTCGCGCAGCGGCGGGAGGGCGAACAGCACGCCCACGAAGTAGCCGAACGCCCAGAACGGCACCTCGACCATCCAGATCACCACCGCCCACACGATGAGCAGGCCGGTGACCGCCAGGCCCCACATGAGGATCATCAGCCAGACGGCGTACACGGCGGTGGTGGCCGGCCGGCTGGCCGACCAGTCGACCACCGTCAACGTGCCCAGGTCCTGGTCGAGGGCGTCGCCCCCCTCGGGGTCGACGAGGCGACCCGAGAGCTCGAAGTCGTCGATGATCGAGCGGGCCGACACCGAGGCGGGGATCGGGACGAAGGCGTCCCCGTCGACGGCCCCCACCACCACGACCACGCTGCCGGCGTAGCGGTCGACCGGGTAGCGGACCACCGAGCCCTCGGCCACCGGCAGGGTCACTTCGAAGGGATCGGGCCGGGTGCCCTCGTCGAACCGGCGCTCGGTGGACCCGCGGGCGTCGTTGACCACCAGGGCGATGGTGCGCTCCAGGCGCCCGTCGTCTCGGAGCAGGTCGGGGCCGGGTTCCACGAGCAGCCTCGCCCGCAGCTCACCCGACGACGGGGCGAGCGACAGGGCGGTCACCGTCACCCGGGTGGCGTCGGGGGTGGCGTCGGCCTCGACCAGCACCCGCACCGGGGTGGGGTCGGCCCGCAGGATGACCACCAGGACCACCAGGGGACCGAGGGCGAGCAGCGAGATGATCGCCAACGCCAGCTTCTGCGCCCAGGTCGGTCCGGCCACCCACGGCCACAGGGCCCGAACCTGGCGGACCTCGGCGGCCGTCGGGCTCCCTCCCTCGTCGACCCGACCCTCCGGCTGCATCGGCCGTCACGCTACCGGGGTGGTCCGGGTCGGTCGGGGGTGGTTCGGTAGCATCGCCGCCATGGCTGACGAGACTGAGCCCACCAGCACCGACGAGCCGGAGGCCGGTGCGGACTCCACATCCGCCAAACCGGCCGCCGCCTCCCCCTCGGGTGCCACCAAGCCGGTGGTGAAGAAGAAGGTGGTGAGCAAGCGGGTCACCCCCAAGGGCGGCGGCCAGGCCGGCACCACGGCCTCCAAGGCCCACGCCCCCGACGGTAGCGACGCCCCGTCGTCCACCCGGTACACGCCGCCGTCGGCCAAGTACGCCCAGGCGCCCAGTCCCCCGTGGGTGCCCGTGCTGATGTTCGCCCTGCTCGGCCTGGGCTGCCTCGTCATCGTGTTGAACTACGCCCGGGTGTTCGGCGAGCCCGACAACTGGCGCCTGGTGGTGGGCCTGGCGGCCATCCTCGGCGGCATCATCACCGCCACCAACTACCGCTGACCTGCGGTGGAGCGCCCGCGAACGCCCGGTTGACGGGAAGTTACACGGGTGTGACGCTCCCCAGGGTTTTCCACAGACTGGGGAAAGCGGGCCGGATCGGGGTCCCGCCGTGGAACGGCCAGGTCAGGACCCTTCGCGAACGAGGTTCAAGCAGGTGGGCGGGGCTCGTGGGCACCACATCGCCCGCAACATGACCGGACGGTGACGACCTGGGGCGCGGCCGTCAGATGCGGCCGTCAGATGTCGTCGATCGAGGTCACCAGGTCCATGTCCTCCAGGCAGTGCCGGGGCGGCTCGGGGACCTCGTCGTTGGCCATGGTCATGCGGACCTCGGTGGCGCAGATCGAGCACCGGTAGGTGAGGCGCACTTTGCGCAGTTCACCAGGGTCGGGCGGCGCCGGCACCGGCCGGGCGAAGCTCCCCAGCACGGTGGCGCCCACCCGCAGGAGCACGTAGGCCACGGCCAGGGCCACGATCACGTTCACGATCGGCCACGGCATGGCCGGCAGCCTACGGCCGGGGTCGGCCGGACCCCGAAAACCGACGGTGGAGGGCCGAAGCCCCCCACCGTCAGCACGTGCTGGTGTCCGGCCGGCGATGCCGGACCGGGTTCAGCCGATCAGCCGATCAGCCGATCAGTCGATCAGTCGAGGCGCTCGATGATGGTGGCGTTGGCCATGCCGGCGCCCTCGCACATGGTCTGGAGGCCGAAGCGGCCGCCGGTGCGCTCGAGCTCGTTGAGCAGGGTGGCCATGAGCTTGGCGCCCGAGCAGCCGAGGGGGTGACCGAGGGCGATGGCGCCGCCGTTCACGTTCACCTTGGACATGTCGGGGTTGTGCTCCTTCTGCCAGGCCAGCACGACCGAGGCGAAGGCCTCGTTGATCTCGATCAGATCCATCTGGTCGAGGGTCATGCCCGCCTTCTCCAGCACCTTGGTGGTGGCCGGGATGGGGCCGGTGAGCATCTCGATGGGGTCGACGCCGCACACCGAGAACGAGTGGAAGCGGGCCCGGGGCTTGAGGCCCAGCTCGCGGGCCTTCTCCTCGCTCATGATGAGCATGGCCGAGGCGCCGTCGGTGATCTGGGAGGAGTTGGCGGCGGTGACGCGGCCGTTCTCGGGGTCGAACGCGGGCTTGAGCTTGGCCAGCGATTCCAACGACGAGTCGGGGCGGATGCCCTCGTCGCTGGTGACCATCTCGTCGAGCTCGGTGACCTTGTTGGTCTCGCGGTCGAAGATCTTGGCCTTCACCGGGATGATCTCGTTGTCGAAGCGGCCCTCGGCGGTGGCGGTGGCGGCCCGCTGGTGGCTCTGCACCGCGAAGGCGTCCATGTCCTCGCGGGAGATGTCCCACTTCCTGGCGATGATCTCGGCCGAGGTGCCCTGCATGACCACGCCACCCACGGGGGCGTAGCGCTCCATGACCTTGGGGCCCATCGGGAAGCTGCCGGGGGTGACCGAGGCGCCCATGGGGGTGGTGGACATGACCTCGACCCCGGCGGCCACCACGATGTCGTAGGCCCCGGCCATCACGCCCTGGGCGGCGAAGTGCGCCGACTGCTGCGACGACCCGCACTGGCGGTCGATGGTGGTGGCGGGGACGGTGTCGGGCCAGCCGGCGGCGAGCACGGCGGAACGGCCCACGTTCACCGACTGGTTGCCGACCTGCATGACGCAACCCATGATCACGTCCTCCACCAGGGCGGGATCGAGGTTGTTGCGCTCGACGAGGGCCCGGAGGACCTCGGCGGCGAGGTCGGCGGAGTGCCAACCCGAGAGCTTTCCGTAGCGCTTGCCGCCGGCGGTGCGGACGGCGTCGACGATGACGGCGGTGGGCATGACGTTCCCCTTCCGGGGGACGGACCCCCGTGAGCTCGACAGAACTAGACCGATCGGTCAAGTTCCAGTCTCGCCGGTGGGGCGTCCACCCGCAACCCGGACGGGTGCCTGCGAACCGGCGCGCGATCGCGGACACGGGGCCCGACGCGTCTGCTAGTCCTATGGCCACTTCAGATGGGCGTCCGGGTTGGGTCCGGTCGCCTCCCAGACCGTTGCGACGTCCGCCCCCCAGGGGCGGCCCGTCCCGTCGTATCGTCGACCCGACCAGGAGAGCAGTACCGCCATGAGCGCCATCCTCGACCGCATCGCCGGCCAGACCATCCCGCGAGCCTTCCTCGACACGGTGGCCGCCCGTGGCGACGCCGTGGCGCTCCGCTGGAAGGACGGCGACGACTGGCAGGAGATGACCTTCGCCGAGTACCGGGACCTGGTGGCCCGGGCCGCCGCCGGGTTGCGCGCCCTCGGCGTGAACCCGGGCGACCGGGTGGTGCTGATGCTGCGGAACACGCCGGAGTTCCACGTGCTCGACACCGCCACCCTCTTCCTCGGCGCCACCCCGGTGAGCATCTACAACTCCTCCTCGGCCGAGCAGATCGAGTACCTGGCCGGGCACTGCGAGGCCGTGGTGGGCGTGGTGGAGGACAACGGCTTCCTCACCCGGTTCAACCAGGTGCGGGCCGCGCTGCCCGACCTCCGCTCGCTCGGGGTGGTGCGGCCCGGCGACGAGGCCCACGACTTCACCTACGCCGACCTGCTCGCCCACGAACCGCTCGACCTCGACGCCGAGGTGGGCCACGCCAGCCCCGACGACCTGGCCACCGTCATCTACACCTCGGGCACCACCGGCCCCCCCAAGGGCGTGATGATCTCCCACGCCAACGCGCTCTTCATGGTGGCGAGCCTGCGCGACCTCATGGGAGACCTCGAGTTCGCCGGCAAGCGGCTGGTGTCCTACCTCCCCATGGCCCACATCGCCGAGCGCACGGTGAGCCACTACCAGCACATGATCCTGGGCACCGAGGTCAGCACCTGCCCGGACCCGTCGCAGGTGGCGGCCTACTGCCGTGAGGTCAAGCCGCACGTGATGTTCGGCGTGCCCCGCGTGTGGGAGAAGTTCAACGCCGGGGTCATGGCGGCGCTCGCCGCCGATCCCGAGAAGGCCAAGCAGTTCGACGACGCGGTGGCAGCCGCCGGCCCCATCGCCCTC
Source organism: Acidimicrobiales bacterium (assembly GCA_036724365.1). Lineage (GTDB taxonomy): Bacteria > Actinomycetota > Acidimicrobiia > Acidimicrobiales > Iamiaceae > Aquihabitans. Next base: position 15,846 of record DAIMFV010000039.1, on the reverse strand, counting down.
CGACGCTCGCACGGCACCGCCACCGAAGAGGACGAGGCCACCTGGAGCTTCCTCGACGACGTGGCCTTCAAGGCGGTGCGCGGCCTGCTCGGCCTCGACGAGCTGCAGTTCGCCATCAGCGGCGCCGCCCCCATCCCGGCCCCCCTACTCACCTGGTTCCGGGCCATCGGCGTGCCCATGTCCGAGGTCTACGGCATGTCCGAGAACACCGGCGCCATGCCCTGGACCGCCGAGAAGATCAAGCCCGGCACCGTCGGCCCGGCCATGCCCGGCACCGAACTGGCCCTGGCCGAGGACGGCGAGGTGATCTGCCGGGGGCCCCACGTGTTCCAGGGCTACCTCAACGATCCCGAGAAGACGGCCGAGACCATCGACGAAGAGGGTTGGCTGCACTCGGGCGACATCGGCGAGATCGACGAAGACGGCTACCTGCGGATCGTGGACCGCAAGAAGGAGCTGATCATCACCGCCGGCGGCAAGAACATCAGCCCCGCCAACCTCGAAGCCGCCCTCAAGATGATCCCGCTCGTGGGTCAGGCTGCCGCCATCGGCGACCAGCGCCCGTTCGTGTCGGCCATCGTGGTGCTCGATCCCGACACGGCCAAGGCGTGGGCCGCGCGTGAGGGCATCGAGTTCGAGTCGCTCGACGAGCTCGCCGCCAACCCGGCGGTGGTGGCCGAGATCGAAGCTGGCCTCGCCGAGGTCATGGAGCCGTTCAACAACGCCGAACGGGTCAAGAAGGTGAAGGTGGTGGGCGAGGAGTGGCTCCCCGATTCAGACCTGCTCACCCCCACCTCCAAGCTGAAGCGCCGAGGCATCAACGCCCGGTACGCCGAGGAGATCGAGGCCCTGTACTCGTGACCCACCACCCCGGGCGGGAGGGGTAGGCCGTGGCGGTCCGTCGACGTTCGTTCGACGTACCGCCGTGGCTCCGCGCGGCCGCCCCGGCCCTGGCCGTGGTGGCCGTGCAACTGGTGGCGTTCCCCGTGTCGGTGGGGGCCTGGTTCCAGGGGCTGGTGATCGGCCTGCTCAACGCCCTGGTGGTGCTGGGCATGATGCTCGTGTACCGGGCCAACCGGGTCATCAACATGGCCCAGGCCTCCATCGGCGCCCTGCCCGCCGCCCTGGGCATCGGTCTGGTGCTGTTCGGCGGCCCCAGCCTGGCCGTGGCCGGCTGGCTCGGCGTCGTCACCGCGGCGGTCGTGGGCGCGGCCGTCGCCGTGCTCGGCCGGGTGCCCACCGGGCGGGCCGTGGCCGTGGGGGTGGGGGCCGGCGTGGTGGTGGGAGCCCTGGTCCCGGCCCTGGGTGCGGTGGGCTACCTGGGTGGGCTGGTGCTCGGCCTGATCGCCGCCGTGGTCCTGGGCCTGGCCATCGACCTGGTGGTGGTGCGCCGGTTCCGGCGGTCGCCCCGGCTGGTGCTCACCGTGGCCACCATCGGCCTGGCCCAGTTCCTCGCCGTGGGCTCCCTGCTGATCCCGCGGCTCTGGGGGCGCTCCGACCTGGCGGCGCCCAACGAGACCTTCCGGATGCCGGGCTCGTTCCAGTTCGACGTGGGCACCACGGTGTTCCACCTCGACGAGGTCGTGGCGGTGGTCGTGGCCGTGCTGGCCATCGTGGGGGTCGGTCTGGCGCTCGCCCGCACCGACGTGGGCGTGGCCGTGCGGGCGGCGGCGGAGCGCACCGACCGGGCCGCCATGCTCGGGGTCCCCGTCGCCCGGCTGGAGGCCGGGGTGTGGGTGGTGGCGTCGGTCCTGGCGTTCCTGGGCACCTACCTCCAGGCCGGCATCCTCGGCCTCGACCTCTCCACCGGAGTCGGACTGCGGGCGCTGGTGGCCGCGCTGGCCGCCATGGCGCTGGCCGGGTTCGGATCCATCCCCACCGCCGTCGGGGCCGCCGTGGCCATCGGCATCCTCAACGTGGCGTCGGGTCCGGCGGGGGGCCACCAGGTCACCACCACCGACGTGGTCATGGCCGTCGTGGTGGTGGTGGGGCTGCTGCTCCAGACGTCCCGGCGTCGGCGGGCCGACCGGGCCGAGGTCTCCAGTTGGCAGGTCAGCGTCGACCCGGCGCCGGTGCCGGCCGTCCTCGCCGGTCTGCCCGTGGTCCGGGTGGGCCGGTGGGTGCTGGCGGGGCTGGCCCTGGCGGCGGCCGCGGCCCTGCCCGAGGTGCTGTCGCCCAGCCAGGACTTCCGGGCCGCCATGGTGGCCTCGCTCGCCGTGCTGGCCTTGTCGGTGGTGGTGCTCACCGGCTGGACCGGTGAGGTCACCCTGGGGCAGATGGCCCTGGCCGCGGTGGGCGCCGTGGTCACCGCCTACACCACCGTGGAGTGGCAGTTCGACCTGCTGCTCGCCCTCCCGGCGGCGGGCCTGGCCACGGCCGGTGTGGCGGTGCTGCTCGGTCTGCCGTCGTTGCGGTGGCAGGGGCTGTTCCTGGCCGTCACCACCCTGGCCTTCGGCGTGGCCGCGGTGGGGTGGATCCTCAACCCCAGCCAGGCGGAGTGGATCCCCCGCGACCAGATCGAGCGGCGACCCCTGCTCGGGGTGTGGGGTCTCGCCAGCGACGCCACCATGTACCGGGTCTGCCTGGTCGTGCTCGTGCTCTGCCTGGTGGCCGTGGCGGGCATCCGCCGCACGCGCACCGGTCGGGTGCTGCGGGCCGTGCGCGACAACGCCCCCGGTGTGCAGGCCTACGGCGTGCGGGTGCCGCTGGCCCGGCTCACCGCCTTCGCCCTGTCGGGCTTCCTGGCCGGGGGGGCCGGCGGCATGATCGTCTACGTCAACGAGGCCTACGACGTGGGCACCTTCGCCCCCGACCAGGGCCTCAACGTGTTCATCTCCGCCGTAGTCGGCGGCGTGGGCAGCGCCTTCGGGGCCGTGCTCGGGGCGGTGGTGCTCGATGGCAGCCGCAACTTCCTCACCGGCGCCTGGTCGCTGCTGCCGTCGTCGGTCGGCGTGTTGGTGGTGCTCATGTTCCTGCCCGGCGGCCTGGCCGAGCTGGTGTCCCGACTGCGGCAACGGGTGCTGGCCGTGGTGGCCCGCCGACACGGGATCGAGCTGGTCCGGGCCGACGTGGCGCTCGACGCCGCCACCGCCCCTGCCGAGCGGGCCCGGGCCCGCGAGCACCCGGTGGTCCACGCCGACCCCGACCTGCCGCTGCGACCCGACGCCTTGTGCGTGCGGAACCTCGACGTGGCCTACGACAAGGTGCAGGTGCTGTTCGGCGTCGACCTCGACGTACGCCCCGGTGAGATCACCGCCCTGCTCGGCACCAACGGCGCCGGCAAGTCCACCCTCCTGCGCGCCATCGGCGGGGTGGCCTCGGTCACCGCCGGGGCGGTGCGCCTCGGTCCGGTCGACCTGCTCGACCTGGAACCCGACCAGATCGCGTCGGCCGGCATCGCCCAGATGCCCGGCGGCGCCGGGGTGTTCGGCGGGCTCACCGTCGACGAGAACCTGCGGGTGGCGGCCTGGCAGATCCGCCACGACCACGATCGGGTGGCCGCCCGCATCGCCGAGGCCCACCGACGGTTCCCGGTGCTGGCCCAGCGGTCCGCCGACCAGGCCGGCGACCTCTCCGGCGGCCAACAACAACAGCTCGCCCTGGCCATGGCGTTGCTCACCGAGCCCGAGGTGCTGCTGATCGACGAGCTGTCGCTCGGCCTGGCCCCCCTGGTGGTGGAGCAGCTCCTCGACGAGCTGCGGGTGCTGCGGGAGGGCGGCACCACCATCGTGATCGTGGAGCAGTCGGTCAACGTGGCCCTCAGCGTGGCCGACCACGCCTACTTCATGGAGAAGGGCGCCATCCGCTTCTCCGGCCCCGCCGCCGAGTTGATCGACCGGCCCGAGCTGATCCAGGCCATGTACCTGCAGGGCACCCGTGACGCCCTGGCCGCCGGTTCGGCCGACGGTGGCCGGCCGACCCGCGTGGTGGATCGTCCCGCGCCCTCGCCCGCCGTCGACGTCCGCACCGCCCTGGCCACCGAGAACCTCAGCGTGGCCTTCGGGGGGATCAGCGCGGTGCGGGCCGTCGATCTGTCGGTGGCACCGGGTGAGATCGTCGGGCTCATCGGCCCCAACGGTGCCGGCAAGACCACGCTGTTCGACCTCATCAGCGGGTTCACCCCCGGCGATTCGGGGCAGATCCGCCTGCACGGGGCCGACATCACCGACCTCACGCCGTCGGCCCGGGCCCGCGCCGGCCTGGGCCGGTCGTTCCAGGATGCCCGCCTCTTCCCGGGCCTGACCGTCACCGAGACCCTCGCCACCGCCCTCGAACGGTGGATCGAGGCCGGCGACCCCGTCACCGCCGCGTTCCGGTTGCCGGCCGGGCAGATCACCGAGGCGGCGGTGGCCGAGCGCGTCGACGTACTGCTCGAGCTGTTCGGCCTCACCGCCCTGCGCAGCACCCGCGTCGCCGAGCTGTCCACCGGGTCGCGTCGCATGGTCGACCTGGCCTGCGTGGTGGCCCACGGCCCGTCGGTGGTCCTGCTCGACGAGCCGTCGTCGGGCATCGCCCAGCGAGAGGCCGAAGCCCTCGCCCCGCTCCTCGCCGACCTCCGCCGCACCCTCGGCGCCACCCTCCTGGTGATCGAGCACGACATCTCGCTCGTCTCGTCCATCGCCGACCGGCTGGTCGCCCTCGACGAGGGCGCCGTGGTCACGTCGGGCCCGCCCGCGGCGGTGCTCGACCACCCGGCGGTGGTCGCCTCGTACCTGGGTACCTCGTCGCACACGGTTCGCCGCACCGACCACCCGAGCCCCGCCACCGTCCCCGAACCGCTGCCCACCCGAGGTGCGCCATGACCGCAACCCCCGGCGACGTCGTCCGCCCGTGGCCCAAGCTCTCGCCCGCTCAGCGGTTCGGTCCGCTGCTGGCGGTGGTGGCGCTGCTGGTGGGTGCCGGCGTGGTCGCCACCGTGAAGGGCGGCGACGCCACCACCGGGTCCGGGCCCGGCACCGGGCCGGGCGTCTCCACCCCCGGTACGGGCGGCGACGGTGGCGACGGCGACGGCGGTGATCCGTGGTCGTCGAACCCGGCGCTCCCGATCACCTACGCCGAGGCCGAGGAGGCCGGCGCCCTCGACGACCACGACTGGGGCGACCGCTGCGACCCCGACACCGGTCGGATCATGCTGCCGTCGGTGTACGCCGTGCCCTGCGTGCCGGCGTTCGACGGCGACAACGGCGGCGCCACCACCGACGGCGTCACCGCCGAGGAGATCGTGGTGGCGTACTACATCCCCGGCCCCCAGGATCTGCTGGGCCTGGCCGAGAGCCTCGGCGTGTTCGACAGCGCCGCCCTTCGCACCACGCTCCTCGAGGAGCTGGTGGCCATGGCGAACGCGAACTACGAGACCTACGGCCGGCGGGTGGTGATCAAGGCGTTCCAGGGCACCGGAGACGGCAAGAACCCGGCCCAGGCCCGGGCCGATGCCCGCCGCGTGGCCGAGGACCTCGGCGCCTTCGCCAGCATCGGTGGCCCCACCCAGTCGCTGGCCTACCAGGAGGAGCTGGCCCGGCGGGGGGTGCTGTGCCTGGCCTGCAGCCCGTCGGCCCCGGATTCGCTGTACCAGGAGCTGGCCCCCTACACGTGGGCGGTGCTGGCCAGCCCCGACCAGATCCTCCAGGGGGTCCTCGACTTCGGCGTCGCCAACCTGTTCGGCCAGCCGGCCGTGCACGCCGGCGACCCCGCGTTCCAGGCGCGCACCCGCACCATCGGGGTGGTCCACTACGACCAGGACCCGCCGATCTACGACGACCTCACGGCCCGCATGACCGAGCGCTACGAGGCCATGGGGGCCGAGGCCGACGTGATCATCTCGTACCTGCTCGACACCAACACCACCGCCCAGCAGGCCCAGGGCATCATCGGTCGCCTCAAGGAGGAGCAGATCACCACCGTGGTCTTCGCCGGTGACCCGTTCATGCTGATGGACCTGGTGAACGCGGCCGGCCGCCAGAACTACGCCCCCGAGTGGGTGATCACGGGCACCGTGTTCACCGACACCACCGCGGTGGGGCGTCTCATCGTCGATCAGGAGCAGTGGGCCCACGCCTTCGGGGCCTCGTCGTCACCGGCGCGGGGCAAGCCCGAGCAGTCCGAGACCTGGCGGCTCTACAAGTGGTTCCACGGCAAGGATCCGGAGGCCAAGAAGAGCCTGCAGGTCACCGGCCCGGTGGTGCAGCTCCTGTTCACGGGGATCCACCTGGCCGGCCCCGACCTCACGCCCGAGACCTTCGCCGGTGGCATGTTCCGGTACCCGCCGTCGGGCGGCGGACCCACCACCCCCCAGATCAGCTACGGCGACCACGGGATCTTCGAGCAGCTCGACTTCGTGGGCATCGACGACTTCACGGTGGTGTGGTGGGACCCCGACCTGGTGGGGCCGAGCGAACAGCAGGTGGAAGGCCCCGGCATGTGGCGCTACCCGCTGGGCGGGCAGCGGTTCCTCCTGGCCGATCCCCAGGAGATGGACGACGGGCTGCTGTTCCAGGACGTCCCCGAGTCGCCGGGCATCCTCACCGAGATCCCCGAGTCCGATCGCACCCCCGACTACCCGCCACCGCCGGGCGCGCCCGCCGACACGGCGGGAGGTTGACCCCGGTAGGGTCGAGCGGGTGAACGGTCCGCCGCGGACCGTGACCGTGGTTCGTCCACCGCCCGGATGAGGGGATCCGTCCATGTCGCTCCGCCCGTTGGCGCGCCCACTGGCCGCCGCCGCTGCCGCCGTGCTCGCCGCCACCGCCCTGGCCGGGTGCGACGACGTCAACACCGTCGCCCGGCCCGCGGCTCCCGTCGTCCTCACCGGTGCCCAACTGCCCGACCTGGCGGGCCTGGCCCCCGGGACCATCGTGGCGTTCCGCCACGCCCGGGTGGGTGACCAGCCCCAGTGGACCCAGATCCCGGTGCAGATCGATCAGCGAAAGGTGGTCGGGTTCGGCACCCAGCCCGCCAACAACACCACCGCCGGGGTCGCCGGCACCGTGTACGGCTCGGGCTCGGGCGCCATCACCGCCCTGCAGTACGCCGACCCGAACACCTTCGTGGGCGCCGACACCGACACCACCTTCGACACCAACGACGAGCTGGTGTTCATGGCGGCCGACGCCGGCGGCAAGCCGCGCGACGACGAGCGCACCGAGCCGGCCGGGGTGGTGCCCGGATCGGGCGTGGCCGTGCAGGTCGACGACTCGCTGGGCACCGACCAGCAGGGGTGGGTGTACCTCTTCGAGTCCGCCGGGGCCCTCGACCCCGCCGCCGGCCTGGACTACGTCGACTACGACTTCGTGCTCACCAGCGGCGACTACAAGACCACCTACAAGCGGGCCGACGGCCCCAACCCCGAGACCTCCCGCGTGATCACCCCCACCTACGAGATCGGGTTCACCGACCGCTGGAAGGAGGTCAGCTGGAAGGTGCTGGCCTCAGGGGCCACCGGGGTCGACCTGCTCGACGCCCACAAGAACCAGTTCGCCGTGAACTACTGCGGTCGTAGCAACGCCACCTTCGCCGATGGCGAGGGCGCGTTCGTGGCCAACATCGACGGTCCGGTGCGGGGCATCCGCTCCTACATCGGGGCCAACAGCGGCCCGCTCACCCAGCGGACCCACCTCATGTACCGCGACCGCGAGGACGTGATCACCGACCTCCGCGTCCACTCCATCCCGGCGATGATGGACTTCGTCGACTTCAGCGCAGCCGCCCAGGGCATGACGTACCGCAGCTCCACCGTGCCCGCCGGCGTCACCATCGACGGCGTGCAGGACAGCGTCAGCTCCACGCTGGCCACGTGGGAGGCGGTGAGCGGTTCGCTGGGCCAGGTGGTCACCACCAACCGGCTGGTGACCTCGGTGCCCACCCTGGCGGCCGGCACCACCCAGTTCTACCGGGACCAGACCACGCCGCCCGAGACCCAGTGCTGGGGCGACAGCTCGTTCCTGGGCGCCACCGGCTCGTTCATCGGCACCACGATCCCCACCACCGACCCGGAGGACGCCGGCTACGCCACCCTCCAGGGCCGGCGCACCATCGTGTTCTCTGCCGCGGCGTCGGATCCGTCGCTGATCCCGGCCCTGGGTGCCGCGCTGGCCGCCCAGGTCGACAACCCGCTGACCGTGTCGGTCAGCGCCTACACCGCGCCCTGAGCGGAGTCAGCCGTCCAGCATCTGGGGACGCATCCACCTCGGACTCGTTCACCGTTCGCTGCTTCGATGCGATGAGGCCCCGTACGCACCTCGGGTCCTCCTATCGGGGTGGCTGACGACCGATCTGGCCTAGGCCGTGCCCCGAGCGACGAACGCGCGACTACTGCCCAGGGACGGATCTCGGTGTGGCTGTGTCGCTGGACGAGCCGTCCCCCGAAGCCAAGCGAAGTCGCTCGGGGGCCTCAGCGTCGCGATGCTGCTCCACCGCCGGGTCGGCGGGTATGGCTGCCAGGTATGCACGGAGGTCCTCAACCGACATTCCATCGAACGGGTGTGTCTCCGAAAGAGCGTGACCGGTCATGCTGATAGCGCCCCCCATCACCGGATACACCGTGAGGCCAGTCTGCTGGCTCCACGTGCCGTCGATCTGGAACAGGGACACCACGTATGAGCCACCCACCTCCAGGATCGGACCACCGCTCTCGATCTGGGCGACGTACCCCTCGTCGGTGTTGAAGCCACCGAGCGTCTGTAGTTCGAGGCTTGTCCCCGCGAGGTCGGCCTCGCCCCACAGGACGTCTGACACATGCACAGTGACGTACCGCAACATCGCTGTGCCCGACCCGGCCGGGCTCTGGTCGGGTGATTCGAAGATTCGCTCGGACTCGACGGTCGCAAAGACCACGGCGTCACCGAAATCAATCATGTCGCGAGGCCGGGTGTGCGGCAACACTGACATACCTGATGTTGGAATTGTTCCAACGGAAGCAGAGGTCACGGCTTCTTGGCTTCCGGTAGGGGATCCTGCGCAGGAGCCAAGTCCGAACATCACCGGAGCAAAGACTGCCGTGACCAAGAGTCGGTTTTGCCGAGAACGACGCACCGGCTCACACATGGTGGGATAGTGGCCGCGAGTGGGTGCCGCTGGTGGAATCACGTAGCCTCCTAATATGCAGAATTGATCGAAGTCACATTGTGCGATCCCAATGTGGTCATTGGGTCTGACACACCATCCCGCATGCACCCAAGCACTGGGTTGGAGTCGTCCTGAATGGGATCGGACTCACGTCCGTGCACGAGTCCGACCATGTGGCCGCTCTCGTGGCAGGCGATGCTCTGGTAGGTGTCAGGGTGGGTGGCTTGCTCCCACGGGAACAACTGGAGAATCCGATCATGATGGAAGCGAACTACTGCTTGGTCGCATCGGCCGGACGCTGGAAAGTCCGAATCTTCGCAGTAGGATTCCGCCACTCGGAAGTCCGGAAGGTAGTTGTCCACGTAATAGAGAAGATCAGTTTCGGCGTTGTTCTCTGCGTCGAGGATTCGATCGGCTTGTTCCACCGCGGTGAGGTCTGTCGAACCACCCAGGTCTGTCATTGCAGCCCGGGTACCGGTGCGAATATAAGCAGGCATGATGGGGTCAACCCAGAAGGCCACCGAAGCATTGTCTGTCATACACATGCTCACCGGCGAATAGCACGACGAACGCCCATTCTCGAAGTTGGCGGTTGGGAACATGTTGTCGAAGCAACCGGTGAGCCCGACCACTGCGGCTACTGTGAACAGGAGTGCTAACGCCCCGTGGTGCGATTTCGGCGAGCCATTCGTTCTCTGCACCGGCAGTCCCCCAGGTCTGAGTCGCCGGCGCATTGAGTCGCCGGCGCATTGAGTCGCCGGCGCATTGAGTGTGGACGTTACCGCTCCTCATCCACATGATCAATCACCTGCCTTGGTGCGCAGCAGTGATTGATGGCCCTGCCAATCCACCGAGAAGCAACGAGTTCAGGGGTGATGCAGGACGGGAACGAACAAGGCACCCCACGCGCCTCGCGCGTCCAGCCAGCCCTCGGTCGTGCGAAGCCGCACCTCGGCATCAAATTGGCGCCTGAAGTTGGGCGCTCTTGGCCGCGCCGTGCAGCCTCAGCCCAGTTCGGCGCCGAGCAGGCTCACGAAACTAACCATCTCGCCCGGGTAGCCGCCCAGGTTGTGGGTGAGGGCCAGGTTCCGGTCGCCCGAGATCGACGAGATGCGCCGGTCGTCGGGGGCCTCGCCGCGCAGCTGCAGCCAGGCCTCGAACATCATCCGCAGACCGCTCGCCCCCACCGGGTGACCGAAGCTCTTGAGCCCGCCGTCGGGGTTCACCGGCAGCTCGCCACCCAGGTCGAAGCGGCCGGCCTCGACGTCCTGCCACGCCGTGCCCCGCTCGGAGAACTGGAGGTCCTCCATGAGCACGAGCTCGGTGGGGGTGAAGCAGTCGTGCACCTCGGCCATGGCGATGCGGGCCGTGGGGTCCTCCGCGATGCCGGCCTGGGCGTAGGCATCGGCCGCGCAGGCCGCGATCTCCGGGAACCACGTGTAGTCGTAGTCGGGATCGCCCAGGCCCGAGCCGTTGCCCGCCACGAAGCTGAGGGCCTTGATGTAGATCGGTGTGTCGGTGTAGCGGTGGGCGTCCTCGGCCCGCACCACGATGGCTGCGGCCGACCCGTCGGCCACGCCGGCGCAGTCGAACACGCTGAGCAGGCCGGCCACCGGGGGCATGGCGCAGATCTGGTCGACGCTCATCTCCCGACGGAACTGGGCCCGCGGGTTGCGGGCCCCGTTGAAGTGGTTCTTCGAGGCGATCCGGGCCAGGGTGCGCTTGAGGTCGTCGATGGGCACGCCGTACTTCTCGGCGTACGCCGGCGCCACCATGGAGAACGAGCCGGCGGCGGTGAGGGTGCGGGTGGTGCCGTCGCTCGGGATCGGGAAGGCGTTCAGGCCCTGGTAGCCGGAGTCCTTCACCTTCTCGACGCCCACCGCCATGGCCACGTCGTAGGCCCCCGACGCCACCGCGTAGGCCGCCTGGCGGAGGGCCTCGGAGCCGGTGGCGCAGTAGTTCTCGACCCGGGTCACCGGCTTGTTCTGCAGTTGCAGGGCCCGGGCCAGGGTGATGCCGCTCATGCCGGACTGGGCGGTGCCCAGCCAGTACGCGTCGACGTCGTCCTTGGTGATGCCCGCGGCGGCGAAGGCCTCGTTCGACGCCTCCAGGGCGAGGTCGTCGACGCCCTTGTCCCAGGCCTCGGTGAAGGGGGTGCACCCCATCCCGACGATGGCCACCCGGTCCTTGATGCCGTGGCTCCCCATTGGTCAGGCCTCCGTGACGCTGGTGGTGCTGGTGGCGGTGGCGTCGCCGGTGGTGGCGCCACCCCGGACGGGCCGGGCCTTCCAGAAGTAGTTGTGGATGCCGTCGGCGGTGAAGAGCCGCCGGAAGGTCATCTGCACGCGGCCGCCCATGGCCACGTCGGCCGGGTCCACGTCGGTGAGCTCGATCGGGGCCCGGCCACCGCCGTCGAAGTCGACGATGGCGAACACCACCGGCGGGCTCGGCGAGTAGACGAGCTTGTCGATGGTGTAGGTGACGACGGTCCCGCCCACCTCGGCCATGGGCGCGGCCTCCATGTCGTCGACGGCGCCGCCCTCCCGGGACACCCGGGCCGGCGGCAGGTGCAGGGCGCCGGTGGTGCGGTCGCGGCTCCCGACGAAGCCGAACTTCCAGTCCTCGCTGCGCCCGGCCGCCGAGGCCGACGGCCGGGCCGGCTCGGGTCGCCGCGGCGGTTCCGGAGTGAGCATGCCGCGCCAGGCCAGGAACTTGCCGTAGGCCACGGGCGCGCCCCCCGCCACCTGATCGGTCACGGGGTCGTGGACCACGTGGGTGGCGATGGCGTCGGTGGTGCGGAACACCAGGGCGTCGGCTCCGTCGGCCAGCGACAGCAGCACCACCACCTGTCCGGGCGTGGCCTGCTCGAGGGCGGCCGACAGCAACAGGGCGGGCTGGGCGGCGCCGGGGTTGCCCACGGTGGCCGCCAGGTCGTCGACCACCTTGGTGGCGTCGACGCCCAGCTTCTTCACCGCCGCCTTGGCGGCGCGGGCGTGGGTGCTGGCCACCACCAAGTGGTCGACCCGGTCGGCCTCGACGCCGGCGTCGGCCAGGGCGGCCCGGAAGGCGGCCACGGCGAGGGGCACGTAGCGCGTCTCGCCGAACTTCTCCTCCCACTGCCTGGAACGGGTGTCGCCCGGGGTGCGCCACCGGTCGAGGAACTCGTCGGTGGCCGATCCGGTGCCGAGCACCTCGGCCACGACCGCGCCATGGGTGTCGTCACCCACCAGCAGGGCGGCCCCGGCGTCGCCCCCGGCGGCCTCGTCGGCGCTGCCGGGCAGACCGGTGCGGACGTCGGCGCTCACCAGCAGGGTGGCCGGGCCGCCGGCCAGGGCGGCCCGCAGCGCCGCCACCCCGGAGCGCACCGCCCCGCCGAAGTCGGCGGCGATCACGTCGTCGCCCAGACGGAGGGCGGCGTGGATGGCGGTGGCGTTGGTCTTGTCGACGTAGGCGGGGGTGACGGTGGAGAACCACACCGCACCGGGCCGGGCGTCGGTGGCGTGCAGCACCCGCCGGGCCGCCTCCACGCCGAGCGTGGTGGTGTCCTCGTCGTAGCTGGCGACGGTGCGGGTGCCCTTGCCGCCCCCGGTGCCCGCCACGGCGGCGATGGTGGAGCGGTCGAGCCGCCGGTAGGGGAGGTAGGCCCCGTGGCTGATGATCCCACGCATGGCGGGCACGCTAGGCCGGTTTCTGACGGGTCGTCACATTCTCACCCCCCACGCGTTCTGGCGTACCTCCGGCCCACCTGTCGGACCTCACGTACGCCAGAACGGGGAGGGGTGGGGGTGTGGTCAGGCGCCGAGGGCCTGCAGGAGGGCGTCCTCGCGGGCCCAGTCGACCTGGTAGTTGGCGTTGGCCTCCACCATCACGTCGTACTCCCACCAGAGCGCGTACAGGCCGCAGGTGCCGAACACGGCGAGCACGCGGCCGCCCACGTTGTGGGCGCCCTTGGGGGCCGGGGCGGGGGGCAACGCCACCGGGGTGCCGAGCGACGCCAGGATCGCCGCCAGCTGCTCCTCGGCGGAGCGTTCCGCGGCCTCGTGGGCCACCAGGTCCTGGTCCAGGAACACGAAGCCCACGATCTGGGCGATGCCCCCGGCCACGATCGACAGGACGGTCCAGATCGTCGGGTCGCGGAACTCGGTGGTGAGACGGCGCAGCACGTCGAGCTGGGCGCCGAGCGACTGGAACCAGGGCGTGAGCTCGTGGCCGCGCCCGGCCGCCACGGCCCGCTCCCACGCCGCCGTGGTGGCTGCGTCGAGCACCTCGATGCGGCGGGCGTTGTGCTCCACCGAGCGCTGGAAGAGCTTGTAGACCACGTAGTAGCCGAAGATGCCGCAGGTGAGCATGGTCCACCCGAACGCCGTCCAGAAGCTGAAGACGTAGTCGGTGGTCACCCGGCGGCTCACCGCCAGGCGCAGCCGCTCGGTGGCCGGCAGCACCAGCTGGGGCGGACCGGTGGGTGCCGGCTGACCCATCGCACCCGGTGGCGGGGCCGAGGCCGGTGGCTCCCAGGCCGGTGGCGTCGGCGCGGGCGGCGCGGGCGGTGGCGTGAACCCCCCGTCGCCGGGAACGGTGGGATCTGGTGGGAGCTGATCGGACACGGGGCCGAGGCTAGGGACTCCGGCGGCGTCGGGCTCGCCCGATGGCGGGGCGGTGGCGGCCCCGGGGACTCAGGTGCCTCGGCCGGTGCCGGGGCCCAGGGCGGCGGTGGCGTCGGCCAGGGCCCGGCCGTGCACCCGCACCGCGTGGAGGGTGGCGTCGACCTCGGCCCGCAGCACGTCGATCCGGGCCGCCGCGGCCTGCTGGTGGGCGGCCACGTCGAGGTCGTCGTAGAGCTGGTCGGCGAAGGTGGCCACGGTGTCGTCCCACCGGCCGGCGCCCCGCGGCCCCACGCCGCCCTGGACCAGGTCGGCCAGCTCGCGTTGGAAGGTGCCCAGGGCGAGGTCGCAGTGCCGGAGGACGGCGACCACGGAGTCGATCGCGTCGTCGTCCACCGGTCTGGTCGATCCCGAGTCGGGGCGGCCGAGCACGACGGCCGCGTGACCCAGTCGGGCCGCGGCCAGGTGGCCGGCGGCCAGCGCCTCGTCGACCTCGCGCAGCTCCTCGGCCAGGACGCCGCGGCGCTCTGCCACGTCGAGTCGGGCCGTGGGCGTGGCGGCGGGAGCGGGGGCCGGGTTCGAGCCGGGGGCGAGCGCATCGGGCGGAGGCCCGCCCGGCGGGATGGCGGAAAGTGGGGCGGTCGGCTCGGCCACCGCCTGCCACCGTCGTTGGGCCTCCTCCAGGCGCAGCCGCTCGGCGTCGACGTCGCCCAACGCCACCAGCCGGTCCTCCACCCGGGCCAGGTCGGCCAAGGCCTGGGCCAGGCGTTCCTCGGCGGCCAGGAAGGCGAGTCGGGCCGCCTCCCGCGTGGCGAGCTGCTCGCGGAGCTGGTCGTCCCGGGTGCCCCGGAGCATCGCCGCCACGCTGGTGAACGTCAGCGACGCCAACTGCTGGGCGTCGCCGTGCTCGTCGGACAGCGCACCCCGCGCCCGTTCCACGTCGTCGGTGGCCTGCGCCACCTCGGCCCGCCCCGCCTCGCGCTGCACCAGCAGGTGCTGCTGCTCCCGCTGCGCCCGGGCCACCCGGGCCATGTCCTGCTCGAAGGCGCTCTCTTCGGTGTCGAACACGCAGCTCACCTTCCTCGTGGAACCGGCCGAGCGTAGGGGAGCGGGGCCGACCCGACCGCGGCGTACCCTCGGGCCGTGACCCCCCGCATCACCGTGCTCACCGGGGCCGGGATCTCCACCGACTCGGGCATCCCCGACTTCCGGGGCCCGTCCGGCGTGTGGACCCGTGATCCCGACGCCGCCCGGCTGTTCACCATCACCAACTACCTGGCCGATCCCGAGATCCGTCGCCGGTCGTGGCTGGCCCGCCGGGCCAACCCCGCATGGGGCGCCGAGCCAAACGCCGGCCACCTGGCCCTGGTGGAGCTGGAGCGTCGGGGCGGGTTGCGGGCGCTGGTCACCCAGAACATCGACCGGCTCCACCTCCGGGCCGGCTCCTCGCCGGAGCTGGGGTTGGAGCTCCACGGCAACATGGTCGAGGCGATGTGCACCGGTTGCGATGCCCGTACCACCACCGCCGAAGCCCTGGACCGCCTCGACGCCGGTGAGGACGACCCGTGTTGCGTGGACTGCGGGGCGATCCTCAAGACGGCCACGGTCATGTTCGGCGAGAACCTGGATCCGGCGGTGCTCGACGCAGCTGTGGCGGCCGCGGCCGATTGCGACCAGCTGTGGGCCGTGGGCACCACCCTCCAGGTCCACCCGGCGGCGAGCCTGTGCGACATCGCCCTGGAATCGGGGGCGGAGCTGATCATCATCAACGGTGGCGAGACCGCGTACGACGACGTGGCCCACCGCGTGGTG
>DAIMFV010000039.1:0-363 GCA_036724365.1 Acidimicrobiales bacterium | reverse complement strand
GTGAGGGACTCCATCTCCCTGGCCCTCCCCCTCCTGGTCAGCACCCTCCTGCCTGGAAGGTGAGGGAGGACCGGGGCTCCGGCCGACGGTTGCTCACGCCGTCAGGAACCGGGGTTCGCTCCCTCTCCATCGATCACCGCCCGACGGGCGGCTTCGCTGGCCCGGTCGCAGGTGTCCTGGAGGTCGCGCACATCCAGGCTCGCCCGAGGGTCATCGGCCAGGACCCGGAGGTCGGCGAGTCGGTCGCCTAGCAGCAGGGGTTCACAGGCGTCGGCCGCCGATTCGCCGATCTGTGCGGCCACGTAGGCGGCCCACTCCTCGGCGCTGACGGCGCGGAACCCGCCGGCCACTCGGAGGATCTCC
>DAIMFV010000038.1:0-21053 GCA_036724365.1 Acidimicrobiales bacterium | reverse complement strand
CAAGATCATCCGACGCCTGCTGCGAGACGAAGCCATCGCCGCCGAGAGCGACGCCGCCGACGCCGCGGCCTCCAGCACGGCCACCGCCCCGAGCCACGAGACCCCCGGAGCCCCGACGTGACCAGCCCGGCCCACCCCCTGGACGCCGACACGGCCCGCGCCCTGCTCACCGACATGGTGCGCATCCGCCGGTTCGAGGAACGCTGCGTGGAGCTGTACAGCGGGGCCGAGATCCGCGGGTTCGTGCACCTCTACATCGGCGAGGAGGCCGTGGCCACCGGGGTCAGCTCCGTGCTCCGGCCCGACGACAACGTGGTGGCCACCTACCGCGACCACGGCCACGCCCTGGTGCGGGGCGTGACGGCCCGCTCGATCATGGCCGAGATGTTCGGACGGGCCGAGGGGTGCAGCCGCGGCCGGGGCGGCTCCATGCACCTGTTCTCCGCCGAGCACCGGTTCTACGGCGGCAACGCCATCGTGGGCGGCGGCATCCCCGTGGCGGGTGGCCTGGCCCTGGCCGCCCAGACCCGGGGGTTGGACCGGGTGACGGTGTGCTTCTTCGGTGAGGGGGCCATGGCCGAGGGCGAGTTCCACGAGACCATGAACCTGGCCGCCCTGTGGGACCTGCCGGTGCTGTTCTGCTGCGAGAACAACCTCTACGCCATGGGCACCGCGCTGGACCGCTCCGAGGCGGTCACCGACATGGCCCTCAAGGCCTCGGCCTACGGCATGCCCAGCTGGAGCATCGACGGCATGGACGTGGAGGCCGTCCGAGACGGCGCCGGGCGCGCCGTCGAGTCCATCCGGGCCGGTGGCGGTCCCGTGTTCCTGGAGGCCCGCACCTACCGGTTCCGCGCCCACTCCATGTACGACCCCGAGCTGTACCGGGGCCACGAAGAGGTGGAGCACTGGCGCGAACGCGACCCCATCCCCGCCTTCACCGCCCGGGTCACCGAGGCCGGCCTGCTCACCGCAGACGACCTCGCCGCCATCGAGGCGGCGACGCAGGCCGAGATCGACGACGCGGTCGCCTTCGCCCGGGCCGGCACCCTGGAACCGGTCGAGGACCTCACCCGGTTCGTCTACGCGGAGGACCGGTCGTGACCACCAGCCAACCCACCACCACCCAACCCACCACCGGCGAACCCACCACCGCTGAGCCCACGGTCGTCACCTATCGGGAGGCGCTCCGCGAGGCGCTCCGGGAGGCGTTGGCCGGCGACGACCGCACCTTCCTCATGGGCGAGGACGTCGGCGCCTACGGGGGGTGCTTCGGGGTGAGCAGCGGCCTGCTCGCCGAGTTCGGACCACTCCGCGTCCGGGATTCACCACTGTCGGAGTCGGCCATCGTGGGGGCGGGCATCGGTGCCGCCCTTGGCGGTCTGCGCCCGATCGTGGAGGTCATGACGGTCAACTTCAGCCTGCTGGCCCTGGACCAGATCCTCAACAACGCGGCCACCCTGCGCCACATGTCCGGTGGCCAGTTCGACGTGCCGCTGGTGATCCGCATGACCACCGGCGCCGGCCGCCAGCTCGCCGCCCAGCACTCCCACAGCCTGGAGGGCTGGTACGCCCACATCCCCGGCATCAAGGTGCTGGCCCCGGCCACCGTCGACGACGCCCGGGGCATGCTCCGCGCTGCGCTCGCCGACCCCGACCCGGTGCTGCTGTTCGAACACGGCTCGCTCTACCCCACCAAGGGCACCCTGTCGGCCCCCGGCGGGGTCGACGACATCACCCGGGCCGCCGTGCGCCGGCCGGGCACCGACCTCACCTTCGTGGCCTACGGCGGCACCCTGGCCAAGGCGCTGGACGCCGCCGAGGAGCTGGCGGCCCAGGGCATCGAGGCCGAGGTGCTCGACCTCCGGGTGCTGCGCCCGCTCGATGACGCCACGATCATGGCGTCGGTGGCCCGCACCCACCGGGTGGTCGTGGTCGACGAGGGCTGGCGCAGCGGCAGCCTGGCCGCCGAGATCAGCGCCCGCATCATGGAGCAGGCCTTCTGGGACCTCGAGGCCCCCGTGGCCCGGGTGTGCTCCGCCGAGGTCCCGATCCCCTACGCGGCCCACCTGGAGCAGGCGGCGCTGCCCCAGGTCCCCGACCTGGTGGCCGCGGCCCGGGAGGTGCTGGACCCCCGTGGGTGACTTCACCATGCCCTCCCTCGGCGCCGACATGGACGCCGGCTCCGTGCTGGAGTGGTGCGTGGCCCCGGGCGACGCCGTGCACCGCGGCGACGTGGTGGCGGTGATCCACACCGACAAGAACGACATCGACGCCGAGGCCTTCGAGGACGGCGTGATCGGTGCCCTGCTGGTGGAACCGGGCGTGGAGGTCGCGGTGGGCACCCCCATCGCCACCATCGTCCCGGCCGGTTCGTCCTCCGCACCCCCTGGGTCGCCCTCCGCCTCCCCGGAACTCGTGGGCGAGCCGGAACCCGAGCCAGGACCGGAACCCGAGGGCGAGCCGGAACCCGAGCCAGAACCGGAACCCGAGCCCCAGCCGGTCCCGGAGCCGACCCCGGCCCCCGGCGCCGGTGCCGCGCCGCACGAGCCGCCCGTGTTCTCGCCCCTCGTGCGCCGACTGGTGCGCGACGGCCACCTCGATCCCGACCGCATCATCGGCACGGGCCCGGGCGGGGCGCTCACCCGGGCCGACGTCGAAGCGGCCGCCACGGCCGCCGCCGCCAAGGCCACGGGCCCTGGCACCGCGGCCGGCGGGCCCGCCCCGTCCCCCGCCCTCCGGCCCACCGGACCGCCCCGACGCGTCTCGCCGCGGGCCCGCCGCCTCGCCGCCGAGCTGGGCATCGATCCGAACCTGGTGGTCGCCCGACGCGGCGGCCCGGTCACCGGCGACGACATCACGACCGCCGTTCCCATCACGACCGCCGCACCCACCGCGCCCTCGGCGCCCTCGGCGCCGGCTCCGGCGGCCGAGCGGTCCGCCTCCTCCCCACCCGTCGGGGCCACCGCGGCCCCGGGCGACGAACGGGCCCTGGCCATGCGGCGGCGGATCGCCACCCTCATGGAGCGCTCCAAGCGGGAGATCCCGCACTACCACCTGCTCCGACGCATCGACCTCACCACCGCCCTGGCGTGGCTCACCCGCCACAACGAGGACCGGCCGGCCCGGGAGCGCATGATCCCCGCCGCCCTCCTGCTCGCCGCGGTGGCCCGGGCCGCCGCCGAGGTGCCGGGCTTCAACGGCCACTGGCGAGACGGCGCCTACCAGCCCGCCGACCGGGTCGACCTGGGCCTCATCGTCACCCTCCGCGACGGTGGGCTGCTCGTACCGGTGATCGCCGATGCCGCCGCCCTGGGCGCCCCCGAGATGATGGAGCGGGTCCACGGTGCCGTGTCCCGGGCCCGCAAGGGCCGGCTGCGCAGCTCCGAGCTCGGCGAGGGCACCATCACCGTGAGCGAACTGGGCGACGGGGGGGCCGACGCCGTGTTCGGCGTGATCCACCCGCCCCAGGTGGCGCTGGTGGGCTTCGGCCGACCGCACGAGGTGCCGTGGGCCCAAGACGGCATGGTGGGCGTGCGCACGGTGGTCGACACCACCCTGGCCGCCGACCACCGGGTGAGCGACGGTCACGCCGGCAGCCGCTTCCTGCTCGCCCTCGACACCGCCCTGCAGGACCCCGCCGCCCTCGAAGGAGCCCCCTCGTGACCGATGCCCGCGCCACCGTGCTGGATGCGATCAGCCAGATCGCCCCCGAGGCCGATCTGGACGCCCTCGCCGACGACGCCTCCATCCAGGAGGCCGTCGACCTGGACTCGCTCGACTTCCTCGACCTGGTCACCGCCGTGTCGGAGGCCACCGGGGTCGACGTCCCCGAGCGCGACTACCCCGACATCGCCACCCTCGGCGGCTTCGTGGGCTACCTGGAGGCGCGGCTCCCGACCTGATCGACGCCCTGGACCGACGCCCGGGACCGACGCCCTGCGCCCGTCCCCACCCCCTCCCCCACCCCGTCCGGAGGTGACCGATGCGAGCATGGAGCGTGGAACAGCCCGGGCCGATGGCCTCGGGGCCGCTGGTGCTCGGCGAGCGGCCCGATCCGCAACCGGGGCCGGGTGAGGTCCTGGTCCGGGTGCACGCCTGCGGGGTGTGCCGCACCGACCTGCACCTGGCCGAGGGCGACCTGGTCCCCCACCGGCCCGGCACGGTGCCGGGCCACGAGGTGGTGGGTTCGGTGGTCGGCCACGGCCCCGGCGCGGGCCGGATCCCGACCGGTACCCGCGTGGGGGTGCCCTGGCTGCGCAGCACCTGTGGCACCTGCCGGTTCTGCGCCCGCGGCCGGGAGAACCTGTGCACCGATCCCCGCTTCACCGGTTGGGACGCCGACGGCGGTTACGCCGAGCTCATCACCGCACCCGAGGCCTTCGTCTACGCCCTCCCCGACCGGTTCGACGACGTGACGGCCGCACCCCTGCTGTGCGCCGGCATCATCGGCTACCGCGCCCTGACCCTCACCGACCTGCCACCGGGTGGGCGGCTGGGGATCTACGGGTTCGGCGGGTCGGCCCACCTCGCCGCCCAGGTGGCGCTCCACCGGGGAGCCGAGGTCCACGTGCTCACCCGGTCGCCGGCGGCGCAACGCCTCGCCCTGGACCTGGGGGCGGCCTCGGCCGGCGGGGCCAGCGACGCGCCCCCCGTCCCCCTCGACGCCGCCATCCTGTTCGCCCCCGCCGGCGAGCTGGTGCCCCCGGCCCTCCAGGCCCTGGATCGCGGGGGCACGCTGGTGGTGGCGGGCATCCACCTCAGCGAGATCCCGCCGCTCACCTACGCCACCGACCTCTTCCAGGAACGCCGCCTGCGCAGCGTCACGGCCAACACCAGAGCCGACGGCGAGGCGTTCCTGCAGGTGGCGGCTGAGATCCCGATCCGACCCACGGTGCAGCCCTACCCGTTCGAGGAGGCCGACCGGGCCCTGGCCGACCTGGCCGCCGACCGGGTCGACGGGGCGGCGGTGCTGGTGGTCGATCCCACCGGACACGCCTGACCGAGCTGTTCCCGAGCTGTTCCGGAGATGGTCCCGAGCTGTCGACCCGGGTGTCGACCGGTGGTGAGCGAGGTGACCTTGGCCCCTGGCCGCGCCGGGAGCGGTCCGTCAGGATACGGAACATGGACCACAGCTCCCCTTCCGGACCGGTCATCGTGGGCATCGACGGCTCCCCTGCCTCGCTGCGGGCGGCCCGGTGGGCCGCGGCGGAAGCCAGTTCCTGGGGCGTCCCCCTGCACCTGGCCCACGCCTGGTCGGTGCCGGTGGTGGAGTGGCCGGTCCCCGGGGGGCCGACCTACGGCGACGCCGGGCAGTTCCGCGCCGCGTCGCAGGAGGTCCTGCAACAGGCGGCCACCGCGCTCCGTGACGAACTGGGCTCCGACGGTCCCGAGCTCCACCTGATCTCGCTGGAGGGTCAAGCGGCCCACCAACTGATCCAGGCCGCCATCGGGGCCCGCGCCCTGGTGCTCGGCACCCGGGGTCAGGGCGGGTTCGCCGGGCTGCTCCTCGGCTCGGTGGTGGCGGCCTGCCTGCACCACGCCCGGACCCCGGTGGTCGCAGTGGGCGGCAACCTCGTGCTGCCGGGCGCGGGATCGGTGGTGGTCGGCGTCGACTCGTCCGACGGCTCCCGCGCCGCTCTGCGGTGGGCGGCCCGGGAGGCGGCCCGCCACGGGGTGCTCCTCCGGGTGGTCCACGGCTGGGACACGGCCGCGGTCACCCCGCCCGGCCCCCAGGCCTTCGGTCCCCTGGAGGGCGACGACTTCGCCGTGGCCGCCGACCGGTTCCTCACCGAACTGGTCGACGAGGTGCTCAGCGACGAGGGGCTGGCCGACGCCGGGCCCGACGTGGAGTGCCTGGTGGTGCCGGCCCCGGCCGCCGAGGCCCTGTTGTGGGAGGCCCGGGGCGCCGCCCTGCTGGTGGTGGGCACCCGGGGACGAGGTGGGTTCGCCGGGCTGCTCCTCGGGTCGGTCAGCCGCCAGTGCGCCAACCACGCACCGTGCCCCGTGGCCGTCGTCCCCCGCTGATGCCGTGACCGGCACCGTTCACGGGGTTGACGGTCGCGCCCCAGAATCGTCGCTGCCATGCTCTTGGTGCGCCTCCGGCGCTCAGCCGCCGATTCCGCTCGGGCCGTTCCTCGCTGCGCTGCGGAGCCCGAACGGCGTGTGCGCCGTTGGCATCGGTGGCCGCGCCCCGGAGACTCGCGGCCGCGAACGCCGCACACGTTCCTGGTCTCGGCACTGATGCCCGAGCCGGGGACCGCCCCGCCCACCGACGTGGCGGTGGGCCTCACCGCGACCGAGGCCGCCCGCCGCCTGGAGGTGGACGGACCCAACCGGCTGCCGCCGCCCCCACGGGTGGCCGCGTGGCGGCACCTGGTGGGCGAGGTCACCCACTTCTTCGCAGCCATGCTCTGGGTGGCCGCCGGCCTGGCCGTGGTGGCGGGGATGCCCCAGCTGGGCGTGGCCATCGTGGTCGTCATCGTCGTGAACGGCGTGTTCGCGTTCGTGCAGGAGCAACGGGCCGAACTGGCCGCCCAACGCCTGGGCGAGCTGTTGCCGGCACGGGTGGTGGTGCGGCGGGACGGGGTGCCCGGCCGGGTGGATGCCGCCGCCGGGGTGGTGGGCGATCGGGTGGTGCTCGGGCCGGGTGACCGGGTGCCCGCCGACCTGGACCTGGTGGAGGCCGACGAGCTGTCGTTCGACGTCTCGACGCTCACGGGCGAGAGCGTGCCGGCCGACGGCGGCGTGGGCGACCGGGCCCACGCCGGCACGTTCGTGGCCGGGGGTTCGGGCCTGGGCCTGGTCACCGCCACGGGCGCGCAGACCCGGCTGGCCGGCATCGCCCAGCTCACCGCGGGGGTGAAGCGGCCCCGCAGTCCCCTGGCCCTGGAGCTGCACCGGATCGTGCGAACGATCGCCCTGATGGCGGTCGGTGTGGGGGTCGCCTTCTTCGTCCTGTCGCTGCTCGTGGGCACCTCGGCCCAGGACGGGTTCCTCTTCGCGGTGGGGGTCACCGTGGCCCTGGTGCCCGAGGGCCTGCTGCCCACGGTCACCCTCTCCCTCGCCATGGGGGCCCAGCGACTGGCCGACCGCAACGGTCTGGTCCGCCACCTCGAGGCGGTGGAGACGCTCGGGTCCACCACCTTCATCTGCACCGACAAGACCGGCACCCTCACCCGCAACCAGATGAACGTGGTGGCGGCGTGGACCGCGGCGGGACGGGTGGAGGCGGCCGGGCAGGGCTACGAACCCGGTGGCAGCGTGGCCGGCCCGCCCGACGCCCTCACCACGGCCCGGACCCTGGCCGACGCCGCCCGGGCCGCGTCGCAGGGCCGCATCGAACCCGACGCCGACCACGAGCACGGCTGGGTGTCGGTGGGCGACCCCATGGAGGGGGCCATCGATGCGTTCGCGCACCGCCTGCGCCCCGAGGGCACGCAGCTGGAGGAGCCCGAGGTGACCCACCGCTTCGCCTTCGACCCCGGGCGGCGGCGCGAGTCCGCGGTGGTCGACGGCTGGCTGGTGGTGAAGGGCGCCCCCGACTCCGTGCTCCCGCGATGCGTGACCGTCCACCTCGAGCACCTGGCACCGGAGGGCGACGGAGGGCCGGCCGGCGCGTTGGCCCGCGCCGACGCCACCATGGAGGACCTGGCGACGTCGGGGCTGCGGGTGCTGGCCGTGGCCCGTCGCCCCGCTCCCGACCCGACCGCCTGGTCCGGCGGCGACGAGGCCGAGGTGGAGCTGGAGCTGCTCGGTCTCCTCGGGCTGCAGGACCCGCCCCGCGAGGGCGTGCAGGACGCCATCGCCGCGGCCCGGCGCGCCGGCATCCGTCTGGCCATGCTCACCGGCGACCACCCCACCACCGCCCGGGCGATCGCCCGCCAGATCGGCTTCTTCACCGACGAGCGGGAGGTGGTGCTCGAAGGCCACGACCTGCCCGCCGACGAGCAGGTCCTGGGCGCGGTCCTGGACCGCGACGGGGTGGTCATCAGCCGGGTGTCACCGGAGGACAAGCTGCGGGTGGCCCGGGCGCTCCAGGCCCGGGGTCACGTCCTGGCCATGACTGGCGACGGGGTGAACGACGGCCCCGCGCTGCAGGAGGCCGACATCGGGGTGGCCATGGGCCGCAGCGGCACCGACGTGGCCCGGGCCGCCGCCGACCTGGTGCTGCTCGACGACGACTTCTCCACCATCGTGGCCGCCGTCGAGCAGGGTCGGGCCACCTTCACCAACATCCGCCGGTTCCTCACCTACCACCTCACCGACAACGTGGCCGAGCTGACCCCCTTCGTGGTGTGGGCCCTCTCGGGGGGACGGTTCCCCCTGGCGCTCGGCGTGCTGCAGATCCTGTGCCTCGACATCGGCACCGACCTGCTGCCGGCCCTGGCCCTCGGCAACGAGCGTCCCACGCCGGGGGTGATGGACCGGCCGCCCGAGGGTCGCCACCTGATCGACCGGCCCCTGCTGGCGCGCGTCTTCGGCGTGCTGGGGCCGGTGGAGGCCGGGGTCGCCATGGTCGCCTTCACCATCGCACTCGTGGTGGCGGGCTGGTCGCCGGGCGAGGCGTTCCCCACCGGACCAGACCTGCTGGCCGCCTCGGGCGCCGCCTTCGCCGCCGTGCTCATCGGTCAGGCCGGCAACGCCTTCGCCTGTCGAAGCGCCACCCGGCCACCCGGCCGCCTGGGTTGGTTCACCAACCGGCTGCTGGTGATCGCCATCGTGGTGCAGTTGCTGGCCCTGGCAGCCTTCCTCCTGGTGGAACCACTGGCCGAGCTGCTCGAACACCGCCCGCCCCCGCCGGCGGCGTTCGTGGTGTCGGTGTTGGCCGCCCCGGCGGTGCTGGCGGCCGACCGCATCCACAAGGTGGTGCGGGCCCGCCGTCGCGCCGCCACCTGACCAGACCGGTCAGCGGGGCGGGCTGGTCAGCGGGGGGCGCGGCCTGCGGCGGCGTCGAGGATGATGCGGTGCTCGGCCCGGCTCACGGTGCGCCGGGTGAGCTCGGCCACCGTGGGGTCGACCGACACCGACGCGATGCCCTTGCGGACGAGGTGCTCCACCAGCTTGGGGTCGTTCGACGCGGCCTGACCGCAGAGCGAGGTGTGGAGACCGGCCGCCGAGGCCCGCTCCACGATGTGGTCGATGGCGTCGAGCACGGCCTCGTCCATGGTGTCGAACAGCTCGCTGCAGATGTCGGAGTCCCGGTCGACGCCCAACATGAGCTGGGTGAGGTCGTTGCTGCCGATGGACACCCCGTGGATGCCCAGCTGCGCGTACTGCGGCAGCCAGTGCACCACCGACGGCACCTCGGCCATGATCCAGCGCTGGAGCTTGCGGTCCCGGCCCAGGGGGTGCTCGTCGATCTGGTGGAGGCAGGCCTCCAGCTCCCACTTGGTGCGCACGAACGGGATCATGAGGTGCACGTTGGGGTAGCGCTGGCGGACGGCGTGGATCACGTCGAGGTCCAGCCGGAACAGCTCGGGCTCGGTCACGTAGCGGAAGCAGCCCCGGTAGCCGATCATCGGGTTGCGCTCCTCGGCCTCGACCTCGCCGCCCTCGAGCCCGCGGAACTCGTTGGAGCGCAGGTCGACGGCCCGGTAGATCACCGGCCGGGGGGTGAAGGCGGCGGCGATGCGCGACACGCCGGCGGCCATGGCCGCCACGTATTCGTCGCGCCGGCCCAGTTCGAGCAGCCGCGAGGGGTGGAGCCCGTCGAGCGCCTCGGTGATCATGAACTCGGCCCGCAGCAGGCCGACCCCGTCGACGGGGAGGGCGGCCACCCGCTCGGCGTCGTCGGGCACGGCCAGGTTCACGAACACCGACGTCGCCGTGGTCTCCACCGCGATCTGGTGTGCGGTGGCGGTGCCACCCGCGGGTTCGGCGGCGGGGCGGAGCGACGCGGCGACGTCGCCCTCCAGCACCACGCCGGAGCCGCCGTCGACGGTGACGACCTGGCCGTCGACCAGGTCTTTGGTGGCGGTGCGGGCCGCCACCACCACCGGTCGGTGCAGCTCGCGCCCCACGATGGCGGCGTGGCAGGTGATCCCACCGTGGTCGGTGACGATGGCCCCGGCCCGACGCAGCGCCGGCAGCCAGTCGGGGTCGGTCATGGCCGCCACCAGGATCTCGCCCTGCTCGAGGCGGTGGCTGTCCTTCGGCGAGTGCAGGATGCGCACCTTCCCCGACACCACGCCCGGCCCGGCGGCCAGACCGGTGGCCAGCACCCGAGCCGACGACGCCGCCGCACCGGGAGCCGCACCGGAGCCGGTGGCCGTGGCCCCGCCGGCCGGGTCCTCGCCGAGGGTGGTGATGGGCCGGGTCTGCACCACGAACAGCTCGTCGCCGGCGAAGGCCCACTCCATGTCCTGGGGGGACCCGTAGTGGTCCTCGACCCGGCGGGCCAGCTCACCGAGCGCCCGGAGCTGGGCGTCGGTGAGCACCCGCTCGGTGCTCTCGCCGGCGGTGAGGGTCTGTCGTTCCTGACCCGAGTCGGTGCCGACCAGGCGCTCCACCTGGTGACCGATCCGCACCTCCAGGACCTGCAGGTCGCCCTTGTCGAGCACGTAGTTGTCGGGCTCGACCTGACCGCCCACGACCACCTCGCCGAGGCCGAACGCCGCCTCGATCACCACCCGGTCCCGGGCCCCGGTGCGCGGGTCGGCGGTGAACAGCACCCCCGACCGGTCGGACCGCACCATCTGCTGCACGACCACGGCCACCGACGGCTCGTCGTCGAAGCCCTGGGCGTCTCGGTAGGCCACGGCCCGCGACGACCAGAGCGACGCCCAGCAGCCCAGCACCGCCTCCACCAGGGCATCGGGGCCGCTGACGTTGGTGAAGCTCTCGTGGATGCCGGCGAACGACATGGCGGCCGAATCCTCGGCCGGGGCCGAGGAGCGCACCGCCACCGCCACCTCGGGCCCGAGGTGGTGGTAGGCCGTGACCAGCTCGGCCCGGAGCTCGGCCGGCAGGCCCGCCCGGCGCACCAGCTCGGTACCGGCCCGGGCCACCCGGGCGAACTCCTCGGCGGCCGCAGCCAGGTCGTCGCGGGGCTCGGGTCGGAGGGCGTTGGCCTCGGCCCGCAGCCCGGCCTCGTCGAGGGCGGCGAGGTAGGCGTCGTGGACCACCACGAACCCCGGCGGCACGGGGAGTCCGGCCCGGGTCATCTCCCCGAGGTTGGCGCCCTTGCCACCCACCGACGGGCTGTCGGCCAGGGTGAGGTCCCGGAACCAACGGATGCGGGGGGTGGGCTCGGTGGTGCTCATGGGATCTCCGGGTCGGGGAACGGTGGGGCGGTCGAGGCGGGGCGGCGCGGGCTCGGCCACTGTGGACCGGCGACGGATCGCACGCAAGCGGTCCCGCGGACCCGGCACGCTCACTCCCGGGGGCCGAGGGACCGGGGCCGGGACGGGTGGCCCGGGCTCGGATGCCTCGATGACCGGGGAGCCGTCGTGGTGGGCGACGTGGCAGACGTGGGCGACGTGGGGGCCGTCGTGGTGGGCGATGTCGGGGCCGACGCCGGTTGCGTGCCACCCCACAGGTCGACGATGTCGAGCACGGGGGTGCCTGCCGGCACCTCGGTGCGGGCGCCCGCCAGTGCGGTGGCCACGTCGGGTAGCACCGGCACCCGCCGGCACAGCTGGCGCAGCTGACGGCGGTGGTCGATGCGGTCGTCGACCAGGCGGAAGCGATGCCAGTGCGGGGCGGCCTCGAAGCGCAGGATGAGCCAGGCCAGCTCGTCGGGCGCCACGACCAACCGGCTGAGGTCCACGATCACGGGACCGTCGGCGGGCACCACGTCGAGCAGCCGGTCGGCCACCTCATGGGCCTGTGCGGTGGTCGCGACCTCCCCGGCCACGGACACCCCCGCAACCTGGTACTCGGTGCTCCCCACGACGTGGACCCCCGTCGGTTCGGCCCCCATGGGTCCATGATGCGCCCGCCGAAAGGAATCGAACAGGGTCGTAGGTCCCCGCAGGCCCGGCCCTCCGACCGTTGCGGCAGCGCGTGCGGGGGTGCATCCTGTCGACATGACCGCTGACCCAGATCTCGATGCCCTCGACGCCTTCGACGACCTCGGGGAGGAGGGGACCCTGGGCGGCGTCTCCGCCGTCGGTTCGCTCACCATCGCCACGCTCATCGACGGACCGGTGGCCAGTACCACGCCCGACGCCACCCTGTACGAGGTGGCGGCCCTGCTCACGGCCGGCGACATCGGCGCACTCGTGGTCGACGACGGGCGCGACGGCGAAGAGGTGGCCACCGCCGTGATCACCGAGCGCGACGTGATCCGGGCCCTGGCGGCACTGGCCGACCCGGCCGAGGTGCGGGTGCACAGCGTGGCCAGCACCGACCTGGTGTGGTGCGACGCGTCGGCCACCGTGGCCGAGGTGGCCGAGCTGATGTCGGAGCGGTTCCTGCGCCACGTCCTGGTGGAGGACGACGGCGAGCTGGTGGGGATCATCTCCGCCCGAGACCTGCTGGGTGTCTACGCCGCCTCCGAGGACCTCGGGGACTGACCAACTCCGGACCGGGCCATCGGCCCGGGTAGCGTCCGCCCGATGTTGTGGCCCGCCATCGGCGACCTGCTGCCCGCCGCAGCCGCGGTCGCCCTCAGCCCGTTCCCGATCGTGGCCGTGGTGGTGGTGCTCGGCACCGCCCGGGCCCGGTCCAACGGCATCGCGTTCGCCGCCGGCTGGACGGGTGGGCTGGCCGTGCTCACCGCCATCGTCACCGCCATCAGCAGCGGTGCATCCGACGCCGATTCCACCCCGTCCACCGCGGTCGGGGTGGTCCGCGTGGTGGTGGGCCTGGTGTTCCTGGGGCTCGCCGTCAAGACCTGGCGGGGGTGGCCGCGCCCGGGCGAAGAGACCCCGATGCCGGGCTGGATGGCCTCGCTGGACCAGCCCGCACCGGGTCGCACCCTCGTCCTGGGTGCGGCCCTCTCGGGCCTCAACCCCAAGATCATGGCCCTCGCCATCTCCGCGGCGGCCTCCATCAGCCAGGCGGACCTGGACCCGACCGAGACCGCACTGGCCGCTGCGGCCTTCGTGGCCATCGGATCGAGCACCGTGCTGCTCGCGGTGGGCGCCCACCTCCTGGCGGCCGAGCGCGCCGCGGGACCGCTCGCCACGCTGAAGCGGTTCATGATCGACCACAACACCGCCATCATGTTGGTGGTCCTGGTGGTGCTCGGGGCCAACATCCTCGGCGAGGGCATCGCCACCCTGGCCGACTGATCTGGCCCAGGCGGCTCCCGTCAGCCGTCGACCACCCCGCCGCTGGCGGGCCGGGACGACAGCACGGCGATGCTGGCGCCCAGCACCCAGGCGGGAATCACCAGCACGACCGGCCGCCAGGTCGACGCCACCACGAGCAGCGCGGCAGCCATGACCCAGCCCACCACCGCGAACCACGTGGGGAACAGACCCGCCCGCCGGGCCCGCGTGGTGCTCACCGCGATGAAGACCGCGCTGGACCGGACCGCCACGATCTGGGCCAACGCGGCGCCGAAGGCGATCATCGGTCGCATCGCATCCAGGTCGATGCGGTCGGGCGCCATGCTCTCGGCCACCCACACCGTGGCCAGCTCCGAGGCTCCCACCGCGAACACGGCCGTGACGAACACCGAGCCGGCCACCAGCTGCACGGTGGCGAAGATGGTGTGCTCGCGGCCGCCGGCGCGCACGATCCGGTCCCGGAACGCCGCCAGGAACCAGATGAAGGCGATGCCGGCGAAGGGCACGATGTACAGGCCGGCCAGGCGGGAGCCGCGCCGCAGGTCTGGTCGGCTCAGGTAGTCGAGGAGCTCCTGGTCGGTGGACTGCACGCTGGGGCTCCGCTGCAGGAGCAGCCACCCGGCCACGAACAGCGCCGCAAAGACGACCCCCGCCAGCGCCACGCGCGAGCCGCGCTGGCGGGGCTCGCCCGGGGCGGCGGCTGTTCCGGGATCACTCCCGGGGTCAGGTCCGGGATCCGGGGCTGTTCCAGCAACGTCGTCCGGCATCAGGGCGCCCCTTCGTCGGTGTCGATCGCCTCACGCAACCAGGCCTCGGCCCGGGCCAGGGCCTCGCCGGTGGCCTCGCCGAGGATCGGGGTGGCCGGCACCAGGTCCACGGACCCACCCAGTTCGAGCCGATCGGTGTGCTCGATCCAGGACTGCACGGCCGGGTCCACCCCCGCCAGGAAGAGGTGCCCACCCGCGGCGGACAACCGCTCGGCGTAGTCGGCCATGACCACCAGGAAGGTGGCCCCGAGCGAGGTGCGGCCGCGCAGGCGGAGCACCACCACCGGTCGGTCGGCGCCGGCCGGGTCGGGCAGGTGGGCCTGGAGCGTGCGCGTGCCCGCGTACAGGAGGCTCCCGTAGGCGTGGAGCACCGTCACGGACCGGCTCGGGGCCGCCCCGGGCGCTGGAAGTTCCTCGTACGTGCCGTCGGGCCGACGCCGCAGCTCGACCACCCGGAGGTCGACCAGTTCCTGGTTGAGCTGGAGCAGCAACGACAGGACCACGCCGGTACCCACCGCGGCCGGGACCGGCAGCACCAGGGTGGCGATGAAGGTGCTGGTGAGGGCGATCCGGGAGTTGACCCCGGAGAGGTAGACGGTGCGGATCTCTCCGACCCGCACCGAACCGATGGCCGCGGTGACCAGCACGGCCGCCAGGGTCGCCATGGCCACGTTGCCCACCAGCCGGGCGAAGACGACCACGATCAGCGCCATCCAGACACCCGAGGCCACCGAAGCCCAACGGGTGGTGGCCCCGGCCTTCACGTTGAGCGCGGTCTGCCCCACCGACCCGCCCACCGGTTGGCCCTGCAACAGACCCGCCGCCAGGTTCCCCATGCCCTGGCCCAGGAAGTCGCCGTTGGCATCGCTCCGCGACCCGTCCTCGTTCGGCGCCGATTCGCTGACACCGGCCCCCTGCACCAGCACGATCACCGCCACCGCGAACGCCCCGAGCAGCAGGTCGGGGGTGAGCAACCCCAGCCGGGGCAGCGCCAGGGTGGGCAGCGACGACGGGATGTCGCCCACGTCGCCCACCCGGGTGACCCCGTCGATGTCGCCGAGGGCGAGCGCCGCGGTCGGCACCACCAGCGCCACCACCGCCGCGTAGCCGGACAACGGGGTGCGGGCCAGCCCCACCACCAGCGCCATCGCCGCCAACCCCACGAGCACCGTGGCCCGGTCCCACTCACCGGGGGCGGTGAGCACGGACCAGGCCCGGGTGACGGCGTAGTCGCCCTCGCCCGTCATCCCGGTGAGGTCACCGAACTGGCCGAGGACGATGTTGGCCGCCACCCCGGTGAGGAAGCCCATCATCACCGAGTGCGACACGAACCGGACGTACCGGCCGAGGCGCAGGATCGAGGCCACCACCATCAGGGCGCCGGCCAACAGCGTGAGCAGCAGGAGGGCGGCGCTGCGGTCCTGGGCCGGTACGCCCGACAGCACCGAGCCCGCCGCCAAGGCTGCCGCGCTGGTGGTGGTGACCACCATCAGGCGGGTGCTGGAGAAGAGACCCCCTGCGATCGGCCCCACCAGGCTGGCGTACAACCCGTGGATCGGGTTGACCCCGGCGAGCACGCTGGCCGCCATGCCGTCGGGCACGCTGCCGATGGCACCGGGGACACCGGCCACCGCCTCGGAGCGGAGGGTGCGCCCGTCCACGCGGTTGGCGGCCCACCAGGACCGCAGATCGAAGCGCGGACGTTGCACCGGTGGTTCCTCTGGGTTCCTGGGGAGCGGTGGGTGGCCGGGCCGTCAGGGCGTGACGATGGCGAAGTCGGTGTCCCCCCGGGCCACCAGCGACACGAGCCGACCCAGCACACCCGCGTCACCGTCGCACACCACCGTGCCGTCGGCCAGGGCCTCGGCCATGTCCAGCGTGCCCGTGACCAGCCCGATCAGCGTCGGGCGGGTGAGGGTGAAGGTGGTGCTGCCCGGCACGGGCGACGTCGCCCGACGTTGGATCAGCACGCCGTTGCGGAGCTCGGTCACCTGGGTGAAGCCCTCGTCGGTGATCACCCAGCTCATGACGAGGTGTTCGGCCCAGGCCCGAGGGCCGTCTATGCGGGTGCCGACGGAGCCGAACAGCTGCTCCACCGACAACGCCCCCACCACGTCGGGGGCCGTGGCGGTGGTGGGCGTGCCGAACTGGCCGTGGCGGAGCTCGTGGGCGCCGGAGAGGAACGCGTTGCGCCAGGTGCCGTTCTCGGCGCCGAAGCCGATCTGCTCCAGGGTGTCAGCCTGCAGGGCGCGGGCCTCGGCGTTGGTCTCGTCGGCGAACAGCACGTGGTTGAGCACCTCGGCCGCCCACCGGTGGTCGCCCTCGTCGAAGGCCCGTCGGGCCTCGGCCACCGCAGCCTCGACGCCGCCCATGGCCGCCACGTAGCGGGTGGCCGCCTCCACTGGCGGGTGGGGCCAGAGGTGCGACGGGTTGGCGTCGTACCAGCCCATGTAGCGCTGGTAGATCGCCTTCACGTTGTGGCTGACCGACCCGTAGTAGCCGTGGGTGTGCCACTGGGCCTCGAGGGCGGGCGGCATCTCGATCAGTTCGGCGATCTCGGCGCCCACGTACCCCTGGTTCATGAGCCGGGGCGTCTGGTCGTGGAGGTAGGCGTACATGTCGCGCTGGGCCGACAGGAACGCCACGGCCCGCTCACGCCCCCAGGTGGGCCAGTGGTGCGAGGCGAACACCACGTCGAGCTCGCTCCCCCACAGGTCGATGGTCTCGGTGAGGTAGGCGGCCCAGGCCCGGGCGTCGCGCACCTCGGCCCCGCGGATGGTGAGGATGTTGTGGAGGGTGGGCGGCGGGTTCTCGGCCGAGCACAGGGGCCGGGGGTCGGGGGAGTAGAAGTTCATCTCCGCCGGCGCCTCGGTCCCGGGGGTCACCTGGAACACGATCCGCACCCCGTCGATGACCAGCTCCTGGCCGGTGGTGGTGATGTCGACGGTGGGTGCGATCAACGTGGGCTCGCCCATCGACGTGGTCTGCCCCAGCCCGGCACCGATCTGGCCGTCGGGCCCCTTCACCAGCGCCGCCCCGTACATGTACCCGGCCCGACGGGCCATGGCCGTGCCGGCGTAGACGTTCTCGGACACCGCGTAGTCCATGAACCCCTCGGGGGCGATCACCTGGGTGCGCCCCGAGGCCACGTCGTCGTCGGTGATGATCCCCTTCACCCCGCCGAAGTGGTCGATGTGGGAGTGGGTGTAGATCATGGCCACCACCGGCCGCGCCCCACGGTGCTGGGTGTACAGCGCGAAGGCGGCGGCCGCCGTCTCCCGGCTGATCAACGGGTCGATGACGATCACGCCGGTGTCGCCCTCGACCACGCTCATGACCGACAGGTCGAACCCGCGGAGCTGGTAGATGCCGGGCACCACCTCGAAGAGCCCGTCCTTGATGAGCAGCTGCCCCTGCCGCCACAGGCTCGGGTTGGCGGTCTCCGGGACCGGGCCCTCGAGGAAGCGGTAGGCGTCGAGGTCCCAGACCACCCGGCCCTCGGCGTTGCGGATCTGGCGCTCCTCGCTGCGGGCCACGAAGCCGTGCTCGGCGTCGTCGAAGTCCTGGGTGTCGGCCATCGGCAGGGTGCGGGCGAAGGCGTCGATCGCCGCCCGGGTGGTGGCGCTGACGGTGGCGGGGGACGGGGTGGCGTCGGGCACGAAGCGCTCCTGGGTATCGGGGCAGGGCGCAGCGGGCGCGCGCCTCCGCCGCCAGTATCTGCCCCCGGTGTCGGAGGGTCATCACCCATCGTGGGGTGATCCGCCCCGGGCTGAAAACGGCAACGGGCGTGGATCCGGGCCCACATCGGGGCCGGATCCACGCCCGTTCGCGAGGGTTGGTCGACTACTCGATGCGGAGGCCGGAGATGGCCCGGGCGATGACCAGCTGCTGGATCTGCTCGGTGCCCTCGAAGATGTCGAAGATCTTGGCGTCGCGGTGCCAGCGCTCCACGGGGTACTCCCGGGTGTAGCCGTAGCCGCCCAAGATCTGGATGGCGCGCTCGGTGACCCACACGGCCACGCGGCCGGCCTTGAGCTTGGACTGGCTGCCCTCGGCGTTCACGTACTTGCCGTTGCGGCTGAGCCAGGCGGCCCGGTGCACCAGCAGGCGGGCGGCGTCGATCTCGGTGATCATGTCGGCCAGCATGAAGGCGATGGCCTGGTTCTTGATGATCGGCTTGCCGAAGGCGCTGCGCTCCTGGGCGTACTGCAGCGAGTACTCGTAGGCGGCGCGGGCCACACCGATGGCCTGGGCCCCCACGGCGGGGCGGGTGGCCTCGAAGGTGGCCATGGCCGGCTGCTTGCCGGACGACTCGGTCTTGGGCTTGCTCAGGGCCTCACGGGCCTTGGCCAGCTTCTCGTCGAGCTTCTCCTTGCCACCGAGGAGGCAGGCGCCGGGCACGCGGACGTCTTCGAGCACCACCTCGGAGGTGTGCGACGCCTTGATGCCGTGCTTCTTGTACTTCTGACCCATGGAGAGGCCAGGGGTGTTGGGCGGCACGATGAAGCTGGCCTGGCCCCGACCCTTGAGCTCGGGGTCGACGGCCGCCACCACCACGTGCACGTTGGCGATGCCACCGTTGGTGATCCACGCCTTGGTGCCGTTGAGCACCCACTCGTCCTTGGCCTCGTCGTAGACGGCCCGGGTGCGCAGCGAGCTCACGTCGGAGCCGGCGTCGGGCTCGGACACGCAGAAGGCGCCCAGCTTCACGTCGTCGGCGGTGCCGTAGCACTGCGGGACCCACTCCATCATCTGCTCGGGGGTGCCGTTGCCGGCGATGCCGGCGGCGGCGAGGCCCGAGCCCATGATCGACAGGCCGATGCCGGCGTCGCCCCAGAAGAGCTCCTCGATGGCGATCGGCATGGTGAGGCCGGTGGCGTCGCCGAGCATGGCCTGGGCCATGAAGTCGAAGCCGTAGAGCCCGATCTTGGCGGCCTCCTGCACGACCGGCCAGGGGAACTCCTCGCGCTCGTCCCACTCCTCGGCGACGGGGCGGATGACATCCTTCGCGAACTGGTGGACCCAGTCCTTGAGCTGTTCCTGTTCCTCGTTGAGGGCGAGGGAGAACTCTGCCATGACAAGACCTTCTTTGACCGGAAGAACCACACGCTGTGCCCGCTCCCCTGCGGTGCGGCCGTGCGGTTGGTGGGACTTGTTACCCTGGGGTAACAAGACCCTAGGCTACGTCGCAACGTCGGCGCAGCGCCACTTGACCGATCGGTCAGCTTCGGCGGAGCGTCGGCCCCTCTGGCGTGTCGACGATCTCGAAGCCCCGCCCGGTGATCTCGTCTCGCAGGCGGTCGGCGGTGGCGAAGTCGCGGGCCGCTCGGGCGGTCTCTCGGCGCTCCAGGAGGTCAGCGAGGTCGTCGGCCACCTCGGCGGTGGAGACCACGTCGGCGGTCTCTGGATCGGCGGCGTCGGCCAGCCCGAACCCGAGGGCCCGGTCGAAGTCGGCGTAGAGGCTCCACCGGTCCGCCGCGGTGAGCCCCGGCTCGCGGGCCACCGACGACACCACGGCCAGGGCGCGCGGCGCGTTGAGGTCGTCGGCCAGTGCGGCCCAGAAGGCAGCACGGAGGGTTGCGGTGCGGTCGGCATCGCCACCGTCGCCCGCACCTGCCGCCTCAAGGCGAGCCGTCACCGCGTGGTGGACCAGGCGGCGCAGGGCGGTGTCGGCCGCTCGCGCCAGGTCGAGCGTGAACGCCTGCTGTTGGCGGTAGTGGGCCTGCAGGAAGAAGTAGCGGAACGCCAGCGGCGCGATGCCGTGCTCCACGAGCGTGTCCACGAGCAGCACGTGGCCCTTGCTCTTGGAGACCTTCTCGCCACCGATGTCGAGGAACTCGTTGTGCATCCACACCGACACCCACGGGTGCACGTCGAGGGCGCACTCGGTCTGGGCCACCTCGTTGGTGTGGTGCACCCGCACGTGGTCGACGCCGCCGGTGTGGATGTCGAAGCGCTCGCCGAGGTACTTCACCGACATCGCCGAGCACTCGATGTGCCAGCCGGGGAACCCCACGCCCCACGGGGAGTCCCACTCCTGCAACCGCGTGCTGCCGGCCGGGCTGAGCTTCCACAGGGCGAAGTCGGCCGGGTGGCGCTTGTGCGCCACGTTCTCCACCCGCCCGGTGGCCTCCAGGTCGTCGAGGTTGAGGTGGGCGAACTCGGCGTAGCGCGGGAAGGTGGACACGTCGAAGTAGACGCCGTCGTCGATCACGTAGGTGTGGCCCCGCTCCTCGAGGGTGCGGATCAGGGCGATCTGCTCGGGGATGTTGTCGGTGGCCCGGGGGACCACGTCGGGTTCGAGGCAGCCGAGGCGGGTGCGGTCGGTGGCCCACTGGTTCGTCCAGTGGGCGATGATGTCCTCGACCGAACGGCCCTCGCGCTCGGCCGCCGCCTCCACCTTGTCGTCGCCGGCGTCGGCGTCGGAGGTGAGGTGGCCGACGTCGGTGATGTTGGTGACGTAGGTGACCTCGAGCCCGCTCGCGAGGAGGACCCGGCGCAGGAGGTCGGGCATGAGCTGGCTGCGCATGTTGCCCAGCGTCTGGGGTGCGTAGACCGTGGGCCCGCACGAGTAGATGCCCACCTTCCCGGGTTCGAGCGGCTCGAAGGTGACGACGGCGCGCCGGCGCGTGTCGTGGAGGCGGATGGGCGGGAAGCTCACGCCCACGATCTTGGCCGACGCGACCCGGGGCTCCCACCACCTATCGGTTCGGAGCGTTCGCGAGGCGACCGGTACCGTGGCTCCCCATGGCCCAGCCGAACGTCCCCGAGAAGCCCACGTTGGAGGGCCTCGAAGCCCGCTGGGGCGCGGCTTGGGAGGCCGCCGGCACCTACCGCTTCGACCGCACCGCCGAGCGCGCCGACGTCTACAGCATCGACACCCCGCCGCCCACCGTCTCGGGCTCGCTCCACGTCGGCCACGTCTTCAGCTACACCCACACCGACACCATCGCCCGCTACCAGCGCATGCAGGGCAAGGCCGTCTTCTACCCCATGGGCTGGGACGACAACGGCCTGCCCACCGAGCGCCGGGTGCAGAACTACTACG
>DAIMFV010000037.1:0-21209 GCA_036724365.1 Acidimicrobiales bacterium | reverse complement strand
CAGGTGGGGAATTTCGATGAGCAACCCTGGGGAACTTCGGCGAGCGTCAGCAAGGTCGCTCCGGTGCAGTTCGGCGAGCCACTCCTGGACGTCAACCGGGGTGATCCGCCCGACGGGCGTCTCGGCGAAGTGGGGGACGACGTGGCGGCGCAGCAGGTAGCGGTAGAGGTCGGCGGTCGAGGGTGCGAGCTTCGGTTCCTTCACCGCCAGCCACCGGGTAGACCAATCGCCGAAGGGGACGTCGCCGGCGCGGGGGTCGTGCCAGTCACCTCGGCCGACGTCGGTTTCGACCGCGGCCAGCCAGCGGTGTGCGTCGGTCTTGGTGGCGAAGGTGTTCGGTGCGGCGACCCGTTCACCGGACGGGTCGAGGTAGCGGGCTTGCCAGCGGCCCGAGGTGAGTTTGCGAACGGTGCCCGATCGACGGCGTCCCACGGCCCGGCCTCCAGATGCGAAGAGTTCTTCATCCGGCCGAGCGAACGGCGAGCGCCCGAAGGCGTGGGTACAGCGTAGAACGACGTGTGATCGACAGGGAGCTACTCGTCCGAGTGCAGGATCTGCCAGGCCTCCTCCGCAATCGGTCGGTATCGGTCCGCTGGCCCGGCGAGGCGTTCGTCGAACCAGTGAACGAACTCCTCCCGCATGATGTGTTGGAGATCCTCGGGGGTGCGGGCCTCGTGCCTGCGCAGGCAGATCGACTCTGCTTCGGCCAGGTACTCGTCGGTGTTGTCCTCGAAGTTGAGGCCGATGGGGTCGTGGCGGAAGAGCAGTTCCTCGAGGTAGGCAACGATGTGCTCCTGGCCGACGAGGTGCGCCTTGCGCCGCTCGGCAGCTGCAAGGACGCGCGCCTCCCAGTCGTCATCGGACGCTCGTGTGGCCCTGCGATTCCGTATCCAACCCATTCGAGGAAGCGTGCCAGGCCCGAGCTGTCTCGCTCCTTCAATTGCCGAGCCCGCCACGCGGACCCAGTGAGATGATGCCGGCGTGCTCGTTCCGGACGATGTGATTCCGCTCCTGCTCAAGGCCATGCCCAGCTTCGCTGCGGCGTGGGACGAATCGGAGAACGTCGACGATGGAGAGCGCCTGCTGTACCTCGACGCTGGTGACTTCATCCGGCATCTCGTTCACAAGCACCTGACCCACGAGGTCGAGGAGTTCCCTGCGGCGTTCGCTGTGGTCGAGCGGCTCGTGGTGGAGGGTGACGACTACGTCCGGAACCTCGGGGTGATCGGCTTCCTCGAGGGACTCCAGATGATGACGGTCACCGCGGCGGGGATCGATCCCGAGGAGGCCTTTCGACCGCTGGTCGGTCCCGTCTCCGAGCGATGGTGGGAGCGGATCAACCGCTTCTGGGGTGGTGAGCACGACGCGCTGCAGGTTGAGCATCCGTAGCGGGGTCAGATCCGCGGCCTACCAGGGTGGTGGCGGTGGGTGTCGATCCAGGTGTCGATCTCGGCGGGGTCGAAGCGGAGCAGGTGGCCCCACTTGATGAAGGGGATGCGGCGTTCAGACACGAGGCGTCGGATGTGGCGGACGTCGACGCCGAGGTGCTCGGCGAGCTCGGCGATGGTGAGCAGGTGGGGAAGCTCGGTCTGCTGGGTGGTCGTCATGGCCAGTCCTTCCGGGTGGCGGTGGTCGGCGGTTGCTGACCCTCACCCCCTGTAGGCCGGATTCACGCCCGAATACCGCGCTTCTCG
Organism: Acidimicrobiales bacterium; assembly: GCA_036724365.1. GTDB lineage: Bacteria > Actinomycetota > Acidimicrobiia > Acidimicrobiales > Iamiaceae > Aquihabitans. The sequence continues at coordinate 19,515 of DAIMFV010000037.1, read as the reverse complement.
ACTCGACAGGAGCGGTCGTTGCCCGCGATGTCGCCGACGGGTTGCCCAGCGGGACACCTCTGTCCTCGCCGTCGTAGCCGATCACCGCGCGCCGACGCCGACCGGTCAAAACGAGGACCGGTTCGAGACCGCACGCGACCGGCATCGACCGGTCACCGAGAAGTCCTCGCCGGACCCGGAGACCAGCGCGAGAACCGAAGGAGCGACAACACGATTGCAACCGGTGTCCGGTTGCTGTCCCGCTGGAGGTTTCGGTGGCGTGGTTCCGGATGATGGGGGTCGACTCGGTCGAGTACCACCGGGAGAACGTGCTGCGCGGCGCCGACGACCACCCGGGCGCGGCGCTGCGGTACTACGGCAGCCGCGGTGAGACGCCGCTCGAGTGGGGCGGGACCCTCGCCCACCGGCTCGGTCTCGCCGGCAGGGTCACCGACGACGGCTACGACGCAGTGTTCGGTACCGGCGGTGCGACCGACCCGCACCTCGGCACGCGGTTGGTGCGGACCCGTCGACCGGGTGTCGAGCTGGTGGTGTCGGCGCACAAGTCGGTCGCGGTGCTCGGGGTGCTCGGCGAGGTCGATGCCATGCACTCGATCGTCGATGCCGAGACCGACGCCACCCTCGCGTTCCTCGACACCTGGTTCACCCGGCAGGGCGGTCGCCGGGGACGGGCCCAGATCCGCACCGCAACGTCGGGTCTGTTGTGGGCGCGAACCCGCCACCTCACCACGAGAGCGGCGGATCCGGAGCCGCACGACCACGTGCTGATCGCCAACCTCACCGAGATGATCGACGCCGGCGGTGGCTGGAAGGCGCTCGACACCGGCGGCCTCCGGGATCTGGTCCACGCGGCCACCATGGTCGGGCGTCTCGCCGCGGCCGAGAAGGCCGTCGAGCTCGGGTACGCGATCGAGCCCGATGCGGGTCCGTCCGATCGGCTCGGCCACTGGCGCCTGGCCGGTATCCCCGAACCGGTGCTCGAACTGTTCTCCAAGCGCTCGGCGGAGATCGACGCGGCGGTCGAGGCCGTGGGCTTCGACGGGTACCGAGCCAGAGGCCGGGCCGCGCTCGCGTCGCGGGCATCGAAGGCTGACGATGCCGAGCCCGACCTGTGGTCGAGGTGGCGCCGAGAGCTGTCTGGCGCGGGCTTCGACCTCGACGAGCTGCGTCATCGGTTCGAGACAGCCAACTGGCGCTCGGGCCCGTCGGCGCGGACCCTGACCCCGACGCAACGATCAGACCTGGCTGCTCGGCTCCTCGCTGACGATGGGCCGCTGGCCGAGCGCAAGGCGTTCACCCGAGCCGACGTGGTCCGCGTCGCCGCACCGATGCTCTACGGATGCCGGGCCGACGAGCTCGACCGGTTGGTCGCCGAGGTCGTCCACCATCGCGATGCCGTTGCTCTCGTCGGCCAACCTGGCGCCCGCAACCGCTGCTGGGCCGTCGCGTCGGTGCTCGACACCGAGGACGCCGCCACCGCCGAACGCCTGGCTGACCGGACCGACGCCGCGTGCTGTCCCGAACTGCTCGGCCACCGCAATGGGCTACCGCGATGGAAGGCCGACGGCCACCGCCTCACCACCGGCCAGGCCGACGCGACCGAGGCGGTGCTCAGCTCCGGTCGAGGCCTCGACGTCATCATCGGTGTCGCCGGCTCCGGCAAGACCACCGCGCTGCGCCTCGTCCAAGGAGCGTTCGCGCTCAAGGGCTACCGGGTCATCGGCACCGCCACCAGCGGCCTGGCCAGCCGGGGCCTCGAAGAAGGTGCCGGGATCTCGAGCCACACCGTCGCCTCGCTCGTGCACCGCCTCGACCACGGTCGCCTGACGCTGGACGAGCGCACGGTGCTGCTCATCGACGAAGCCGGAATGACCGACGACCGATCGCTGCTCAGACTGCTGCAAGCCGTCGAGCACGCCAGGGCGAAGGCCGTGGTCATTGGTGACCACCGTCAGCTCAGCGCCGTCGGCCCCGGCGGCGGCCTCGAAGCCCTCGTGGGTCGCCACCCAGACGCCGTGCACGTCCTCGCCGAGAACGTCCGTCAAGCCGATCCCGTCGAACGCCGAGCCCTCGAATGCCTCCGAGCCGGTGACCCGACCGCCGCGATCGACTGGTACGCGGCGGCGGGACGAATAGCCACCGCACCTACCCGAACCGATGCGGTCGACCGAGCCGTCACCGCCTGGAGCGCCGATCGAGACGCGGGACTCGACACGGTGCTCCTCGCCTGGCGACGCGCCGATGTCGCCGCCCTCAACCGAACCGCCCGCATCGACCAGGTCGCCAAGGGCCACGTCCACGGACCCGAGCTCGAAGCCCCCGGTGGGCGTCGCTACTGCGCCGGCGACCAGGTCGTCATGCTCACCCCCGACCGCGACGCACGCTGGATCACCAGCGAACGAGGCACCGTCACCACGGTTGACGGCGACGCGCTCACCCTCCGCTTCGGCTCCGACCGGACCGTGACCCTCGCCGGCACCGACATCGACGACGACCACCTCGACCACGCCTACGCCGTCACCGTCCACCGCACCCAGGGCGCCACCGTCGACACCGCGCACGTCCTCGCCGATGACGGTGGACGAGAGCTCGCCTACGTCGCCATGAGCCGAGCCCGACTCACCACCCACGTCTACGCCGTAACCGACGACCTCGACCAGGCTTGCGAAGACCTCGCCTGTGATTGGGCCACCGAACGTCGCGACCGCTGGATCCACGACACCGACACCCCCGCCACCGAAGGCGCCCAGCTACGCCCGTATTTGGCTCAGAGGCCAGGTGACCGTGTCCGCCAGCAACAGACCGCCCCGGAACGAGAAGACCTCACTGCCCTCCTTGACGAGGAAATCGCCCACCGCCAGAAGATCGAAGCCGCTCACCGCCGCCTCGACGCTATCCAGCACCGCCAACGACCTCCAGGCCAAGGCCTCGGCCTCGGGTGAACTACGGCGAGACCAGCGAGGGGCTACTCATCGTTGAGTCCCAACGCCAGCGCTTCGGCGCGATCGAAGAGCACGACAACCTCGTCAAAGCCGACCCACATGGCATCCGGTGCAGGAGGATCACCCACGGGCGGATGGCGGGGGCCTGCCGCGGCGACCCAGACCTCGGCCAGATCGTTGGCCAACCGAACGGCGATGGGAGCCCGAACCGGCGGGTCATCGGGTTCCGCCGTCGAGATGCCAGCCTCTGCAATAGGTGAAGCGAGAAACGGGAGCCATCGCGCATGGGAAGAGACATCCCATGTCCGAGCTGTTCCGTCCCGGCTAGGCAGCCACTCCTCGGCGATCGTTCCACAGGCGAACGTCAGCTCGAAATGGGTGACTTTGGAGTCCCAGATTCCGAAGAACGAATCCCCAGAAACAGTGGTGAGCGCGACGCCGACTTCCGGGTGGTGCCAACTTCCGAAGTCCCAGCGGACCTCGGTGCCAGGGTCGTAGCTGAGCCCTACGTAGTGCACCGTCGCGATCTGCTGCCCGATCAGCTGTTCCGCGGCGGCCCGGCATTCCTCGGTTGTGGTCATGGCGCGCCTGAACTCGAGTCGGAACCAACGATGCGCCAGTACGGACGAACCCAGGTGATCTCCTCACCTGCGTCGGGCTCGATCCAGCCAGCCCAGCACCCCTGACATACGTACGAATCCGCCAGCCACTCCGTCTCGTGCCAGACCAAGGGGTGGATCTCCTCCTCGGTATGGGTCTGCTCTCGGTCGCAGCCCCACATCAGGTCGTGCCCTCCGCAGGCGGGGCAGGAGGAGGGGCCCGCACTCACTGAGATGTCCGGACCGAACCGGATCTCCTCACCGATGAGGTCCGAGACGAGGTGTTCCACCTCGGAGCGTTCATTTGGTGGCGGATACCGCCCCGGTGCAGTTCCGATCTCGTTGCCCAGGTCGCCCGGTGATTCGTCAGCCACGACGAGCCAGCTTCGTGAAGCGGGTGAGACCAGCACCGTTGAGCCCGTCGAGGAAGTCCTCCGCCGACAGCGGTGGCCGGGTCTTGGATTGGGCGAGCTGCTCGATGGTCACGAGCACATGGTCGCCGAGATCGTCGAGCAGTTCGACGAAGTAGGAGTCGGGATCCATCACCCGAAGCCCAAGCTCTGCGAGCTCCTCGGCGGGGAAGCCGGACTTGTCCCAGGTGATCAACACGTCCGCTCCCGCGGCGATCGCGGCAGCGCTGTGGATGTGGTCGTCGGGGTCGGGCCCGGGCATCCGATCGATCCGACCCCGATAGAGCGCAGGATCGATTCGGGAGTCGTCGAAGAACTCACGGATCGCCGCGGTCACCGAGGCGGCGCTGTCGGCAGATCTCTGGTGCTCCCGGACGATGACGTCTTCCCACTCGTCGAGAAGCTCGTCGGTCCACAGCACGTGGTGGACGCTGTCCTCGGCAAGGGCAAGGACGAGATCCATCACAGAGAACGGGAACAGGACGCTGGTGTCGACGTAGACCCGCCGCACGGATCAGTACGGCAGGCCAGCGTCGGCGACTGCCTCGGCGATTCGTCGCCGACCCTCTCGCCGACGGTCGCGGCGTTCCGCGAACTCCAGCACGTCGGCGAGCCGAACCCGCCGGTGACGGCTGCCGGGGAGACGCTCGGAGGGGATCTCACCGTCATCGAGAAGCCGAGCGACGAATGGTCGCGACAACCCGAGCAGTTCGGCGGCCTCAGCGGGAGTCAACGTGGCGTCAGAGGGGAGCACCGTCAGCCCATGGCCGTCGGCCACCTCTCGCGCCGAGGCTCGAAGCACTTCAGCGAGCGACGATGGGAGAGCGACCTGTCGGCCGTCCGAGAAGGTCAGGATGACCGCGTCAGCCCCTGACTCCATGGCCTCGGCCACGACGCCAGCCGACTCCACCTGATCCGCAGAGGGATCGACCCGGACCGCATGCTTGAGAACTCCGGTGCGAGCCATCCGACCCACCTCCTTATCGGAAACAACTGTAACCGGTGCGGCGAGCGTGCGAAACCCCCCACCTGAGGTGTGGTGCCGCAGCGGCCGTGCCCACCACGTGCCCTTTTCGATCGGTAGACCCGGTCACTCAGTGGTAGTAGCGGTCACCGGATCTACAGTCTGACCTGCGGATTCTCGCCAGCGGCCCTGGTTGCGGAACTGCCTGATCCTGCTTTGCAAGCAGGGGGTCGTGGGTTCGATTCCCATCGTCTCCACCAACCAAGGTCCCCAGGTCACAACGCCCCGAGGAGGGGCGTCGTGGTCGGCCACCTGGGGCCTTCTCGCCGAAGGATCGGGGGAAGGCGCATCGCGTTCGCTGACGCGCGGGGCAGGATGGTGACATGTCGAACCCGGCCATGAACCCCGAGATCTTCGCCCGTGAGGCCAACCGTGGCGGTGGGTCCCGCTCGTCCGGGGGCTCACCGGTGGACGAACTGCCGCGCGACCTCTTCGATCGGCCACGAGATGGTGTCGGTGCACCGTCGGTTCCGTCCGGTCCGGCCACGGACCCGACGGCCATGAGCATCAACGGCGTGCTGAGCGCATCCGCCGTGTTGATGCTGTTGGTCCTCGTGGCCGGAGCCTTCGCCTGGAACGCCATGACGGTCGAGACCGCCCGAAACGTGAACGGCGACGTCGTCATCCTCAGCCCGTTCCCGGGGTGGATCCTCCTCACGGTCCTCGGCGCCTTCGGCATCGGTCTGCTCACCGCGTTCAAGCCGAAGCTGGCCCGCCTCACCGGCCCCGTCTACGCCCTGCTGATGGGCGCCACCGCCGGGGCCATGTCCAAGTACTACGAGGCGGCCTTCAGCGGGATCGTCCTCCAGGCCATCGGCCTCACCGTCGGCGTGTTCGTCGTGATGCTGGTGCTCTTCGCCACCCGAACGATCCGCATGACCGACAAGCTGCGCACGGTCATCATGGTGGGCACCGGAGCGGTGGCGCTGGTGTACCTGGTCAGCATCGGGATGAACCTGATCTTCGACGCATCCATGCCGCTGATCCACGACTCCGGCCCGCTCGGGATCCTGTTCAGCCTGGCCGTGGTGGGGCTCGCTGCGTTCAACCTCCTGGTCGACTTCGACATGGTGGAGCGAGGCATCGAGATGCGCGCCCCCAAGTACATGGAGTGGTACGCCGCGTTCGCCCTGATGGTCACGCTGGTGTGGCTCTACCTCGAGCTCCTGCGCCTGTTGGCCAAGCTCCGCGACCGCTGATCCACGACCGGGCGGCGCCCAGCCCGGGTGGAGGCGAGCGACCGCCGAGCCTCACACCAGTGGCTCACCTCATGGGGACCCGATTCCCTCCAGGCCAGGACGTCGTGTCGTGGCCGGGGCTGCTCCGGTGCGCCGGCCGGAGAGGATCAACGGAACCGTGAGGGCGATGCTGATGCCGGCGTAGGCGAGGAGCGTGAACAGCGCGAGGTCGGCCACCGGATCGCTGGCCGCGGCCGTGGATCCGAACACCGACGTTCGCACGAGTAGCCCCAGGTTGGTGTTGCGGACCGTCGTCTCGATGGTGATCGCGGTGAGGTCCGGCCGGGGGCGACGGGCCGCGGTGGTCGCCACCACGCCGATCCCGGCGAAGAGGAGCGCGAACCCGGCCACCACGGCGAGGTTGGCCGCGCCCATCGCCTCGGCGTCGAGGCGGCCGGCCAGGGCGGATCCGACCACGATCACGCCGATGAGCACGGTGGTGACCGCCATGGCTCCACGCGACAGACCCTCGGCGCGGGAGGGCCACCGGCGGAGCACCACCATGCCCACCGCCAGGGGCACCAGGAGCGTGGCGACGATCTCGAGCGCGATCCGACCGCGGGGGAGGCTGAACGTCGGCGGGACGTGGGATCCGACGAGCCACTCCAACACCACCGGGACCGTCACCACGCACGCCAGCGAGGTCACCGCGGTGAGGGCGATCGAGAGCGGGACGTCACCCCTGCCGGCGTAGGTGAACACGTTCGACACGGTGCCACCGGGCACCGCGGCGAGGATGGCCAGGCCGATCGCCAACCCGGGGTCGAGGTCGAAGGAGCGCAGCAGCAGGTAGGTGACGAGCGGGACCGCCACCATCTGGGCCACGAGCCCGGTCAGGAACGAGCGGGGAAGGCGGATCACCGCCTGGAAGTCGTGCACGTGCAGCGTGGCCCCCATGGCGAACATCGCCATCGCCAGCTGGACGAACGTGATCCAGTACTCGTGGTCGATGTAGAGCTCCCCCATGAGGGCCGAACCGTACGACCTGGCGGGCCCACCCTCCGGCCGGTGTGACCGACGACCTGGCGTTGCGGATCAGGAGGTCGGTGCGCCGTGGTCCCGGTGGTGGCCGAGCCGGGGAGGCTGCTGGTGTCCCAGACGGTCGGGAGCGGCTACGCGGGGTGGCCCGGGAGGGTGCAGATGGTGTCGATGCCCAGGACGTGGTTGAGGCGGCCGAAGGCGATCCACGAGCCGAGGCACATGGACAGCTCCACCACCTCGGCCTGGGTGTAGGCCGCCAGCATGCGGTCCCAGAACGCCTGGTCCAGCCCGTGGTGGTCGGTGGTGAACCGCTCGGCGTACTCGGCGGCCAGGCGGGTGCGGTCATCGAACGCGTCGGTGGCGGCCCAATCGGTGCCGTCGTCCTCGAAGCCGTCGGGCACCTTCACGCCGTCCCGCTCCGTGCGCCAGTCCTGGCAGAACAGGCAGCCGTTGATCTGGGCCACACGGAGCCGGGCGGCCTCGAACTCGCGCAGGCCCAGGGTGGTGTGGGTGTAGACGGCCTGCGAGAAGCGGGCGGCCGCCGGGCCGATGCCGGGCACCAGCTCACCCCACACCCAGGTGATCGGTTCCTTGCCGTCGGGCACGTCGAGGATCATCGGGCCGTTCCTCCGAGCTTGCCCTTCGGCGGTTCGAGCGGCACGTCCATGCCGCTGTAGATCCCGGGCTCGGCGGCGCGCAGCCACGGGATGGCGTTCACCAGTCGACCGGCGGCGGTGGCGTTGCCACCAGCGGCCCGGTTCCCGCCTTCGTCGGTGGCCTCGACCGTGACCTCGATGCGGGGGCTGCCCTCGATGACCACGCGGTGGGCCCCGGCCCCGCCGTCGGCCGGCGACGGCCAGTCGGGCGCGCAACCGGCGTCGATCCGGGTGACGTGCTCCACGACCAGGACGGGTTCGCCACCGACGATGCCCTGCACCTCGAAGCGCATGGCGCCCTGGGTGCCGGCCTCGAAGCTCCCCATGGTGGTGGTGACGGTGGCCTCCAGTTCGCGGCGTTCCAGCACCTCGCGGATCTCGTCGAGCTCGACCCCGAGGGTCCGGGCCAGGAGTCGGATCTGGCCGCCCCACACCATGGTGGGGATGCCGGCGGCCACCATGGGCGGCTCGTAGTCCATGGGTTGGCCCATGCCCACCAGGAACCGCACCGCGTCGGGCTGGTCGTAGGTGGAGTAGTCGAAGATCTCCTGGCAGCGGATCTGGTCGATCGTGCCGCCCAGGCCGGCGACGAGGGCGGGCAGGACGTCGTTGCCCCACCCGGGGTCGATGCCGGAGACGAACAGGGCGGTGGAACCCTCCCGGGCCGCGGCGTCGAGGGGGTCGCGCACCTCGGCGGGTGCGGAGGCCGGGTCGTAGAGGGCGTAGAGCGCCGGGGTCACCACCACCGCGCCGGCCCGCAGGGCCCGGTCGATGTCGGCGGCCGCGTCGTCGGGCCGCAGGTCGCCCGAGGCCATGTAGGCCACCGCCCCCGGCGCCGCGGCCAGGACGGCATCGATGTCATCGGTGGCGGCCACCCCGAGCGGTTCGGGCAGGCCGGCGATGTCGGCGGCGTCCCGCCCCACCTTGGCCGGGTCGTGCACCAGCACGGCCGCCAGGTGCAGGCCGGGGTGGGCGGCCACCGCCCGGATCGACGCCCGACCCATGTTGCCGGTACCCCAGACCACCACGCCGATCGTGTCCCCTGCTGTCATCGCGCCAACCTACCGGTGCGATCCCGTGGATGGCCTCGCCGCCGTCGGACCCGTCGCCGACCCCAGCGGCCGCCCCGAGGTCCGCCGCCAGCGCGGGCTCTGCGCCCCCTCAGGCCGCGTGGGCGGTGATGGTCGTGGTGGCGGAACCGGGGCGGTTGCTGGACTCGTAGATGGCCAGCGCGGTGAGGGTGCAGGGGCCGGTGAAGCCGGCGGTGCCCATGGCGACCCGGCGGATCAGCCCGGCCATCCACCCCGGCACCTGACCCAGGTGGTCGGGGTCGATCGGTCGGTCGTCGAGGACGAGCGGGACGGCGTAGGTGCGGACCACGATCTGGCCGGCGGGCAGGACCTCGCGCACCGGGAGGGTGTAGAGGAACATGGTGGCGTCGTCCTCGGTGTCGCGCCGCTCCAGCTTCACCTCGACCTGGGTGACCACCTGATCCGCGTCGCCCCGGCCCTCGAAGGTGATCGTGACCGGCAGGGTGCCGTCGGCCCAGCTGAAGTCGGGCGCGGCATCCACGGCCAGCCGCACGCCGCGGACGTCTCGGAGGTTCGTGAACCGGTCCCGCCACCCCATGGCCGGAGCCTACGCGGGCCCGTGGTCCACGGCGGGCCGTTGGGCCGTCGGCGGGCCGTCGGCCCGGGCTCGGTCAGGGGGGCGGGGCGCCCAGCCGCCGCGGGCGGGGTGGTCCAAGGCGAGGGGGAGCGTCTGGTGTTCGCCGGTGCGGGCCGACGTGTAGAACGCGGTCACCAGCTCCAGGGTGGCGGCGGCGTCGGCCAGCGTGACGGGGAGCGGACCATGGGGCAGGGCGTCGACGAACGCCTGGAACTGGCCGCTGTAGAGGTTCGGCACCGGTGCGAAGCCGTCCCAGACCTCGGCGGCCCGGCGCTCGGCGTCGGGAGATCGGAAGTCGAAGCGCCACGGGCCCTTGGCCGGGTCGTAGGCCTCGGTGGACGACTCGATGGTGACGTGCTCGAAGTGCCACACCAGGCGGGACGACTCGGTGGCGGCACCGGTGGTGGCGTTCAGCGTGACCAGTCCGCCGTCGGCGGTGCGGCCGATGGCCACCGCACAGTCCTCGGTGTCGGTGTCGTTGACCCGGGTGGCCATCTGCGCCTGCAGCTCCACGAGCGGGCCGCCGATCCACGTGAGCAGGTCGTGGATGTGGATGGCGTGGTTCACCACGGTGCCGCCCAGCGCGCTGCCCCACGTACCTCGCCACGGTGACTCGTCGTAGTGGTCGCGGTCGCGTCGCCACCAGGTGGACGCGGACGCGGTGAACAGGCGGCCGGTGATGTCCGCCTCCACCAGGGCCCGGGCCCGGGCCGCGCCGTCGCCGAAGCGGTACTGCTGGATTGGCATGAGCCGGGCCCCGGCGCGGGCCTCGGCCGCGGCCACCGCCCCGGCCAGCCGGTCGCAGGCCGCCACCGACCCGACCAGCGGCTTCTCGCAGATCACGTGCACCCCGGCGTCCAGGCAGCGCAGGATCTGCTCTTCGTGACCGGCCGGCGGGGTGCACAGGTCCACGATGTCGACGCCCAGGTCGAGGAGCTCGTCGAGCGTCTCCACCGCGGGCAGGTTCCACGCCATGGCCGCGCCGTTCCGGCGGTCGTCGTCGGTGTCCGCCACTGCCACCGCCGACGCGCCCCGGACCCCGAGCCAGCACAGCAGGTGCAGGTGGCCGATGCCCATGCCCACCGCCCCGACCCGCAGGTCGGCCGACTCCTCCCCGTCCCCGTCCACGTCGCCTCCTTCGTCCACTACGTCTCCCTCGCTCACGGTGTCCCCCACGGTCGGGCCTGCTCCTGGGCCTGCAGCGTGAGGTCGCAGACCGCCAGCACGTGGTCCTGGGTGAACAGCCGCTCGCCGTCGTCGGCCAGGTCGGCCAGCAGGTGCTCGGCCCACGGCAACGGGTCGCCGGAGACGTCGACGCGGCGGACGCCCTCGCCATCGATCACGATCAGGTGCTCGGCCCCCGGTTCGCCGGCCACGTCGATGTTGGCCCGCACCTCCAGGGTGCCCTCGGTGCCCACGATGGTGAGCCGGACGTCGCCCCACGTGGGCAGACCCGCGGGTGAGAGCAGGTCCACCCGGTGGTCACCCACCGCCCCGCCGCCGACGAGGGTGATCGATCCCACGTCCTGCATGGCCGGCCGGTCGGGACAGGCCACGTTGCCGACCCGGGAGCCGGCCAGCGCCACGCCGGCATGCCCCCCGGCCGCCGGGTCTCCGCAGATCGCCACGAACTGGTCGACCTGGTGCGACGCCAGGTCCACCAGGATCCCGCCGCTGCGGGCCGGGTCCCAGAACCAGTCGGGCCGGAGGTCGCCGTGCAGGGCGTGGGGCCCGGTGCCGGTCACGTGCACGATCCGGCCCACCGCTCCGGACCGGGCCAGGTCCACGGCCCGGGCCACGGCCCGGTTCTCGAAGCGCTCGCTGAACAGCACCGTCCACGGTCGGCCGGGCCGGTCCGCCACGAGCGTGCGGATCCGGTCCAGGTCGGCGCGGGTGGTGACGCCCGGCTTGGCGCTGAGCACCGCCTTGCCGGCCTCCAGGGCGGCGATCGCCACGGTGGCCCGGTCGGCGGGCACGCCGACGGTGACCACCAGGTCGACGGCGTCGTCGGCCAGGACCTCGGCCAGGTCTCGCGCCTGGGAGGTGGGCTGCCAGCCCTCGTAGCCACCGATGAGGTCGCCCGAGCGCACGTGGGCCACCGGTTGCGCGCCGGCGGCCACCAGCCCGCCGACCAGGGTGAACAGGTGCAGGTGGTCGGCCCCGACCACGGCGAAGCCGACGGTCACGACACCGTCCGGGTCCAACCGTCGGCGTCGACCGCCCACGCCGATCCCTCGCCCTCCAGGCGGTAGGCGGTGGCGAGGTGGTCGATGGTGCCCCAGGGGGACTCGTGGCGGGGGAAGTCGCCGATGGGCTGCTCCTCGCCGTCGACCACGAAGGCTCCGGTGTTGGAGAACTCCACGGTTCCCGACGAGGGCGAGGTCCACGACACCGTGAAGCCGTCGTCGCCCCGGGTCACCTCGGGGTCCTGGGCGGTGAGCGAGGCCACGAAGGCGTCGAGATCGCCGCCCTCGGCGTCGGAGCCCACCTCCACGATCCACACGTTGTCGGGGCCGCCCTCGGCCACCAGGTCGAACGGCTTCACCATGTCGCGGGTGGCGAGCACGGTGGGGTCGTACACCCGCCAGGTGGGGGTGCGCCACGACCACAGGGCGATGTAGGCGCCGTCCTTGGCCGCCACCGTCCAGTTGCCCTCCTGGCGGACCTCGTCGAAGTGGTCCTGGGGCACGTAGGCGTGGGTGAACGGCCGGTACTCGTACACACCCCACACCAGCGGGTCGGTGCTCTCGTCCCAGGCCGGGAAGTAGAGGTGCACGGCGGTGCGTTCGTGCTGGGCGCTGCGGGGCATGGTCGCCTCGCCGGTCCAGTACCCGGGGCGTCCGTCGTCGCGCCACTCGGTGCTCTCGTCGGGGTCGGTCACCGGGTGGTTGGTGAACACCAGGGCGTTCTCGTCGATGGCGGCCTGCCAGGAGTGGGCCTGGTCGCGCATCTCACCGGCCCGGTGGTCCAGGACGGTGGCGAGGGAGACCTTGTCGTCTCGGTAGGCGTAGGTGTGGGCCTCGGCCAGGAACCCGAAGTTGATGACCGCGGACCGGGGATGGATCCAGTCGCGGATCTTCTCGCCGTCGTAGTCGTTGATGGCGGCGATCAGGTTGACCTGCTCGAACAGCTCGGTCTCCCACAGGCGGAACTCGTCGGCCGCCGCCACGCCCGTGACCGCCATGGGCCACATGCCCACCGCGCCCAGGCTCCACCAGAACGGCAGGTTCTCGCGGTCGGCGAAGTCCTTGCCGTAGGGCGCCTCGGGGTTCTCGGTGAGGGGCTGCTCGTAGTCGAAGAACACGCCGTGACGCTCGCGGACCACGCTGGGACCGGCGGCGGTGGCCATGTCGACCAGGAGCTGCGGCGGCCGGTACCGGGTGGCGGCGCACAGGTAGGTGGCGCCGGCGTCGGCCCCCTCCTGGTAGCCGGCCTCGGTGTCGTCGAACACCAGCTTGGCCGTGTCCCACGTGGCCTCGTCGAGCGACGACATCTTGTCCTTCTTGTAGGTCCGGCCACGCGGCGCGGTGTAGCAGCCCTTGTGGTTGTGGGCGGCCATGTCGAGCAGGCAGAGGTCCAGGCCGATGGCGGCGGCGGCCATGATCTCGGGGTCGCCGGCCAGCTCCGCCAGCATGGTCAGGGGCGTGATGTTCTTGAGCATGTACACGTTGGAGTGCCACTCGAAGAACCCGAGTTCCAGCCGCTCGTGGACCCACTCCAGGATGTCGACCCGGGCCCGTTCGGCGTGCTCCGCACCGGTCAGGCCGCTGATGGTGAAGGTCTGGTCGGCCCAGCGGGAGCCGGCCAGGTACTCGAGGGTGAGGTTGATGATGATGTGGTTCTCGGACCAGAACCAGAGGTTGTCCACCCGGTCGGCAGGGAGCGGGTCGTCCCAGCGGTAGCGGTTGTCGATGAAGCGCTGCTCGATGGCGGCGAGCACGTCGGGCGACAGGCGCGTGGTGTCGGTGTTCCCGGCGCCCAGCTCCAGCAGCCAGTACAGGTACATCAGATCGAAGTCACGGGTGTCTTCCCACTGGTCGATCTTCTCGAACTGGTCGGCGAAGGTGGCCTCGGTGACCGCCGAGGCGTCCCAGGTGTACGACTCGTCCCGTTGGGCCCGGATCAGATTGGCGGCCACCCCCACCGTGCCGCCGGCCGAGTCGCCGGCGGTGGCGTGGATCAGGTACTCGTCGATGCGCTTCTGGAACGCGTCCTCGTCGATGAGGCCGGCCGAGCCCGGGGCCGTGAGCTCCGGGGCCGCCTCGCCCCCGCCGGTGGTGGTGGGGGCGGGCTTCTTGGAGCCGGAGTCGTTGGTGCAGGCGGCCAGGCCCACGCCGATGAGCGCGCCCGACGACGTGAGCAGGAAGCGGCGACGGTCCATGAGGGACCGGGCCGGTGAGGGCGGGCGCGGGTCTGGTTCGGTGGTCATGTCGTGGGTTCCCCTGGTTGTCGACGGTTCCGGCGGTGTGGTCGGGTGGGCGCCGCAGTGGTGGACCGGACCACCAGCCGGGGCTGGAGGGTGGTCACCATCGGGCCCGGCTCCCGGGCGAGCAGGTCGGCGAGGCGCTGCCGGGCGGTGCGGCCCAGCGCGTCGAGCGGCGCGGCGACGGTGGTGAGCGGCGGCGAGGTCATGGTGGCGAGCGCCAGTCCGTCTGATCCCACCACCGACAGCGAGCCCGGTACCGGGTGGCCGGCCTCGTGGGCGGCCACCAACAGACCGGCGGCCTGCAGATCGTTGAAGGCCACCACCGCCGTGGCCCCGGACCGGGCGACGTCCGCGTAGGCCATCCGCCCGCCGTCGAAGGTGGCCGGTGCCGGCGGGAGCAGGGTCACCTGCAGCGCCCGGTGCGATGACGAGGCCGACAGCCGTTCGACGGCCTGGTTCCGCCTGGATGCGGACCAGTAGGCGGCCGGGCCTCGCACCACCGCGAGCTCGGTGTGGCCGAGGGCGGCCAGGTGGTCGACGGCGGTGACCACGATGGCCTCCTGGTCCACCACCACGCTGACCACGCCGCGGCGCTGCCGGTTGACCTGCACCACGGGCCGGGTGGCCGCGCTCAGGTCGGTGATGGGGGTGACGGCGATCAGTCCGTCGACCTGGCGGCTGAGGGTGGCGAGCGCCCGACGCTCCTCGGCCGGGTCGGCGCCGGTGTCGGCGATGAGCACGGCGAGGTCGTCGCCGCGGGCGTCGCCCTGGATGGCCTGCACGATGGCGGCGAAGTACGGGTTGGTGATGTCGGGGACGATCACGCCGATGGCGTCGGTGCGGCCGCTGACCAGCTGGCGGGCCGACCGGTTGGGCACGAACCCCACGGCGGCGACGGCGTCGAGCACGATCGAGCGGGTGCCGGCCGCCACCATGTCGGGCTTGGTCAGCGCCCGCGACACCGTGGCCGGGTGCACCCCGGCGCGGCGAGCCACGTCGTGCAGGGTGGGCGGACGGTCGGCGGCGGCCACGGCCGGCACCCTAGCCGTGCCTGCAAACGTTTGCAGGATGTCCGGTGCTGGGCGAGACTGCCGCCATGTCACCGCCCGACGCCCGCCCCGAGCTGCCGCCGCTGCGCCCCGGTCGGGAGCCGTGGGGGTGCGCCGCCGTGCTGTTGCCCCACCACACCGACGGCAGCGTCGACTGGCCGTCGTTCCGGTCGCTGCTGGAGCGGACGGTGGCCGCCGGGCTCACCCCCGCGGTGAACATGGACACCGGTTTCGTGCAGCTCCTGAGTCCCGAGACCCGGGCTGCGGTGCTGGCCACCACCGCCGCGGTGCTGGGCGGGACCGCCGACCCGGGCCCATCCGGACGGCCGGGGCGACCGGCGCGGCCGGACCGCTTCCTGGCCGGGGCCTTCGTGGCCGACCGGGCCGGTGACCGGTTCGATCCCGACCGGTACCGGGCCGAGCTGGCCGCGGTACAGGCCGCGGGCGGCACCCCCGTGGTGTTCCCGTCGCACGGGCTGAACGCCCTCGAACCCGACGGGTGGGTGGACGCCCACCGGGGGTTCGGGGCGGACACCGACCGGTTCGTGGCCTTCGAGCTGGGCTCCCAGTTCGTGCCCTACGGCCGGATCTACCCGCTCGACGCCTACCGGGAGCTGTTGGGCATCGGGGCGTGCATCGGCGCCAAGCACTCGTCACTGTCCCGCGCCGAGGAGTGGGCGCGTCTGGTGCTGCGAGACGCCGTGCGTCCCGACTTCCACGTGTTCACGGGCAACGACCTGGCCATCGACATGATCTGCTGGGGGAGCGACTACCTGCTGGGCCTGGCCGCCTTCTGCCCCGACCACTTCGCCCGGCGGGACCGGGCGTGGGCCACGGGTGATCCGGCCTTCCACGAGCTGAACGACCGGCTGCAGTACCTGGGGGCGTTCTCGTTCCGGGCCCCCGTGCCGGCCTACCGCCACGACGCCGCCCTGTTCCTCCACCACCGGGGCTGGATCTCCTCCCCGACGGTGCCCGAGGGCGCGCCCACCCGGCCCGACTCGGACCGTGACGTGCTGGCCCTGATCGCCGCCGACCTGGAGGCGCACCCGTGACCGACGACCCGACCGACGACCCGACCGACATCGTGCAGGTGAAGCGGCTGACGACCCCGGCCGACCTGCGGGCCCGTGCCGATCACCTGGGCATCGACCTCCCCGTCGACGACACCGTCGAGGTGGGCGGCCCGCTCGCCCAGCCGCTGACCGTGACCGACGGTTCCGCGGGCGCGCTGACCGTGGGCAACCGGTGGAGCATCCTGCCCATGGAGGGGTGGGACGGCACCCCCGAGGGACTGCCCACCGACCTGGTGCATCGGCGGTGGGCCCGCTTCGGGGCCAGCGGCGCCAAGCTCATCTGGGGTGGCGAAGCGGTGGCGGTGGAGCCGTCGGCCCGCGCCAACCCCCACCAGCTCGCCATCGTTCCCGGGGCGGGGCCGGCGCTGGCCGACCTGCGGGCCACGCTCGTCGACGCCCACGCCCAGGCGTTCGGCGGCACCGACGACCTGCTGGTGGGCCTGCAGCTCACCCACTCGGGCCGGTGGTCGCGTCCCACCGGCACCCCGGCGCCGCGCACCGCGGCCGCCCACCCCGTCCTCGACGGGCGCGTGGGCGCCACCGACACCGCCCTGCTCAGCGACGACGAGCTCGACCACCTGGCCCGCCGCTACGTCGACGCCGCCGTGATCGCCGCCGACGCCGGGTTCGCGTTCGTCGACGTGAAGCACTGCCACGGCTACCTGCTCCACGAACTGCTGGGGGCCACCGCCCGCCCGGGGCGCTACGGCGGCCCGCTCGACCGGCGCCTCCGGTTCCTCGCCGAGGTGGTGGACGCGATCCGCGCCGCCCGCCCCGGGTTGGCCGTGGGCGTACGCCTCTCGGCCTACGACACCTGGGTCCACGGTCCCGGGCCCGACGGTCGGGGCCGGCCCGTCGAGGCACCGGACCGGCCCCGCCCGTTCGGGGCCGACGAGGCCGGCGACCCCGAGCTCACCGAGGTCCACGCCGTGCTCGACCGGTTCCGGGAGCTGGGCATCGGCCTGGTGTGCGTGACCGCCGGCAGTCCGTACTACAACCCCCACATCCAGCGACCGGCGTACTTCCCGCCCTCGGACGGGTACGCACCCCCCAACGACCCGCTCGTCGACGTGGCCCGCCTGCTGGCGGTCGCCGCCGAGCTGGCCCACGAGCACCCCGACGTGGCGGTGGTCGGCAGCGGGTACTCCTACCTCCAGGACCACGCGGCCCACGTGGCCCAGGCCGTGCTCCGCCGCGGCGACGCCGCCTCCATCGGACTCGGGCGCATGGCGCTCTCGTACCCGACGCTGCCGGCCGACGTGCTCGCCGGGCGGCCGCTGGACCGCCGCGCCGTGTGCCGCACCTTCAGCGACTGCACCACCGCACCCCGACACGGGCTCGTGTCGGGGTGCTATCCGCTGGACGACTTCTACAAGGACCGCCCCGAACGCATCGAGCTGGCGGCCATCAAGCGCCGGACCCGCACCAACGTCCGCTCGACCTGACCGCCGGTTCCCCCGGCCGGTCAGCGCCCTGGTGGACGGCTCGACGAGATCGCCAGCCCGTCAGCCCACCGCCTCGATGTGGGAGACCCAGAGGTAGCCGGTGACGCCCTCGCACGGGAACGACAGGCCGCCGACGGGGATCGGGTCGGGGTGACGGATCCCCTCCACCACCACGTCGGCACCGAGTCCGGCCACCAGCTCGCCGGTCGCGGCGTCGCTGATCTCGAGCTGGACCGGCACCTCGTTGGCGAGCATCTCGTACGGGCCGTCGGTGAACTCCAGGGCGAACATGCCCTGGTCGGTGCGGAGCTGGTGGCAGAGCCAGAGCTCCTCGTCGGGGCTGCTCGCCACCCCGGCGAGCGTGCCCGTCACCTCGAACGGTTCACCGTCGGCGATGTCGGGGCCGTCGGTCGAGGCCTCGGTGGTGGGGGACCCGTCGGGAGCAGGACCGCCGCCGGCGCCTTCGCCCGAGGGCGTGGTGGGGTTGCCCGATCCGCCGTCGAGGTCCGCGGTGGTCTGGCCCGCGGGCGGGTCCGTGGGATCGGTGGTGGCGGTGTCGCCGCCCGTCCCACAGCCACCGACGAGGCTCAACGTCACGAGGAGGCCGAGGGCGAGGCGACGCCGGTGACCCCGGGTGCGGGGACCGGTCTCATCGGCGGGGGCAGGACGGTGGATCATGGCGCCATCGTCGACCCGGGCGCCCCGGATCACCAGGACCGAAAGTCCCGAGCTCGACGAGGTGTCGCCCTCCCCGGGCGCCCGCGCCGGGGCTGGGGTTGAATGGCGGCCATGGCTGAGCCGTTCGACTTCCTGACCTACCTGGCCGATCCCATGGGCACCCTGGCCGCGGCCCGGGGCGGCTGTCCCGTGCTCCACGCCGAGGGCGGTGCGTCGATGGTCATCGGCCACGACGAGGTGCGGACCCTCCTCGGCGACGGTCGGCTGGTGGTGAACTTCGTGGAGGCGCTGGAGGGCCTGGGCGTCACCGAGGGACCGTTCCACGACTGGATGGCCATCTCGCCGCTCGACAACGAGGGAGACGAGCACCGGCGGTGGCGTACGCTGATGAACCGCACCTTCACGCCCGGGCGGGTCAAGCAGGTCCGGCCGTTCCTGGTGGAGGAGGCCGACCGACTGGCTGCCGACCTGGCCCGGCGGGGCGACGTGGAGCTCGTGGCCGACTTCGCCGACGTGTTGCCCGCCCTGGGCCTGTGCGAGCTGATCGGGGTGCCGGCCGCCGACCGCGCCCACTTCACCCACCTCGCCCACACCGTCGGGTGGGGGTTTCGGCCTCTGCAGCTCCTGGAGCACCTCGACGAGGTCGACGCAGCCCTCACCGAACTGCTGGCCTACACGGGCGGCCTGTTGGCGGCGCGCCGGGCCGATCCCCTCGACGACCTGGTCAGCCACATCGCCACGGCCGGTCCCGAGGTGGGCTACTCCGACGAGGACTGCGCCGGGTTCCTGGCCGGTCTGGTGTTCGCCGGCAACGACACCACCCGCAACCAGATCGGGTGGATGGTCGGCGTGCTGGTGGAGCGGCCCGACGCGTGGGATGCCATCGGCACGGGGGAGTGGGACGTGGCCGCCTCGGTGGAGGAGCTGATGCGCCACCGCAGCGCCGCGCCGGTCGTCACCCGCCGGGCCACCGAGCCCGTGGAGGTGGCCGGCACCACCTTCGAACCGGGGGACCACGTGCTGTTGTCGCTGTGGGGGGCCGACTCGGACCCGGCCGCGTTCCCCGATCCGCTCGGGGTCGACCCCGTCGCCAACGTCGGGATCCCGCACCTGGGCTTCGGCCACGGGCCGCACCACTGCCTGGGCGCGGCGCTGGCCCGGGCCGAGCTGCAGGAGACCCTCCGGGCCCTCACCACCACGCTGGAGGTGCCCGAGGTGCGCGAACCGATCGAGTGGAGCCTGCCGATCGGCATCAACGGCCCCACCCGGGTGCCCTTGCGGGTCCGACCCCGCTGAAGACCGTTCTGGCGTAGCTGAGGCTCG
>DAIMFV010000036.1:15387-21252 GCA_036724365.1 Acidimicrobiales bacterium | reverse complement strand
ATCTGAGTTCGACGGCTTGATCTGGCCCCGGGGTGCTGGTCTGATCTGGCCCCAGCTGGCGGGTGAACTTAGCGGCTGGTGAGCCTGTAGCTGGTGGTGCCGGTCTGGATGATGTGGGCTCGGTAGGTGATGCGGTCGACGACGGCGGCGGCGAGGCGCTTGTCGGTGAAGGTCTTGGACCATTCGCTGAACGGTGCGTTGGTCGCAATGGCCACCGACGCGCGTTCTTCTCGTTCGGTGAGGATCTGGAAGAGCAGCTCGGCGGAGTGGGCGTCGAGGTGGACGTAGCCGAGTTCGTCGATGGCGAGGAGGTCGTAGCGGCCGTAGCGGGCCACGACTCGGGAGAGCTTGTGGTCGTCGGCGGCTTCGGCGAGTTCGTTGGCGAGCTGGGCGCAGGTGACGTAGCGGGCCCGCAGTCCGTTCTCGGCTGCGGCGAGGCAGGTGCCGATGAGGAGGTGGCTCTTGCCGGTGCCGGAGTTGCCGAGCAGTACGACGGGTTCGTTGTTGGCAACGAAGCTGCCGTCGCGGAGAAGGGCGATCGTGGCAGGGGTGATGTTCTCGTTGGCGGCCAGGTCGAAGTCATCGAGGGTCTTGATCCGGGGCAGCTTCGCTTCGTGGACCCGGCGGGCTCGTCGTCGTTCGTGACGGACGTCGAGCTCGATGCGCAGGGCTTCGGCGAGGAACGTCGGGTGGGAGATCCGCCGTCGGGTGGCGTCATCGAACACGTCGCCGAGCACCGGGGCGAGTCCGGTGAGCGCGAGCTGCTGGCAGGCGTCGACCGCGGTGGCGGTGTCGGTGATGGTCGTGGCTTTGGTCATGGGGTTGGGTCTTCCTGGGTGGGTTCGATGGTGAGGAGCTGGTCGTAGATCGACAGGTCTGGGACCCGCTCGACCGGCCCGGACTGCGGTTCGGGTTCGAGGTGCTCGATGGCCCGGCGGGTCTCGACCGCGACCACGCCGGCGTCGACGCTGTCGATCGACAGGGCGGCTCGGATCCCGCTGATGACGTGGTCGTTGTCGTGGTGGCGGTGCAAGAGCAACACGTCGCACAGGGCGCGGGTCCCGGCGGTGTCGCCGTGGCGGCGACGGGCAAGGTCCCAGAACTGTTGGTGTTCGGGTCGGAACCGGCCACTCGATCGGGCCTGGCCAAGCGCGGTCGCGGATGGGAACGCTCCGGGGCGTCGCCACAGCACCTCGAGGTAGTGGTCCAAGTCGAGGTGCTCGCTGCGCCGGTGAACCCCGCGGGCATGAGACGCCACGATCGTCGCGTCGGCGACGATCGTCACGGTCTCGGCGCCCAGCTCGATGGTGACGCGCTGGCCGACCAGTCGGGCCGGAACGGAGTAGAAGCACTGGCGCACACACACCCGGGCCTTGGTGTCGACCCGGGCCGACAGTCGTGTCACCGCCGCGAACCGCTCGCCGGGCAGCACCCACAACGCCGGACGCTCGAGCGCGGCGAGGCTGTGCACTCGGTCCCCAGACCCTGGCCCTCGCCCGGTCACCCAGCGTTGCCCATCAGCGGTGTCGCATGCCTCGAGGTGGGCGTTGAGATCAGCGAGCGTGGCGAACGCGGGGACCGGGGTCAGGTGGTTGCGGCGGAACCGGCCGATGTCGCCCTCGACGCCGCCCTTCTCATGGGCCCCGGCGATGCCCGGCTCGCAGAAGAACGACTCGAACCCGTAATGCGAGCGCAGCGCGATGAACCGTTCGTTCTCGGTGCGGTCCCGGCCCTTCAAGATCTTCGTCGCTGCGGTCTTCAAGTTGTCGTAGCGGACCAGGCGAGGGACCCCGTCGAAGCGTTCGAACGCCCGCACGTGCGCGTCAGTGAAGGACTCCTGGGCCTCGTTCACATAGGCCCGGTGGAACGCCGCGGTGGAGAACGCCAGCCACATCGAGAACAGGTGCAACGTGACGGTCTCGCCGCCTATCACCGCGTCGAACTTGCCCCAGTCGACCTCGGCCTCAGCACCCGGCAGTCGGGTCTGAGGGACGAACACCTTCGCCGGGGTGCCGACCTCGGTGGCGATCTCCACGCGGATCTTGGCCACCACCGTCCGGCACTGGGACTCCGAGATCAACACGCCCTTCTCCTCGGCCAGGCGGTCACGGATCCGCTTCGCCGTGTGGCGCTGCTTGGGCGGCGCGTCGCGGTCCGCGACCAACACCTCACGGATCCAGGCGTGCCACGCCCCCGTCAACGGGGCAGAACGCACCGGGACCTTGCGGGGTGCGGGCTCCGGCGACGCCAGCGCCGCACGGACATCTCGCCGGTGCACTCCAAAGCGGGCCGCCAACGCCCGGATCGACAGCCCCTCGTCACGCCGAGCGAGACGAACCTTCTCGTACAGCTCCACCTTCGACAACCGCTTTCCCCTCACCTCGGACACCGAGGCAAGGCAACGACAACAGGGCCAGGTGGGGCCAACTCAGACCGTCGCGACACCCCCAAAGTGGGGCCAAATCAGACCGTCGTTCTCACCTCGATCTGATCGGCAAGACGCTGGACAGCCAGCCGCTGATCATCTGACATCGATTCCCCAGCGAACTCCGAGAGTTCATCGACCGCGTTCCAATCCTCGGAAGACAGCGGATGCTCGTCGTCCTCCCATGCGCGGTCGACGGAAGCATCTCCCTCCAGTGAGGCGAGCACGTCCGACAAGGACTTCCTCGGGACACGATCCCGCTCGGGTGCGCGCTCCAACCGCCATTTCGTTCCAGACGTCGTCCGTACAACCCAACACCGCGATACATCCTGCGAGTCAGGAATGTGAGCGATGGCCTCGCGGTCTGCCGCATCGAGCTCGAACAGAGCCCTGATCGTCGGGGTGACGTTGCACTGGCGAGTCGCCATCGCTGCTGGGATCGGATCATCGATTCGATCGATCTGCTCAAGAGCTCGGAGAAGAGAGGTCTTGCCCGCTTCGTTCGGTCCGACTATCGCAACCAACCGGTCGGCGACAAGAAGCGCGTCTGCGTTCTCGAACCTTCGGATTCCTTCGAGCTTGACCTTCAGTAGCCGCATGTCGATCCGCCACCTCCGTCAAGAGGGTACGTCGGCGGTGTGACAGATTCGGAGTAGCGATCGTCCGAATAGGCAGAAAGTCGACCGGCCGAGCGTCAGAGCTGCCGACGACGCCCCCAACCTCCCCCGCCTGGAGTCAGCATCCGCAGGACGTCGCCGGCCTTCAGCTGGATCGTGCACTTGTCGGGTAGCCGCTCCGCTCGACTCTCGTTGCCGCCCGGAAGCAGCCAGTTCTCCCCCACCGCGCCCGGCTCGCCCCCTGCCAGCCCCCACGGCTGCGACACCCGACGCTCCGTGATCAGCGAAACAGTCGCGTCGACGAGCACCTGGAGATCGCGCTCGATCCCCTCGCCACCCGGCGCCGACCCAGCGCCGCCGCTCCCCCTGCGGAGCCGCTGGCGCAGTACCCGCAGCGGGAACGCCCGCTCGAGCGCCTCGATGGGTGTGTTCCGCGTGTTTGTCATCGCGGTGTGAATTCCCGACTGGCCGGGCACCCCTGCGGCCAAACGGGGGTCAATTTGATCTGTGTTGGTCATGTTGGTGTGGATGCCGGACTGGCCGGGGACCGGGGCGGCGCCCGCAGTGCGGGGCGGGCGGCCACCCTGGCCGCCGGCGATGGTCTCGTAGCTCACCCAGCCGTCGCCGCCGATCAACAGGTTGTTCATGGTGCCCTGCGACGCGGCAGGCACCCGGTGGGGCAGCACCTGGGCCAGGGCGCCCAGGCAGACGTCGGCCACCCGTTGCGACACCTCCACGTTGCCCGCACCCACGGCGGCCGGGAAGGAGGCGGCCACCACCGTGCCCGCCGGGGCCACGACTCGCACCGGGCGCAGGGCGCCGCCGTTGGCCGGGAGCGTGGGGTCCAGCACCGACCGCAGGGCCCACGACACCGCGCTCACGGTGACCGCCTCCACCGCGTTGACGTTGCCGGCACGCTGCGGGTCGGTGCCGGTGAAGTCGAACGTGATCACCTCCCCCTCCACCGTCACCGCCAGGCGGATGGTGGTGGGCTCCTGCTGGTGCGGGGCCGGTCCGAAGCTGTCGAGCACGTCCTCGAAGACCCACGATCCCGACGGCAGGGCGGCGAGGGCCGCCCGCATCCGCCGATCGCCGTAGGCCACCACCGCGTCCAGCCGACGCTGCACCGCCGCGACCCCGGCGCGCACGCCGCCCAGGTCATCCAGGTCATCCAGGTCATCCAGGTCATCCAGGTCACCCGGTCCACGGGTGCCGTCGGCGGGCTCGAGCCAGGACGCGGCCAGGGCGGCGAAGCGCTCCACACCCAGGCGGTTGGCCCCCACCTGGGCGTCGAGGTCGCCGGCGCGCTCCACCGGGGTGCGCGACGCCGCCACCAGCACGGCCGCCACCTCGGCGGTGAGGCGAACCGGCGGGAGGCGCAGGCCCTCCTGGTGGATCTCGGGGGGGGCGGCGGGGATGGAACCGGGGGGAGACCCCCCCCGGGCGGGGTGGGGGGGCCCGGTTGGCACCCCCCCCACCAGGACAGGCGCAGCGTCCCGGCCCGCTCCGCCGCCGGGCGGTGTCACGAAGGCCGGGGCCACCAGGGTCACGTCGTTGAGGTGGGTGCCCCCGGCGAACGGGTCGTTGAGGATGATCTCGTCGCCGGGACCCACGTCGGCCCCCAGCGCCTCGATGGCCGCGGCCACCGAGGCCGGCATGGACCCGAGGTGCACCGGGATGTGCTCGGCCTGCACCAGCAGGGTGCCGTCGGCGGTGAACAGGGCCGCCGAGCAGTCGGCCCGCTCCTTGATGTTGGGGCTGAACGCCCCCCGCCGCAGCACCCCCCCCATCTCGTGGGCGATGCCGGTGAGCCGGGCGATCAGCACGGCCAGTTCGGCCGGGGTCACGGGTTCGCTTCCTCGGCCACGACCCGGGTGAGCACCAGGGCGCCGCTCACCGGGTGGGGGTCGGCCCGCCAGCCCGGCGGCACCCACACGGTGCAATCGGGCTCCGCCACCACCGCGGGGCCCAGCACTGCCGACCGGTCGACCGGCGGCAGGTCGGTGGGATCCAGCGGGGCGGCGAGGCGGGCCGTGGCCCGGATGGCCACCACCTCCACCGGCGCACCCGGGCGGGCGTAGCCGTTGCGGCGGCGATGGGCCTCGGCGAAGTCGTGGACGGTGGCCACCCGGATCTCGTGGGCCTGGCCCTCGTAGCGGCACTCCACCGCGGTGACCACCTCGGCCCCCGGCACCACGGACACCGCTTCGGCGGCCAGTTCGGCCAGCGCCTCGTGGAGCCCGGTGAGGTCGGTGCGTCCCGGCCAGGTGCGCACCACGTCGTGCTGACGGGGCGCAGCGAGGCAGCCGACCGCGGACAGCACCCCGGCCCGGGCCGGTACGACCACCGCGGGCATGCCCAGGGCGTCGGCCACCGCGCAGGCGTGCAGGGGACCGGCCCCACCGAAGGCCACCAGCGCCAGACCGGCGGGATCCACCCCCCGGGCCACCGACACGGCCCGCACCGCCTCCTCCATGTTGGCGTCGACCACGGCGAGCACATCGAGCGCGCTCACGCCGACCCCGGCCAGGGCCCGCGCCGCGGCGTCGTGGTCCAGCCGGCCGATGCCGGGCAGTTCCACGGCATCGGGCAGCCGGCCGGCCACCAGGTTGGCGTCGGTGACGGTGGGCGCCCTGCCCCCGAGCCCGTAGCAGGCGGGGCCCGGCACGGCGCCGGCACTGCGAGGTCCCACCGTGAGGGCCCCGCCGGCGTCGACTGCCGCGATCGAGCCGCCCCCGGCGCCGATGGTGTGCACGTCGAGCGACGGCATGCGGATCGGCAGCCCGGCCACCGACCGCTCCCCCGCCGGCGCCGGGCACGTTC
>DAIMFV010000036.1:13947-15377 GCA_036724365.1 Acidimicrobiales bacterium | reverse complement strand
GCCGCCCTGCACCAGGCACACGTCGGTGCTCGTACCGCCCATGTCGAAGGTGACGGCATCGGGCCAGCCGCTGGCCACCGCCGAGGCGGCCGCGGCCCGCACCCCGCCGGCTGGGCCGCTCAGCAGCAGCGCAGCCGGGATCCGCGCCCCCTCGTCGAGGGTGGCCAGGCCGCCGGCCGACGTCATCACCAGCACGTCGTCGGCCACCCCGGCCAGCCCCTCCAGGTACGTGCGGCAGGTGGGCCGGAGGTAGGCGTTGGCCACCGTGGTGACCGTGCGCTCGTACTCGCGGAACTGGGGCGACACGTCGCACGACGCCGACACGTCGAACCCCCGCCGTTCCAGCTCGGCGGCCACCGCCCGTTCGTGGGCGGGGTCCAGGTCGCTGTGGAGCAGGCACACCGCCACCGCCTCGGTGTCAGTCGGCAGCGGGCCGATCGAGGCCGGGTCGAGGGGTTCCAGTTCGGCACCGTCGGGGCCCAGCCGGCCCGCCACCTCGACGCGGTGGGCCCCGTCCACCAGCGGCTCGGGCCGGTCGGCCCAGTGGTCGTAGAGCGACGGCCGGTCCTGGCGGGCGATCTCCACCAGGTCGGCGAACCCCTCGTTGGTCACCAGGGTCACCACCGCCCCCCGCCGCTCCAGCACGGCGTTGGTGGCCACCGTGGTCCCGTGGGCCAACGTGGCCGGGCGGGAGGACCCTTCCGCGCTCACCGCCGCCACCCCGGACCGCACCGCCTCACCCGGGTCTGCGGGGGTCGACGGCACCTTGGCGATGCGCCCGCCGTCGGTGACCACGTCGGTGAACGTCCCCCCGGTGTCCACGCCCACGCGCATGCCCCGACGCTACCCGGCACCCCCCACCCCACCCGCCCGCCCGCCCAAAATCGTCGGTGCACCAGCGTCGCTGCGGGCCGCCTCAATGCACAAACGACCGTGACGACGACCGCCGCCCACCATCGTCGGTGCACCGGCGTCGCCACCAGCGACCCCGGTGCACACACGACCCCCGCACCGGCGCCGGGGCCCGGACGCCGGTGCACCACGGTCGCCACCAGCACCCCGTGTGCACACACGACCCCCGCACCGGCGCCGGGCCCCGTCGCCCGTGCACCCGGGTCGCCACGAGCACCCCGCATGCACACACGACCTGGCCGGCAGGCGCGCCGGGACGCCAGTGCACCATCGTCGCCACCAGCCACCCTGGTGCACACGCGATCTGGTGGGCCGGCGCCGGACGCCGTCGTTTGTGCACAGCGGTCGCCACCAGCCACCCCGGTGCACACACGACCCGGGTGCACACACGATCCCGGCCATCGGGCCGTCGCGCCTGCGGGGCGGGGGTCAGGCGGGTGGGGGTGGGTGGAGGACGGTGAGGCCGGCGCCGAGCTTGCGGTCGAGGTCGGCGTGGAGGCGGGCGAGGCGGTCGTCGT
>DAIMFV010000036.1:0-13896 GCA_036724365.1 Acidimicrobiales bacterium | reverse complement strand
CCGCCTCGTCGGGGGCGGCGACGATCCAGGCGTCGCGGCGGATCATGGCCCGGCGGAACTGGTCGACGTCGGCCGGTTCCTTCTTCTCCAGCCGCACCACCTCGGCGGCCAGGTCAAGCGCCTCGGCCCCCCGCACCCGGGCCGCCGCCGACAGGTTGCGGTCTATCCCCGGGAACCCGACCACGGCGGCGTAGGGCACCTCCACCCGCCGGGCGGCCTCGGCGGCCAGCAGCTCGGCCCCGGGCCGGGTGCCGGTGAGCACCACCAGGTCGGGGTGGATGCGGGCCAGGGCGTCGAACACCTCGGCCAGCTCGTCTCGCACCCGGTCGGCCACCGGGTTGGGGTCCCAGCCTCCCAGGCGGTCGGGCGTGTGGCCGAACACGGCCAGCAGGTACCCGCCAGGGATGCGCGGGTCCCGTCGGCGGCGCTCGGCCCGTTGCTCGTCCACGGGGAGGTCGGCCAGCCGCCCGCCCGACCCCGAACGGGTACCCGAACCCGAGCCGGGCCCACCGCCCGCCGACGCCCCGCCCGACGCCCCGCCACCCGCACGGTGGGCGTCTCGCTGGATCACGGCGAGACCGTCGACCAGGTCGTTCATCACGTCGCCCGAGTGGCCCTTCACCCACTCGAAGCGCACCTCGCCGGTGGGCCGTTCGGCGATAACGGCCAGCAGGTCCTGCCAGATGTCGCGGTTCTTGACCGGTTCGCCGGCCTTGGTGCGCCACCCGTTGCGGACCCAGCCCTTGGACCACGACTCCAGGCCGCTCTTCACGTAGGTGGAGTCCATCACCACCACGAGCGGCCCGGGGTTCTCCTGGATGGCGCGGAGCACCGCGGTGAGCTCCATGCGGTTGTTGGTGGTGTCGGCCTCGCCGCCGCTGGCGTGGTGATCGGCCGACGACGCCCAGGCCCAGCCCCCGGGACCGGGGTTCCCGCTGCAGGCCCCGTCGGTGTACACCCGCAGCGGCCCAGGGTGGTCGGAGCGAGGCGGGGGCGCGTCGAGAGACATCCGGGACACGATGCCAGACCGCGACCCGCCCACCGGACCGCACGCGCCCGACCGGTGTCGTGGTCCGGTGTGCCGACCGGTGGGAACCCTGTCCCCCAGCCGGGTGCGTTCCACCGGGGAAGCGGGCACCATGGCTGCATGCAGGCGCCCGACGAGTTCTACGA
Organism: Acidimicrobiales bacterium; assembly: GCA_036724365.1. Taxonomy (GTDB): domain Bacteria; phylum Actinomycetota; class Acidimicrobiia; order Acidimicrobiales; family Iamiaceae; genus Aquihabitans. The sequence goes on along the minus strand of DAIMFV010000036.1, from coordinate 12,723 downwards.
GCAGCTCCCCGACATCGACCCCGCCGAGACGCGGGAGTGGATCGACTCGCTCGACGCCGTGCACGCCCGGCGGGGCGACGCCCGGGCGGAGTACCTGGTGCAACGGGTGCTGGCCCGCGGTCAGGAGCTGGGCCTCGACCTGGCGGGTCCGCTCCACACGCCGTACGTGAACACCATCCCGCTGGGTGACCAGGAGCGCGAGCACTGGTTCCCCGGCGACATGGAGCTGGAGCGGCGGGTCCGGGCCTACATCCGCTGGAACGCGGCCGTGATGGTGGTGAAGGCCAACCATCGGGCCGACGGCATCGGGGGCCACCTGGCCACGTTCGCCTCGTCCGCCGGGCTCTTCGACGTGGGGTTCAACTGGTTCTTCCGGGGCAAGGACGACGGCACCGCGGGCGACGCGGTGTACATCCAGGGCCACGCCGCTCCGGGCATCTACGCCCGGGCGTACCTGGAGGGCCGGCTCGAGGAGGCCGACCTGGACCGCTTCCGGCGGGAGGTCGACACCGGCGACGGCACGCCGGGCCGGGGCCTGTCGAGCTACCCGCACCCGCGGCTGATGCCCGACTTCTGGGAGTACCCCACGGTGTCCATGGGCCTCGGTCCCATCAACTCGCTCTACCAGGCCCGCTTCAACCGCTACCTGCACCACCGCCAGCTCGACGACACCAGCGGCTCCCGGGTCTGGTGCTACCTGGGCGACGGCGAGTGCGACGAGCCCGAGAGCCTGGGGGCCATCTCCCTCGCCGGCCGGGAGGGCCTCGACAACCTCACCTGGGTCGTCAACTGCAACCTGCAGCGCCTCGACGGGCCGGTGCGCGGCAACGGCAAGATCATCCAGGAGCTGGAGGGGGTGTTCCGCGGGGCGGGCTGGAACGTGATCAAGGTCATCTGGGGCTCGGCGTGGGACGACCTCCTCGCCCGGGATGTCGACGGCGTGCTGCTCGACAAGATGAACAGCACCGTCGACGGCGAGTTCCAGCGCTACGCCGTGGCCGACGGCGCCTACATCCGCGAGCACTTCTTCGGCCCCGACCCCCGCCTGCGGGCCCTGGTCGACCACCTCTCCGACGACGAGCTGCGCTGGCTGCCCCGCGGCGGCCACGACTACGCCAAGGTCTACGCCGCCTACAAGGAGGCCACCGAGACCAAGGGGCGCCCCACCGTCATCCTGGCCAAGACCATCAAGGGGTGGACCCTGGGTGCCGAGGTGGAGGCCCGCAACGCCACCCACCAGGTCAAGAAGATGACCAACGAGCAGCTCCGCCAGCTGCGCACCCGGTTGCGGCTCGAGTCCGAGATCCCCGAGGACGCACTGGCCGACGGGGCCGAGCCGCCGTACTTCCGGCCGCCGGAGGGGTCGCCCGCCCAGGACTACCTCCTGGCCCGACGCCGGGCCCTCGGCGGGTCGCTCCCGCGCCGTGAGGTTCGCGCCCCCCGCCCGTTGACCCTGCCCGCCGCCAGCGTGTTCGAGCAGTTCCGGGCCGGATCAGGGGCACAGGCCGCATCGACCACCCCCGCGTTCACCCGCCTGCTGCGCACGCTGGCCCGCGACCCCGACTTCGGGAGCCGGGTGGTGCCGATCATCCCCGACGAGGCCCGCACCTTCGGCATGGACTCGCTGTTCCGCGAGTTCGGCATCTACGCCGCCCACGGCCAGAAGTACGAGCCCGTCGACCACGACCTGCTCCTCTCCTACCAGGAGTCCACCAGCGGTCAGCTGCTGGAGGAAGGCATCACCGAAGCCGGGGCAACGGCCTCGTGGATCGCCGCCGCCACGTCGTACGCCACCCGCGGCGTGCCCATGGTGCCGTTCTTCACCTTCTACTCGATGTTCGGGTTCCAGCGGGTGGGCGACCTGATCTGGTCGGCCGCCGACGCCCGGGCCCGGGGGTTCCTGCTGGGCGCCACCGCGGGGCGCACCACCCTGCTCGGCGAGGGCCTCCAGCACCAGGACGGCCACAGCCTGGTGCTGGCCTCCACCGTGCCCACCTGCCTGGCCTACGACCCGGCGTTCGCCTACGAGACCGCCGAGATCGTGCGCCACGGCATCGAGCACATGTACGGCTCCGACCCGCACGACGTCTTCTACTACCTCACCCTCTACAACGAGAACGACGTCCAGCCGCCCATGCCGCCGGGCTCGGCCGAGGGCATCGTGGAGGGCCTGTACCGCTGGGCCGAGGCTCCGGCCCTGGCCGGTGCCCCCCGGGCCACGATCCTGTTCTCGGGCAGCGCCCAGGGCGCAGCCCGCCTGGCCCAGGCCGAGCTGGCCGAGCGCTGGGGGGTGGCGGCCGAGCTCTGGAGCGCCACCTCCTACAAGCGGCTGCGCGAGGAGGCCATGGAGGCGGAGCGCTGGAACCGCCTGCACCCCGGTGAGACCCCGCGCTCGGCCCGGGTCACCGACCTGCTCGCCACCTCGACCGGACCCGTGGTGGCGGTCACCGACTTCATGCGGGCCGTGCCCGACCAGATCGCCCGCTGGGTTCCGGCCGGGCGTCGGTTCACGTCGCTCGGCACCGACGGCTTCGGACGGTCCGACACCCGGGAGGCCCTGCGGCGCTACTTCGAGACCGACGCCGCCCACGTGGTGGTGGCCGTGCTCGCGGAGCTGGCCGGCGACGGTGCCCTCGCCCCCGAGGTGGTGGCCGACGCGATCCGCCACCACGGCATCGATGCGGGGGCCCCGGTGCCCTGGCACGGCTGACCGTCCCAGCTCTTCTGCCTAGCCTGGCCCCATGACCGCCGTCGACGTCTCGTTTCCGATCACGTTCGATGAGGACGCCAACGCACTCCTCGCGATGGACCCGCTGGCCCTGCTGTTCGGGATGCTGCTCGACCAACAGGTGCCGATGACCTGGGCGTTCCGGTCACCGGCCACGATCAAGGAGCGGCTGGGCGACCGGTGGTCGCCGGCCGGGATCGCCGCGATGGACCCCGAGGAGCTGGTCGAGGTCTTCTGCGCCAAGCCGGCCGTCCACCGGTACCCGGCGGCGATGGCCCGACGGGCGCACGGCATCGCCGTCGAGATCGTCGAGCGGTACGACGGCGACACCGCCGCCATCTGGACCACCGCCAAGTCGGGCGCCGAGCTCTACCGGCGGGTGTCGAGCCTGCCCGGGTTCGCCGAGGAGAAGTCGCAGATCTTCGTGGCGCTCCTGGCCAAGCGCTTCGGCGTCAAGCCCCGGGGCTGGAAGGCCGCGGCCGGCGCCTTCTCGGATGGTCAGCCGCGATCGGCGGCAGACGTCGACTCCCAGCCGAAGCTCCGCGAGGTCCAGGCGTGGAAGAAGGCCCAGAAGGCGGCCAAGAAGTCGAAGTCCGAGTTCTCGCTGTAGGTCCGCCGCGGAGCCGTCGGCCCCGGCCGATCACCTGGCGGATCAGACCGGTCAGATGACGGGCTCGACCACCGGTTCGCCGACCGGAGCCAGGCGGACCTCACGCATCATGCGGAACGCCGCCATGGCGCCGAACACCATCATCCACACCACCACGCCGGCCACGACGTAGCCGGGGAGCTTGCCGGCGGAGGCCAGCAGGTAGGCGTAGGGGGCCACGAACGACACGAACAACATGGCGATCCACGGCATCGCGCAACGCATGGGCCGGGTCTCGTCTCGCATGAGCTTCACGCCCATGGCCTGCCCCAGGCCGTAGAAGGGGGCGGTGCCGACGTCGATCAGCAGGAACCACCACGGGTTCACGTCGTGGCTCTGGAGCACCGGCCACACCACCACGGCGCGGGCGATGCAGAACACCACCACGGTGAGCGTCCACATCTGGCCGACCATCCCGAGGTCACGGAGCTCGTCGACCAGGGAGCGGTCGCACGCCTCGTCGCCGAACGAATCTGACTGGTAGGCAACCGTCATCTGGTTGTGGATCCTCCGGGACTGATGGCGCCAGGGGGGTGGCGGCACGTATCAGGGTTCATCGGCCGGATGGGGCTCCGGCAAGAGAGGCAACTCTACGTGGTCGGGGGCCCCGGGGCACAGGCACCCCGCGGTCGCCGTCGACACCCGGGCGGTGGGCGACCTCCACCCGGCCGGGAGGCTGCGGTCAGCCCGCAGGCTCGGGAGCCTGCTCGTGGCGCTGCCGATCCAGCCACCCGAGCAGGATGGCGACGGCCCGCGGGTCGTGGCGCAGGTCGTGGGCGGCGCCGGGCACGATCCGCAGCTCGGCGCTGCCGTGGGCGTCGCTCATCACCCGGGCGTCGAACGACGGGACCGACTCGTCGTCGGAGCCGTGGAGCACGAGCAGGGGCCGTCCGCCCAGCCGGGCGGCGTCGTCGACGGGCTTGATCTCGCGCAGCTGACGGGTCCAGGCGTCGACGTTCGGGGGGAAGTCGGGGTCGGTGATCACCCCGACCTCCCGGGCGTGGCGGAGCAGCCGCTTGGGGTGGGTGGCCCAGTCGCTGAAGTCGGCGGGCGAGCCCAGCACCGCCACGCCGCGGATCTCGGGCCGGCGGGCGGCCCCCGCCCCCCCCAGGCCGCCCCCGGCGGCCGAGCCCGCCCCCCCGAGCCCCCCGCTTCGGGGGGCGGCCCGCCCCCGCCCCGCCCCCCCCAGGATGTCGGCGAGCCAGCCCCCCAGGGAGAAGTCACCGCTGGAGGCACCGCAGCCCCGAAAGGTGAACGTGACGACCCGCCAGCCCTCGTTGGCGATGCGGTCCGCCAGGGCCGGATAGGAGCGCCCCAGGGCGTCGGAACCGACCATGCCGGACGGGTAGCCGTGGCACAGCACCAGGGTGGGCGGATCGCCGTCGCTCACGGGCGGGTCTGCGTGGTAGCCCACGAGGTGCTCGCCGCCGGAGGCGACCCGGATCTCCATCGACGATCAGCCCGGCTGCACGGTGGCGGTGTTCACTCCTGGTCGGCGCCGGTGCAGCAGGCCGCGTGGGGCTTGTAGCAGCGGTTGCGGGCCTCCACGAGCGTGTCGGGGCCGAACGCCAGGTAGGTACCCGCCTCCATCAGCTCGTCGACCGTCTCGGCCGCGCAACGGTCGATGTCGTGGACGACCTGGGTGCGCTTGTCTCCGACGTACTGGTTGTGCTCGAAGCGGGTGGGGCGCGTCATGCCCACGACGCTACGCGACCGGCGGGGGGGCCGGGGAACCGCGACCGGGCTCAGCTCGGCTCAGGATCCTCAGACCTGGGGACCGACCGCGCCGATCGCTTCCAGGTAGGCCAGCCGACCGTCGAGCACCGCGACCACGTCCTCGTCCTCGAGGTCGCGGCCCGATCCGTCAGCCAGGGCCAGGATCCGCGCCACCGCGGCGACGTCTTCCACCACCGCGTCGGACTGGACCTCGGCCGGCCCCGGCGACGGGCGGCGGCTCCACGGGTAGCGGCGCTCGGGCGGTCCGGCCGTGGAGGCCTCGAGCAGGTCGGCGTCGGCCAGCAGCACCCAGCGCACGTCGTCGTGGCTGAGCCGGGCCTGGGCGTCGGCCGGGAGGCGGTCGGCGATGAAGTCGACGGCCTCGCCCAGGTCGAACACCGCCGGGCGGGCCACCGTGGCCAGCCGGGCCGTCTCGCCGCCGACGACCACCAGGCCGATCAGCACCACGGCCACCAGGGCCACCAACGCGAACAGCCAGATCACGGGTCCGAGGGTACCGACCCGGCCGGGGTCAACCGACCGGGATGGGCGGCCGCGGGTCGTCGAGCCCCTGGCCGGCTGCCCGCCGACCGAGGGCGTAGGCCACGATGTCGCTGTAGATCAGCATCACCTTGGGGCCGTAGGTGGGGTCGGTGGCCCACACCGTGGTCAGGTCGATCCAGGTGGGACAGCAACCGGCCGGGCCACGGAGGCGGGCGTCGACCTTGGGGTTCACGTAGCGGGGCGACGCCAGGGCGTACGACTTGAGCAACTGGATCTGGGCCCGCACCCCCATCTGGGGAGACGGGAACCGCCAGCCCGAGGCGCACGTGTCGCAGTGACCGATGCCGGAGTAGTTGTTGGCGTACACGCTGTCGTCGTTGGCGAACCCGCCGGTCTCCAGGATCGCCTGGGCGAAGGCGACGTCGCCCCGGATGCCCTCGGCCTGCCCCTCCTCGATGAACCAGCGGGCGAAGTCCTCGACGGGCGTGGGGATCCGGGGTCGGTAGGCGGAGCGGCGGAACCACCCGGCCAGGTCCTCGGCACTCAGCCGGGGGATGCCGATGAGCGGGGTGGTCTCGGGGACCAGGGCGAAGCCCCGGCGACCGGCGGCCCGCAGCCGGTCCTTGGCTGCCGCCACCTCGGCGATCGCCGTCTCGTGACGGCTCGCGGCGGTGAACGCCACCAGGCCCATCCGCTCGGCGTTCTGCGCCCGGTCGGTGGCGAACGCGGTGGTGAGGGTGAGCACCGACCGGGCGTCGTCGTAGGCCTCCCGGGCCTTGGCCAACGCCCGGGAGGCCTGCTCGGTCACCCGCTCCTGGCGGGCCAGCACGTGGCTGAACATGAGCTGGCGGCCACCTTCGATGTCGGTGGTGTCTCCGCTCACGTAGGCCCGGTACTCCTCGACCCCGACCGTGCCGCCGCTCACGAAGGCGCGCACCGTGAGGTCGGACAACCGGTCCCGCTCCACCGCCAGCTCACGCTGGGCCTCGGTTCGACGTCGTTCCGCCTCGTCGAACACGAGCTGGGCCGTCTTCTGGGCCAGACCGGCGTTGAACGCCTGGACGTTGGCCGCCTCCAGGAACTGCGCGGCGTTCAGCCGGTCGACCGCAGCCTCGTCGCGCTCCTGCTCGTGCACGTGCACCACGTGGAAGGGGTCGTCCGGTGAGGCCGGGGCCCGGGGCGCCCGCTCCAGGGTGTCGTCGAGGATCTCGCGCTTCTCGGCGTCGGTGAGCTCGGTCCGGCGCTGGGCATCGACCCCGGGCGGGCTCGGCAGCACCGTGGCGCCGGCCACCACCGCCACCGAGACCGCGAGGGCCGCGAGCCGTCGCCCCAAGGGGGCACGGCGCGCGGGAACCGGAGCTCCGGGGGCGGGGGACATCGTCTCAGGTATCGGCACGAGCGGGCTGGCCTCAACGGTCGGGCGGTGGGCCTCCGGGGACGGTGCGACGGCCCCGACCCCTACGGAACGAGCGATGCTACCGCTCCACCGCCGGTAGCCTCGGAGCCCCCGCCACCCCAGGAGCCCCCGTGACCACCGCCGACGAACGCCACGCCCACCGGCTGCCCACCTCGGTCGTGCCCTCCCACTACGACCTGGCCTTCGCCCCAGACCTGGATTCGGCCTCGTTCACCGGCTCGGCGGCGGCGCACGTCACCGTGCACCAGGAGCGGCACGAGCTCACGCTGCACGCGCTCGACCTCGACGTCCACGAGGCGTGGGTCGAGCAGGACGGCACCCGCATCGACGCCACCGTCACCCTGGACCCGGCCTCCGAGACGGCCACGTTCGCCCTGGCCCGGCCGCTGGCGCCCGGCCCCGCGGTGGTGCACACCACCTTCACGGGCGAGCTCAACGACAAGCTCGTGGGCTTCTACCGGTCCACCTTCGCCGACCAGCACGGCGAGACCCGCACCCTCGCCTGCACCCAGTTCGAGTCCACCCACGCCCGGCGAGCCTTCCCCTGCTGGGACGAGCCCGCCTTCAAGGCCACCTACGCCATCACCCTCGACGTCGCCGACGACCTGCTCGCCGTCTCCAACGCGGCCGAGGTGGACCGCCAACCCCTCTCGGACGGCCGGGTCCGCGTCCGCTTCGCCACCACCATGCTCATGTCCACCTACCTGGTGGCGTTCGTGGTCGGTCCGTTGGAGGTCGCCCGCTCCGTCGACGTCGACGGGGTGCCGCTGCGGGTGATCGCGCCACCCGGCAAGTCCGACCTCACCGACTTCGCCGCCGACGTGGGCGCCTTCTCCCTGCGCTTCCTCGCCGACTGGTACGGCATCGCCTACCCGGGCGACAAGGTCGACCTGATCGCCATCCCCGACTTCGCGTTCGGGGCCATGGAGAACCTGGGGTGCATCACCTTCCGGGAGACGGCCCTGCTGCTCGACCGTTCTGCCGCCACCCAGGCCGAACAGCAACGGGTGGCCGACGTGATCGCCCACGAACTGGCCCACATGTGGTTCGGCGACCTCGTCACCATGGGTTGGTGGAACGGCATCTGGTTGAACGAGGCCTTCGCCACCTTCATGGAGATGCTCACCGTCGACGCCTACCGGCCCGACTGGGAGCGGTGGGTCGACTTCGGCTCGGCCCGCTCGATGGCCTTCGACACCGACTCGCTCACCACCACCCGCCCCATCGAGTACGAGGTGGTCACGGCCGAGGACGCCGAGGGCATGTTCGACGTGCTCACCTACGAGAAGGGCGCCTCGGTCGTCCGGATGCTCCAGCAGTACCTCGGCGAGGACCGCTTCCAGGCCGGCATCCGCCACTACCTCGCCGCCCACGCCTACGGAAACACCGAGACCACCGACCTCTGGGACGCCATCGAGGAGGTCGCCGGTGAGCCGGTGCGCGGGCTCATGGACACCTGGATCTTCCAGGCCGGCCACCCGGTGGTCACCATCGAGGCCACCGACGACGGCACCGTGACCCTGCACCAGGAGCGCTTCGGCTTCGCGGCAGACCCCGAGAGCGGGGTGAGCGCCCCGGCGGCCCCGCTGCTCCAACAGGTGCCGGTGGTGCTGCGAGCCGGCACCGACGGGGGCACCACGCTGCACCGGGTGCTCCTCGGCGAGCCCGCCACCGTCGCCCTCGACGGGCCGGCGCAGTGGATCGTGGGCAACCACGAGGGCAACGGTTTCTACCGGGTGGCCCTCAGCGACGACGGGCTGCGCCAGGTGGCGGCCAACGCCGCCGCCCACCTCTCACCGCTGGAGCGCTATGGCCTGGTGGAAGACGAGTGGGCCCTGCTGCTCGCCGGCCGGGGTTCGGCGGCGCGGGTGCTCACCGTCGTGCGGAGCCTCGCCGGCGACCACGACCTGTCGGTGTGGCAGCGCGCCATCGGCGTGCTCGGGGGACTCGACCGGGTGGCCGGCCCCGAGGTGCAACCCCGGTTCGCCGCCTTCGCCCGCGGTCTGCTGGGGCCGGCCCTGCTCGCGGCCGGCGCCACGCCCGTCCCCGGCGAGCCGGAGCGCACCACCGCCCGGCGGGCCGCATTGTTCGAGGCCGCCGCCCGGATCGGCCGGGACCGGGCCCAGATCGAGCGGGCCGCCGAGTGGTTCGGGGCACTCGGCGAGCCGGCCACCGACCCGGGCACCGGCCCGGCGATCGGCGCCGACCTGGCCGACGCCGTGGTGCGGGTGGTGGCGGCCACCGCCGACGCCGACACCTGGGACACCCTCCGCCGCCGGGCCCTCGCCGCCCACACCCCCCAGGACCGCCTCCGCTACCAGGGCGCGCTGGCCGACAGTGCCGACCCCGACCTGGTGGTGCGCCTGGCCCAGCTGGTGCTCACCGACGAGGTCCGCACCCAGGACGGCCTGTTCATCCTGCGCCGGGCCCTCGCCAACCGCCATGCCCACGAGCCCGTGTGGACCTTCGTGGAGGACCACTGGGACGACATCACCCACCGGTTCCCGTCGTCCACCGTGCCCCGGCTGATCGACGGCATCCGCCCGGTGACCGACCGCACCCTGGCCCGACGCATCGCCGCCTTCCTGGCCGCCCACCCGCTCGCCCAGGGCGAACTGGTCGTCCGTCAGCACCTCGAGCGGATGTGGGTGAGCGTGGCCCTGGCTGATCGCGCCCCCGGCGAGCTGGAGCGCTTCCTCACGTGAGGTCGGCGGCGCCCCGCCTCTCGATCTTCGCGGTGGAGGACACCTCGGCCCAGGTGGTGTGGCGGGGCCTTCGTCCGGGCGAGCTCCGACTCGCGCCCGCGGGCGCGCCGGCGGCCACCGTGCCGATCGGGCCCGGCCACCCCGCCGGGGCCGTGGTGCTCCACCACCTGCCGCCCGGCCGCGTGGTGGAGATCGCCGTCTCGGGCTCCGCGGTGGGCGCCGCCGAGATCCTCCGCACCCGCACGCCTCCCCGCCTGCCCGGCGAGGAACTGGGCCGGGTGGCCACCATCGGCGATCTCCACCTCGGGGCCCGGTCCTTCGGCCACCGGCACACCATCGTGGAACGGCCGGCCCCGGCGGTCCCCCACCCGCTCCGCTGCACCGACGCCGCCCTCGCCGAGGCCACGGCCTGGGGCGCCCACACGGTCGTGGCCAAGGGCGACCTCACCAACAACGGTCAGGTCGACCAGTGGCGCAGCTACGCCGACCTCGTACACCGGTCGGCGGTCCCCGTCTTCGGTCTGCCGGGCAACCACGACCGGGCCTTCCGCGCCGGGTTGTCGCCGGAGGACGCGGCGCTGGCCTTCGGGTTCGCCATGGCCAGCCCGGTCCAGGTGGTGGACCGCCCGGGCCACCGCCTCGTGCTCGTCGACTCCACCACCGGTGGCCACAACCACGGTCGCATCGAGGGCGTGGCCGACCTGGTGCTCGACGCCGTGGCCGACACCGCTCCCGACTCCGTGGCGCTGGTGTTCCTCCACCACCAGCTGCAGCAGTACCCGGTTCGCGAGGTCTGGCCGGTGGGCGTGGGACGGCTCGAATCGGCGCGGTTCCTCGAGCGCCTGGCCGCCACGGGAACCCGCACCCTCGTCTCCAGCGGGCACACCCACCGTCACCGCCGGTGGACCCACCGGGGGGTGGTCGCCACCCAGGTCGGGTCCACCAAGGACTACCCGGGGGTGTGGGCCGGCTACGTGGTCACCGAGGGCGGTGTGCGCCAGGTGGTCCACCGCGTGGCCGACCGGGACTGCATACGCTGGACCGACCACACCCGACGGGCCGCCGCCGGGACCTGGCGTTGGGTTGCACCCGGCTCCCTCGGGACCCGCTGTTTCGACCAGACTTGGGAACCAGGGGTCGGAGGGAGACGTTCGGCGAGCTCATGAGCACCGCAGGTCCGGGTCGGGCCGCCGCAGACACGGGGGGTGTCCGGTCACTGGAGGTGATCGGTCCGACAGACCTGCCCGGCGCCGTGTCGTGGGCCGCCGCGTCCCGGAGGTCGCGCTTTCGCCTGCTCGTGCCGTTCATCCTGCTGTGCCTGCTGGCGGTGGCCCTGGCCACCGTGCCCGACACCGACGTGGACCGGGTCGCGTGGCTGTGGAGCGCCGCCGGTCTCCTGGTGCTCTCGGGCTTCCAGATCGTGCTCATGCCCTGGGACCGCCTCCACCCGCTGTGGCGGCACGTGCCGGCGATCACCTTCTGCCTGGGCATCGTGCTGCTGCGCGAGGTCGACGCCGAGGGTACGACCGGGTTCGGGGTGCTGCTGCTCCTGCCCATCATCTGGCAGGCCGTCTACGGCCGGCGCATCGATCTGGCGCTGGCCTTCGCCCAGATGCTCGCGGCGCTGGCCATCCCGGTGCTGGTGTTCGACGGCTACCCGGTGCGGGAGGAGGTGCCCCGCACCGTGCTCCTGCTCGCGGTGGCCGCGGCCCTCGGCGTCGTGCTGCGCACGCTCATCGCCACCGTCCGCTCCCACGACCGGACCATGCAGACCGTGGTGGCCGTGTCCCGGCTGCTGCACACCACCGACGACCCCGTCGGGGTCCTCGGTGCGGGGATCCGCACGCTCACCCACGCCGACTCGGTGGTGCTGTACCAGACCCGGGCACCGGGTGACAGCCGCCTCCTGCCCACCGCAGTCGTGGAGCGCGGGTCCGAACCCGGAGCCTCCATGCTCCGGACCACCGCCGGCGACGACCACGACGCGTCCGGCCCCGAACGCACCCTCGAGCCCGCCCTGCGCGACGGCGAGGTGCTGTTCGAACGCCGGCCGGCCGGGCTGGACCTGCCCACTCCGGCCTGGCCGCCCGGTGTGGTCGCCCGGCTCCTGGTGCCGATCGGACCGTACCGGGCTCCGGTGGGCATGGCCGAGGCCCACTGGCACCGCCACCCCCGGCGACCCACCCCGTTCGACCAGACCGCCATGGCCCTGCTGGGGATCGACGCCGGCCGGGCCCTCGAGCGCGTCGACCTCATCGAGGTGCTCGACGACCAGGCGCACCGCGACGACCTCACCGCCCTCCCGAACCGTCGGGCCTGGGACGAGCTGATCGCCCACGAGATCACCTCGGCCCGGCGGTTGCGCCGGGCCCTGTCGGTGGCGGTGATCGACCTCGACCACTTCAAGCAGTACAACGACCACCACGGCCACCTGGCCGGCGACGACCTCCTGCGGGAGGCGGCCGCCGCCTGGTCCGAAGGGTTGCGGGGCCCCGACATCCTGGCCCGCTGGGGCGGTGAGGAGTTCGTGGTGGTGTTCCCCGGCACCGACCTGAACGAGGCCGTCACCGTGGTGGAGCGCATGCAGCTCCACACCCCCGGCGGCCAGACGTTCTCGGCCGGGGTCGCCGTCCTGCTCGACACGGACACGGCCGCCACCGTGGTGGCCGCGGCCGACGCCGCCATGTACCAGGCCAAGGCCACCGGACGGAACCGGGTGGTGGCCGCCGTGCGCCGACGGGCCCGCTGACGGTCAGCCGGTCACCAGCCACCCCACCAGCCCGGCCTGGGCCAGGTGGTACGTGACCATCACCGCCAACGGGCCGAACCGGCGGGGCTCCAGGAAGCGGGTCCACGCCAGGGGGGCGTCCGAGACGTAGAAGAGCACGGCCCCGCCGATCGCCCACGGAGCCCCGGTTCCGAACGCCGCCACCACCATGGCCGAGATGACGGCCCCGTAGGCCACCACCGGCCCCACCAGCTCCCGGTGGGCACCGCCGGCCAC
>DAIMFV010000035.1:0-21530 GCA_036724365.1 Acidimicrobiales bacterium | reverse complement strand
CGCCACCTACGGGACCTTCGGCATCACCCTCCCCGTGTTGAGCTACCTGTTCTTCCTGGGCTCGATCTTCGTGTGTCGACGGTGGCGAACGCCGTGATCCACGAGCGGTACCGGGACGATCCGCCAGGGGTGCTGCGTCGGGTGGCCGGCCTCGTGCCGCGCCTGGAGCTCACGGTGGGTTCGGGGTACGTGCCCGAGGGCGAGGTGGTCGAGGTGGTGGGCCGGGGTGGCCCTGACCCCGGCTGACATCGTTCAGCCGATAGGTTCCGGCATCGATCGACCAGCCCCGGGAGGCCTAATGAGCCAGCGCACCACCGTCCACGAGTCCGGCCGGGAGCGCACCGGGCGGCCCGGCAGGGGTCGCGCCCTGGGCGCCCTGGTGCTCGTGGGGGCGTTGACCCTCGCCGGTTGCGGCGACGACTCCGACGACGTGTCGTCCGGCGACGGCAGCACCACCACCACCGCGGCCGGCGCGCCCGACACCACGGGCGGCGCGGGTGCCGCGGCGCCCACCGCCGACGACCTCGACGGCCGCACCTTCCTGTCCACGTCGGTGGAGGGCCACGAGCTGGTGGCCGACTCCGTGCTGCGGCTGTCGTTCGAGGGCGACCTGCTGACCGCCCACGCCGGCTGCAACACCATGACCGGCGGCTACGGCATCGACGCCGGCACCCTGGCCTGGGCCGACACGCCGGCGGCCACCATGATGGCGTGCGAGGACGACCTCATGACCCAGGACGCGTGGGTGGCCGAGGCCCTCACCGCGGGCATGGCGGCCGAGCTCGAGGGCGGCATGCTCTCCCTCTCGGACGACGGGGTCCTCATCGAGCTCGAGGAGGAGACCGACACGCCCCTCACCGGCACGGCCTGGACGCTGGACACCCTGATCAGCAACGAGGCGGCGTCGAGCCTGCCGGCCGACGTGGATCCGCCCACTCTCGAGATCGCCGAGGACGGCACCCTCACGCTGTTCAGCGGGTGCAACACGGGCGGCGGCACGGCCGTGATCGGTGAGGACACGCTGGAGCTGGAGCCGCTCCGGCTCACGATGATGGCGTGCGAGGGCGAGGCGGGCACCGTCGAAGCGGCCGTGCTGGCCGTGCTCGACGGCACCGTCGAGGTGGCCATCGACGGCAAGGTGCTCACCCTCACCAAGGGCGACAACGCCCTGGGGTTCCGCGCTCCCTGATCCACGGTTCGGTCCCGGTCGGCCCGGTGTGGTCCGGCCGGGACCCACGGTGGCCGGTGTGTTCAGCCGCCGGTGACCGCGGCCTGGGCGGCGTTGGCGAGGGTCACGAACTCGGCCCGATCGGCGGCGCTGAGCGCCTCGAAGGTGGGGGCCATGGCACGCTCGGTGCCGGCCTGGGCCTCTTTCCACCGTTCCTTCACCGCGGCCCCGTCGGGGTGGGGCTCGGCCCAGCCGAAGATGCCCGTCATCACCGGAGAGCGGAACGCCACGGCGGCGTGGAGGTCGATGCCCTGGGCGAGCACGGCCGCGCCGTGGAGGGCGCCGCGCAGTTCGCGCAGGGCGTTCATCCGGTGCAGGGCCAGTGCCTTGGGCCGGTCGGCGTCGGGTTCGGGCAGGGCTCGCCACCCGGCGAACAGCGGGGCGCCGGCGGGCGACGCGCCGGCGACCAGCTTGCCGGCCAGTTCGGCGAGACGGGCGAGGTCGAGGTCGTCGGGGAGCGTGGCTTCGGCCCAGCGGTGGCCGATGGCGGCGAACTCCGCCCCGGCCTCGAGCCGGGGCAGCAAGCCGGCCGTGCGCTCCCAGGCCGCGGTCACCGTGGCGGGCTCGAAGAACACGAGGGCGGCCGCCACCACCCCGGCGGGCACGTCACCGAGCACGCCACCGCGACCGGCGATGTAGAAGTCGAGGCCCTCGTAACCCAGCTCGCCACCGCGGGCGTAGGTGGCCATGTCGAGCATGAAGTGGCTGGCGAGACCGGAGATGGCGTCTCCGGATGCGGCGGCGGCTTCGATCGGGTCCACGTTGGCTCCTCGCGGGTGGGGTGGTGACGCAGGTCCTAGCCCAGCCCGCCCACCACGTCGAACGCCACCGGCCGCCGGGGGCCGCGGCCGGTACCGTGCCGGGGTGAGCACCGCGGAGGTCGACGCCTACCTGCACGACGTGGCGGATCCCGCCTTCCGGGCCGCGCTCGAGGCGCTCCGTACGGAGATCCTCCGGGCGGTGCCCGATGCAGAGCAGGTGATCTCCTACGGCATGCCCGCCTTCCGGGTCGGGGCCAAGGTGGTGGCCGGCTTCGCGGCCTTCAAGCGCCACCTGAGCTACTTCCCCCACAGCGGCACCGTGATCGCCGCGGTGGGGGCCGAGGCCGAACCGTGGGCCACCACCAAGGGCACCCTGCAGTTCACTCCGGACCACCCCCTCCCGGCCGCCCTGGTGGCCCGCCTGGTGGCGGTCCGCCTCGTCGAGATGGGCACCTGAGCGTCAGCTCATGAGGGCCACCAGCTGGTCGAGGGCGGCGCCCCAACCGTCGTGGAACCCCATCTCCTCGTGGGTCTGGCGACCACTGCTGTCGGCGTGCATGGCCACGGCGCGGTAGCGCGTACCGCCGTCGTCGGTGGGGGTGAGCTCGATGCGGGCCGTGAACGGGAAGTCGCCGGGTTCGCCGCTGGCCACGACCGGGCGGAAGCCGTCGACCATGGCGCTGGTGAACACCAGGAGTCGCTCGGGCTCCACCTGGAGGTAGCAGCCGACGTTGGGGTGCTGCTCGCCCTCGGGCGACTCCATGGTGGTGGCGCAGCGGCCCCCGGGGCGGAGGTCCAGCTCGCAGGCCACCGTCTTCCACGGGGCCGGGGTGAACCACTGCATGAGCAGTTCGGGCTGGGTCCACGCCGCCCACACGCGCTCGGGCGACACGGGAACGGTGCGCTCCAGCACCAGATCGAGGTCGGCGTCGGGGATGAAGGGCGTCGTCGGGTCGTCGTTCTGGTGGTCGGTCATGGTGTCTCCGGTTGGGGTGGGGTGCCGCCGAGCAGCAGGTGGTCGAGTTGGTCGAGGCGCCGCTCCCAGTGGGGGCGGAAGGTCGACAGCCACGTGGCGGCCGCCTGCAGCCCCGCTGGTGCCAGCTGGTAGGTGCGGGTGCGGCCGGTCTTGTGCGAGGTGACCACGCCGGCGCGCTCGAGCACCCCGAGGTGCTGCATGAACGACGGCAGGGCCATCTCGAACGGGCGGGCCAGCTCCGTGGCGGAGGCCGGCCCGATGCTCAACCGCTCGACCACCGCCAGGCGGGTGGGGTCCGACAGTGCCTTGAACACCTCCACGGGGGAGGGTCCAGGGGCCGAACGGTTAGGCACATGCCTAAACGTAGACGGGCCAGACACTTCTGTCAACACCTAACCATTGGTCGGCCGGGACACGGACGGGCGGACGCGCGGGTCGGGTGGGTCTGGTGGGTCCGGCGTCAGGCGCTGCCTGTGGCCACCGCCACGATCCCGGCGGTGAGGCAGAGGCCGCTCACCAGCACGGCCAGGAGCCCGGCGTAGCGGGCCGCGCCGGGGTGCACCACGTCGCGGCCGTGGTGGACCAGGTCGAGGCGGTCCTCGTAGTGGCTGCCCGCCCACACCAGCAGCGCGGCCCCGAGGGCCACCACGGCGAGGGCTGCCACCGCCAGCACCCCCTGGTCGTGGAGGGCCGTGAACCGCGCCAGCACCAGACCGGCGCCCATGAGGGCGAAGGCGGTGCGTTCCCAGGCCAGCGCGGTGCGCTCCTGCTGCAGCCCACCCGTTCGCCGCCGGTGGTGCGGATGGAGGTGGGGGCGGTGGATCACGGGGTGTCGACGACGAGGAGCACGGCCCCGGCGACGGCGAACAGGGCGGTGCCCACCGCGATGAGCATGGGCAGCCGGGAGGCGTAGAGCGGGGTGCCCAGGCGCATGGCGTGTTCGTTGTGGACCCACCGCCGGTAGGAGCTGGCCGACATCACGAAGCTCAGGGCCAGCAGCCCCAGGCCGAGGGGCTCGGAGCCGTCGAGGTCTGGCAGCAGCGCGATCGCACCGAGGCCACCCGCGGCCAGGGCGAGCGCGGTGCGGATCCAGGCGAGGAAGGTGCGCTCGTTGGCCAGGGTGAAGCGGTAGTCGGGCTCGGAACCCGCGGCCCGGGGATCGCCCGGCACGAGGCTCCGCAGCCAGCCGGTCGCCGCCTCGGCACCGGGTCGCTCACCCGGCTCGACGACGGGAGCGGGCCCGGGGTCGCGATCGGTGGTGGGCCCGGCGTCGCTGTCGGCTGTGGGGTTGCGGTCGCCCTCGCGGCTCACCCGGCTCCTCTCGCGGCCGCGTCCGGCGCGGTCGTCCCGATCATCGATAGCACCATTCCCCTCCGCGGCCCGGCCTCGAACGCCCCGTGGTCGGGGGCGGCGCCCGGCGACGCCCCACTGGTGCCCCCGACAGGAATCGAACCTGTGGCCTTCCGCTTAGGAGGCGGACGCTCTATCCGACTGAGCTACGAGGGCGGACACCGCGGACCGGGAGAGGAAGCGCACTCCCGGACCGGCTGGACCGGCCATCCTACGGTGCGGGGTCCGAACCAGAGGAGGCCACGAGCACCGTGACGATCACCACGTTCGAGCAGGCCCGTGCGGCCGTGCGCGCCGGCACGTCCGTTCAGGACGCGGCCGCCGCCCTGGTGGCGGCCATGACCCCCGAGGAGCGGCTGTGGTGCCTCGATGGTGACGCCCCGGCCTGGGCCGGTGTCGGCTTCATCAGCGAACGGGGCTACCACCGGGCTCCGTTCCACGCCGCCCGGGTCGACCGGGTGGGTCTGCCGGGCTTCGCGTTCGCCGACGGGCCGCGCGGGTGTGTGATCGGCAACGCCACCGCATTTCCGGTGACCATGGCCCGCGGTGCCACCTGGGACCCGGAGCTGGAAGAACGGGTGGGCGAGGTCATGGGTCGGGAGCTACGGGCCGCCGGGGCCACCCTCACCGGGGCCGTGTGCGTGAACGTGCTGCGCCACCCGGCGTGGGGTCGGGCCCAGGAGACCTACGGCGAGGACCCGTTCCTGGTGGGCGAGCTGGGTGCCGCCCTCACCCGTGGCCTCCAGCGCCACGTGCTGGCCTGCGTCAAGCACTTCGCGTGCAACTCCATGGAGAACGCCCGCTTCAGCGTCGACGTGGAGGTGGACGAGGTCGCGCTGCACGAGGTGTACCTCCCGCACTTCCGGCGCATCGTGCAGGAGGGCGTCGCCGCGGTGATGTCGGCCTACAACTCGGTCAACGGGGAGTGGGCCGGGCAGAGCCACGCCCTGCTCACCCAGGTGCTGCGCGACGAGTGGGGCTTCGAGGGCTTCGTCATCAGCGACTGGTTGTTCGGCCTGCGCGATGCGGCCACCTCGGTTGCGGCGGGCCTCGACGTGGAGATGCCGTACCGGATGGTCCGGGCCACCCACCTCGCCGATGCGCTAGCGGCGGGCGAGGCGTCGTGGGACGACGTCGACCGGTCGGTCGGTCGGGTGGTGGCGACGCTGCTCCGGTTCGACGAGGTGCTCGGCCGGCCGGCGCCGCCCCGCACCGTGCTCGGTGCGCCCGAGCACCGGGACCTGGCCCGGGAGGTGGCCGGGCGATCGGTGGTGCTGCTCCGGAACGAGCCGGTGGACGGTGTGCCGGCGCTGCCGCTGCGTCCGGACGCGCGGCTGGCGGTGGTCGGACGTCTCGCCGACTCCGTGAACCTCGGCGACGGCGGGTCCAGCGACGTGTGGGACCTGGACTGCCACACGGTGCTCGACGGGCTGCGTGGCTCGTTCGACACGGTGGAGCACGACGACGGTTCGGACCCGGCGCGCGCGGCTCGGCTCGCATCGAACGCCGACGCCGCCGTGGTGGTCGTGGGGTACACGTACCTCGACGAGGGTGAGTTCATCGGTGATCTGGATCCGGCGCTCGGGGCGTTGTTCCCCCCGGCCGACGACCCCGAGCTGGTGGCGTCCTACCAGGCGGACCTCGCGGCGCTGCCGCCCACCGTCGTCCCCGAGCGCCTCCTCGACCGGCCGGCCGGGTTCAGCGAGGGCGGCGACCGCACGTCGCTGCGACTCGCCGAGGCCGACGTAGCGCTGATCCGGGCGGTCGCCGCCGCCAACCCCCGCACCATCGTGGCCATCCAGGCCGGCAGCGCGGTGGTGGTGTCGGACTGGGTGGACCAGGTCCCGGCGCTGGTCCAGTCCTGGTACGGCGGGGGCCAGGCCGGCCCCGGTCTCGCCGACGTGCTGGTCGGCCGGGTGAGCCCGTCGGCGCGCCTGCCGTTCAGCGTGCCGGTCCGGGAAGAGGACCTGCCGGACTTCGACCGCGACGCCCGGTCGTTCCGCTACGACCGGTGGCACGGGTGGTGGCACCTGCAGCGCACCGGACGCGCCCCCACCTTCCCCTTCGGCTGGGGCCTGTCCTACACCGGGTTCGCGCTGGGCGGGGTGGCGGTGGCGGTGACGGGTGCGGGCACCGACGGCGACCTGGTGGTGACGGGCATGGTCTACAGCTCCGGAGACCGCGTCGGCGCCGACGTGGTGCAGGTGTACGCGGCACTGCCCGACCCCGACGCCCCGCTCCGGCTGGTGGGGTTCCTCCGCGTGGAGGTCCCCGCCGCCGGCCGTGCGCCGTTCCGGCTCACCGTTCCCGCCGATCGCCTCGCCACCCGCGACGTCGACGGGCACCGGTGGCGGTCACCCCGAGGCCGTCACACCCTCACCGTGGCCCGCCACGTGGGCGACCCCGACGCTGTCCACTGCGAGCTGGAGCTGTCCTGACCGAGCAGGGGCCGGGCCAAGCGGTCGGCCCGGTGGCAGGCCAGGCGAGCGGTCACCGGTCCACGCTGCGGGTCTGCGGCCCCGGCGGGAAGGCGAGTCCCAGACCGAGCGCAGCGAGCACGCAGGCCGAACTGGTCGTCGAACCGAGTCCGAGGAGGGTGCCGTCGGCGCCGTAGGTGACGAACATGACGACCGCAGCGGCCATCGCTCCCCATCCGGCGATCCGTGCCCGTCCCGGGTCCGTGCCCCTGGCCACCAGGAACCCGAGTCCTCCGACCACGAGGAACGCGAGTCCGAGCAGGGCCGACCCACCCCACAGGTTCCGAGCCAGATCGTTCGGAAGGGGTGCGCTGCCGTCGAAGATGGTGAAGGCGGTGCCCGTGAAGCCTGACCCGATGTGGACCACCAACATCGCTGCCCCGAAGCCCATGGCGGCCATGGCCGTGGTCGAAGCCGCCTGCTCCGGAGACGCAGGGGTGGTGACCAGCACGCCGAGGTGCAGCGCGATCATCAAGATGTAGGTCCAGTACCACTCACCAGGGGCGTTGGCGACAGCCGCCATGATGCCGATCGTCAGCATCATCCCGCCGACGGAGGCCAGGCGCCGGAACCGGCCCGACAGCAGCAGGGCGGCCACGGTTCCCTCGGCGAGGATGGTGAACCACCCGAACACCCCCAGGTTGGGACCGATGAGGTGCTCGAAGAGCCATGCGGATCCGGGGAAGACCGGGTGCTCAGCCCCGTATGCCACGTATTCGCACAATCCGCGGCAGGAGCCGTTGGTCCGGCCGAAGTCGGGCGGCCGCTTCCAGGCGACGTTTCCGAGCCACAGCATCGCCGCGGTCCAGCGCAGCACGGTCGGCCCGGAGCGGGCGGCGATGCGGTCGACGGTGCTGGTCAGGTCCTGGACGTCCATTGCTGCTCCTACCCGCAGGGGAACGTGCTGGCGAGCACGTCGCTGCTGATCCGGTGGGTCCGGTACTCCTGGCGGATTCCGTCGATGACCTCGCCGAGCGGGGAGAACTCGGAACTGACCTTCATCGCCGGATCGATCGCTGCGACCGGGTGCCACCAGACGCCCTCGGCAGTCACGCAGACTTCGGGCACCAGCGAGGCGCGTGACACGGTGAGCCCGGCGTTGGCGGCGCCTTGACGAGCGATCCGTCGCACGATCCGCTGAGACCGGTCGAGGCCCAGTTCGTCGAACAGCGCTTCCAGGTCGGACTCGGAGGAGGCGGCGTCGGCCCCGAGTGTGGCCGCCACCCGGACTCGGAAGCCGAGGTCCATGGCCAGGCGAATGCCCGCGAAGGCGCGCGCGAAGCTCCCCGTGCCCCGGTGGCGGTCATGCAGCTCCGGGGAAGCCGAGTCGAGGCTGATCTGGAGCGTCAGCCCGTCTCTGGGGAGCTCTTCGAGCAGCCGAAGACGTTCGCCGCTCCACAGCATGGCGTTGGTCAGAACCGTGGTGGGCATCGCGGTGGCTGCGACCCGCAAGCGCTCGTGGAGATCGAGGAGCATGAACGGCTCCCCGCCGGTGAGGAACAGCTCCGAGACCCCTGCCGTCACCGCCTCGTCCACGATCCGCGAGAACGATTCCAGATCGATGATGCGCGGGCGAGCCCTGGGCGATGACTCGACGCAGCAGTAGTCGCAAGCCAGGTTGCAGTGGAAGTTGGTGTAGATCCACAGCCGGAAACCGGGCCGACGGTCGGGGCTGAGGGCCTCGATCGGGTCGCGGATGCGGCCCCGGAAGACCTCCACCGATTCAGGATGCACCATCAGGATCGTGTTTCCCGTGGTGTCGACCCAGCGCTGGACCAGTGCCAGGTCCTCGGGCCCGTCGATGGGTACGGACACCGACGTCCCTGCGGCGATCGGCGTGACCTGCTCGACGAGGCGGAGGGTCAGATCGAGCGACATCGACCCGACCACCGTCCGGTCGCGACCGCCGCTCTCACCAGCGATCCGAGATGTGCTGCTCGTCCATGGCGGCCTCCAGCGACGCATATCCCTCGAGCTGCGGCGGCACCCACCTGGTCAGACCCTCGAGCTCGAGGATGCGGCGGTGATCAGGATCGTCCCAGGACATGGCCATCAGGTGCTCGAGCCACGGTCCGTAGCGCTCCTCGGACAGGGTTTCGAGAGCGGTGAAGTTGCAGTGGCTGTAGGGCTCTGACTCCCAGATCACCTCGAGGTCGGCGGTAGCCGCATCGCCGCCGGCCCGCAGTGCGTCCCACGTGTTCACACCGATCGCCGCGCCGTCGGCGTCGCCATCGATCACGGCGCGCAGGGCGTCGAGGTCTGAGCGGCCGGTGTCGCCGTGCTTGCCGACGTCGGAATCGAAGATGAGCAGGTCGATGTCGGTCGGGGTGATTCCGGCGCGCCCGAGGAAGTGCAGGGGAAGGATCCGAGCCTGTCCCGAATCTCTCGAGCCGAGAGCCACCCGGCGACCCTTCAGCGATTCGAGCCCCTGGAGTCCGCCGCCGGCGCGTCCGACCATCACGGTGGTGAACACCAGATCGGTATCCCGGCTGGCCAGGGCGGTGGCCGTTCCACCGGTGCGGCGCAACGTGCGGACCCAGGCCACGTTGGTGTTCCACGCCACGTCGATGTGTCCGGCGAGGAGCGCTTCGACCTGGCGCTCGTAGTTCGAGAACAGCACGAAGTCCATCGGTGCCGGTCCGTCCGAGAAGTACTCGCGGATCCCCTCCCAGATGGGTACGACGTTCGCGCTGTACGCAACGGCACCGATCAGCAGCTCGCGGTCATCATCCATGGTCACCCTCTCTGTCTGTGCGGTGGTAGCGATCAGAACAGTTCCATGCCGCACAACGCTCGACCGGCAAAGTCGAACAGCGCATCCGACGTCGGCGCCATGACGAAACCGGCCCGAGCATCGCGAGCGAGCCGCTCGATCCCGAGTTGGCGGGAGAACCCGGCCCCTCCAGCCACGCGCATCGCCGTGTCGGTGATCCGCAACGCGGCTTCGTTGCACGCTGCCTTGGTTGCCAGCACCGCGAGAACCGTGCCGTCATCGGGGGCGGCAACGCGGCCCGCGGTCTCCTTCAACAGCGCCTCGTGAGCCGCGAGGTCGGCCCACGCCTTGGCGAGGTAGGCGCGGATCGTGGGCAGGTCGGCAAGAGAGGAGTCCAGGTGCTCGAGCCGGGCTCCCGAGGCATGGGCGATGGCCTGCTCCAGGGCGCCCCGGGCCAGCCCCAGCGAGACTGAGGCGTTCCCGACGCTGAACCAGGGCAAGACGACCTGCATCATCAGGCCGAAGCCCGCCTTCTCGTCGCCGAGCCGGGACCCGTCTGCCACTTCCACATCGAGCCGGACCGGAGCGGAGTCGTTTCCACGCAACCCGACCCCATCGAACGAGCCGAGCACCGCCACACCTGGATCTCTGCGATCGATGACGTAGAGGTCCGACTCGGTCATGCCCGTCGCGTCAGGCGCCAACGTGCTCGCCACGTAGACGTCGGCGGTCGACGCCGAGGTCACCCAACTCTTGTCGGCCCCGATGGCCACGGTTCCCGCGGGTCCTCGGATCCCCTTGGAGACCGGCGCCCAGAAGTGGCTGCGCGAACCCTTCTCGCTGAACGCCAACGTCGAGAGCTTGGTCCCGGCGGCGAGCTCAGCCAGCAGATCGACGCCGCCGTCGGACGGAGGGGCCGCAGCGATCACGGCGGATGCCGACAGGTGCATCAGGTACACCATCGACGTCGATCCGCATGCCGACGCCACTGCGCTCAGCGCCTCGACCAGTTCCACCGGCCCGCCTCCGAGCCCTCCGACCTCGGTTGGCAACAGCAGGCCCATCAACCCACTGTCAGCAAGACCCTTGATCTGGGCGACGGGGAAGCGGCCGTCGTGGTCGACGCCGTCGGCGCCCTCCGCGATCGCGGGAAGGACTTCTGCCAGTCGGTTTGCCACCAAGGTCGAGCTCATCGGCGTTGTGTTCCGTTCGTGGTCATCGGATCGAGTTGCCATTGTTCCAAGGCCTGAGCCACTTGGGTGGCGGAAGCTTCTAAACAATGTGAAAACTCCGGCGGCGGTGGCCGCGGCGGCCTCGGCCGGGCCGGCACGGCCGATACGGTCGACCCGGTGCAGCTGATGGTCCTGGCGAAGGAACCGATCGCGGGACAGGTGAAGACCCGCCTGTGCCCTCCGTTCACCCCGGCCGAGGCCGCGCAGATCGCCGAGGCATGCCTGGCAGACACGCTCAGCGCAGCCGTCGCCAGCGGCGCCGATCGGGTGGTGCTGGTGCTCGAGGGCCAGGTGGGTGCCTGGTGCCCACCTGGTGTCGACGTGATCCCCCAGGTGTCGGGGACGCTCGGCGGCCGCCTCGCGGCCGGCTGGGAAGCAGTGGACGGCCCGGCCGTGCAGATCGGGATGGACACGCCCCAGGTGCCCGCCGATCTGCTGGACGCGGCGATGGCCCGCGTGGTGGACCGGCCGACACACCCCGGTTCCGCACTGGTCGGGCTCGCCGAGGACGGAGGCTGGTGGCTCCTCGGGCTGCAGCGTTGGTGCCCGGGCGCATTCGATGGTGTTCCCATGAGCAGCCCGCAAGCAGGCGTTGTCCAGATCGAACGACTGGGTGCGCTCGGCCTCGCCGTGGAGCGGTTCACCGAACTTCGCGACATCGATGTCGCTTCAGACCTCTTCGCGGTTGCGGCCCTTGCGCCTGGCACCCGGGTCGCGGCCGTGTGCCGGGCACTGGCGTCCGTGGTCCATCAGCGCTGACCTGGCCCTCCCACGGCCCGAGCGTCGAGCTTGGTCAGGATCGCCCCCATGTCGCGGACGGCACGCGCGGTCCCTCTGATGGTGCCGGTGACCTTCGATCGTCCGACCCGTGGACGATACGGAACTGGTGCCTCCTGGATGCGCCAGCCCGCGTGGCCGGCCCGAACGATCATCTCGAGTGGCCAGCCGAAACGACGGTCTTCGATCGCGAGGTCGATCACCATGGTTCGACGCATGGCTCGCAGGGGGCCCAGGTCCGACACGTCGAGGCCGAATCGGTGCCGGATGCGGCGGGCCAGGTAGCGGTTCGCCAGCCTGGCGTGCGCGGGCCACGCACCACGAGCCGTCGGGACGCGCGCACCGACGACCAGGTCGGCGTCGCCGTGGATCACCGGGTCGATCACGAGCCAGATGTCCCCCAGATCGATCGATCCATCCGCGTCACAGAACACCACGATGTCGGCGTCGGACGCAGCGAGGCCGGCAGCGCACGCGGCGCCGAACCCTCGGATCGGTTCGGGCACAACCGTTGCGCCCAGGCCGGCGGCCACCCTCGCCGTGTCGTCCGTCGAGCCGTTGTCGACGACGATGGCCCGAACGCCAGCGGGGACGCGCGCCAGCAGCGCGGGAAGCGCCAGTGCCTCGTCGAGCGCCGGGAGGATGAGGTCGATGGTGGTCACCACGGTGCGAACAGCGTGAGTTGCAGTCCGCCACCGACGGCCAACTGCGCAGCAAGCCAGGCCCGTCGGGGAATCGGTCCGTCGGGAAGGGCCGCGGCCGCCAGCGTGAGGAACCCCGTCAGCGGCAGCCATATCCGTTCCACCTCGGCCTTGGAGTAGCCCGAGAGCGTCGCGACGAGTGCGCCACCGATCGCTCCTCCGACCAACACCCATACCGCCCGACGCCGAAGCAGGGCGATCCCGGCGACCGTTGCCGGGCCGACCGACACGGCGAGCACCACCAGGTTGGAGACGACGAAGTACCGGTACGGTCGGCGCCGGGCGATGCTCTTCGCGTACTCGACCCTGGTCGCTGCGAAGCCATCCACCCAGTTGAACCCGCCGAGCCAGAACAGCGCGATCGGGGCGATCGCGGCGAGCAGTGCGGGCACCACCCAACGGCGCGGTCCCTTCCACCAACCCCACAGGGCAACGCCTGCCAGTGGACCCAGCATCGGCGGGGCCCCGTAGCTGCACAACAAGAAGAGCCCTGCTCCCGTGCCGGCCGCCACGCCGGCCCAGACCTGGGCGCGGGTCGAACCCGAGGTCACCGCAATGGCCAGCGCCGCAGTCGACCATGACGCCAGGGCCATGTACACCGCATCCGCGGAGCTGAACCAGATCACCGCAGGGGCGAGGCCGACGAAGAGCGCAGCCCTCCGGCCCCGTTCCCGTCCGGCGATCCGGTCAAAGGCGATGAGGGTCGCGGCGGCAGCGGTGGATCCCATGAACACGACCAACACCCCGACGCCGGCGTTGCCCAGCCCCAGGCGGTCGATCACCCAGAAGCCGACGACCGGAAGCGGGCCGTGTCCACGTACGTGCTCGGGATAGCCGGGCAGCTGTTCCACGAAGGTTCGCACGAACTCGCGCACCTCGCCCACGCCACCGAGCTCGCGGGCGAGCGGCAGGTACTCGTTCTCCGGGTTGTCGAGCGAGAGCCACAACTGGTCCCAGCCGCGGGAGACCGTCAGCGAGAACGCCCAGGCAAACGAGACGAGTGGCGACACGACGAGGAGCCAGCCCCACCGGAGCGTTTCGGTGAGGCGCGGCCACCACCTGAGGATCGCCATGGCCACCAGTGCCGCCGGGACGAACCGGACGGGCTGGTCGAGCCAGGCCCACCTCCCGAAGAACGGCGGTGCGTTGAGGAGCATCCGCGCCCCATCGGCGTTCAGGCGGGTGCCCCAGGCGCCCATCCCCACCGCCGACACCGCTACCCCTGCCACCGCCCACGACGCTCGGCGGCCGCCCTCGGTCCAGGTCCGCGCATCGGCGGACGTCACCGCGTCGTCTTCGGAGGTCGCCGGAGAGGATCGTGGGCGAACCGCCGAAGGCCATCGCGAGGCGCGATGGTGTCGGTCAGTGACAGTTCGGTCTGCGCCCGCCTGCCGTCGGCCACGATGTGGCGAACGTCGCCCAGCCGGAAGGCGCCGGTGACCTCCGGTGCCAGACCTCGGCCGTCCTCGGCGGCGAGCGCTTCTGCCATCTCCAACAAGGTGGTCGGATGGCCTGATGCCACGTTGAACGCACGGGTCTGGGCCATGGCGGAGGTCAACGCCGTCACGTTGGCCCGCACCACATCCGAGACGTGGACGAAGTCGCGACGTTGGCCACCATCTTCGAACACCTGGGGGCGGCGGCCAGCCGCCAGCTGGCTTCTGAAGATCGACGCCACGCCGGCGTACGGGGTGTCCCGTGGCATCCGTGGTCCGTACACGTTGTGATACCGCAGGGCGCACACGGGGGCGTCGACGTAGCGGCTCCAAGCGGAGCACAGGTGTTCTTGGTGGAGCTTCGTAGCCGCGTAGATGTTGCGGGGGTCCACCGGCGCATCCTCTCCGACCAGCTCGCCGGAAAGTTCGCCCCCGCACTGGGGGCACCGGGCCTCGAAGGATCCTGAACGGAGGTCGGCTTCCCGACGCGGCGGTGGCCTCGTGGGTCCGTGCACGGTGCATCGGTACATGCCCTCGCCGTAGACCACCATCGACGACGCAAGCACGATGCGACCGACCCAGCGCTGCGCGTGCAGCTCGCCGAGCATGGCGGCGGTGGCGACATCGTTGGCCTGTACGTACGCCCCGATGTCACCGGGGTCCACCCCGAGGCCGACCTTGGCGGCCTGATGGCAGATGGCGTCGGTTGCCGTCAGTTCCCGGCGCCAGGCGCCGGGGTCGGCCACGTCGGCCCACACGTACCTGACCGCTGGGTTGGTCCATTCAGGCGGATGACCGTGCGCGCTGGGATCGAGGTTGTCGATCACCACGACCTCATGGCCGCCATCGATCAGCCGATCGACGATGTGGGACCCGATGAAGCCCGCTCCACCGGTGACGATCACCTTCATCGGTGGCACCCGCCGGCGACATCCCGATGCGACACGTCGACACGGTACGCCTCGATCGGCCTCCCGCGGTGCGCGTCAGCTCCGGTCCGGGTGGCCGAGCGGTACCCGCCAGGTGAGCCGGGACCCCGTCGGATGGGGCTCGAAGGTGGACGCCCCGCCCCGCGCCTCGGCCCGGCCGGCCAGGTTGGGCAGGCTCTGGCCGCCGTTCCGGGTCGCCGCCGCGCCGCCCTCGGGAACCTCGTCGTGGGGTCGGGTGCCGGCGTCGCGCACGACCAACTCCAACCAACCGTCGGCCACGGTCACGTCGACCTCGGCGGTGCCGGGCCGGGCGTGACGGGCCACGTTGCTGAGGGCCTCGCGGGTCACGGCCAGCACCTCGGCGGTGAGCGGTTCACCGCGGACCGTCTCGTCGTGCCCGGCCACCAGGTTGTCGACCGGGCCGTGGAAGCGGAACCGGGGTTCGGCGCCCAAGACCTCGGTGAGCTCTGCACCCAGGCGCAGCAGGTCCCGCCGGAGGCTGGCCCCGGCGATGCGCCGGTCGGCGTGGAGGCTGAAGATGACGCTGCGGATCTCCCGCACGGTGTCGTCGAGGTCGTCGACCGCGAGCTGGATCCGGTCGTACAGCTCGGGATCGGTGGCGAGCCGGGAGGACGCCTGGAGCGACAGACCGGTGGCGAACAGGCGCTGGATGACGGTGTCGTGCAGGTCACGGGCGATGCGCTCGCGGTCCTCGAGCAGGTCGAGGTCGCGGATCCGCTGGTGGAGGCGGGCGTTGTCGATCGCCACGCCGGCGGCGGCGGCCAGGCCCAGCGCCAGCTCCTCGTCGGCGCTGCTGAACCCGGGTCCGTCCAGCTTGTCGGTGAGGTAGAGGTTGCCGAACACCTTGCCCTGCACGCACAGCGGTACCCCGAGGAAGGAGTGCATGGGCGGGTGCCCGGGCGGGAACCCGAAGCTGTCGGGGTGCTGGGTGAGGTCGGGGAGGCGGATCGGCTGGGGATCGGTGATCAGCAGTCCGAGGATGCCGTGACCCTTGGGGGGTTCGCCGATGGCCTGCTCCTCCTCGGGTGACAGGCCCACGGTGATGAACTGGCTGAGCGACGTGCGGGTGGGATCCAACACACCGAGCGCGCCGTACCGGGCTCCCACCAGCTCGGTGGCGGTGCCCACGATGCGGCGGAGCACGGTGGGCAGGTCGAGGTGGCTCCCCACGTCGACCATGGCCCGCACCAGGTGCTGGAGTCGGTCGGCGCCCGGCGCCACCGTGTCGGCAGGCATCCCGTCGGCAGGCATCCCGTCGGCAGGCATCCCGTGGCCGGGTACTTCATCGCCCATGGGCCGACGCTATGTCATCTGGTGCGACCGGTCGAACGCGCCATCGGCCGGGTGACCGGTCCGACCGGTCAGGGAGCCAGGCGTCGGCCCGAGAGCATCTCGATGTCCAGGCCGAGCACGTGTGGGTAGGGCATCGGCCGCCACGACGGGAGCGGCACCCGATGGGTGACCTCGTCGGCCTCGCCGTCGATCAGTTCGCTCAGGTGGCCCGTGACCAACACGCTCCAGCCGGTGTGGGAGAAGTCGTCGTGGTCGTCGACCTCCAGGCAGGCCACGTCCGAGGCGATGGCCGCGGCCAGG
This sequence comes from Acidimicrobiales bacterium, assembly GCA_036724365.1. Lineage (GTDB taxonomy): Bacteria > Actinomycetota > Acidimicrobiia > Acidimicrobiales > Iamiaceae > Aquihabitans. Next base: position 5,336 of record DAIMFV010000035.1, on the reverse strand, counting down.
ATGGACGCCGAATCGGTGGTGAACACCACGCGGGTGCCGTCGACCACGTAGTTGACGGGCAGGACCACCGGCAGCGAGCGCGCCGTGAACCCCAACCGCCCCAGGTGGGAGCCGTGGAGGAGGTGCAGGCACTCGGTCTCGTCGATCACCAGGAGCGCGCTCACACCGGGTTCCGCCCGCCAGAATGAGGGCCATGACGATCCGGGTGTTCCTGGCCGACGACCACGAGGTGGTGCGGCGTGGTGTCCGCGACCTCATCGACCACGAGGACGACCTGTCGGTGGTGGGCGAGGCATCCACGGCCGGCGAGGCGCTCGACCGCATTCCGCTGTGCTCGCCCCACGTGGCCGTGCTCGACGTGCGCCTGGGCGACGGTTCGGGCATCGAGGTGGCCCGCGACATCCGCTCGGCGCACCCGGAGATCCGCTGCCTGATGCTCACGTCGTTCGCCGACGACGAAGCCCTGGTGGACAGCATCGTGGCCGGCGCCGCCGGCTACGTGCTCAAGCAGGTTCGCGGCAACGACCTGCTCGACGGCATCCGTCGGGTGGCGGCGGGGGAGTCGCTGCTCGATCCCGCCGTCACCACCCGGGTGCTGGACCGGCTCCGCCGGGCTGATGCGGACGACCGGACCGGCTCGCTCACCGGTCAGGAGTCGCGGATCCTCGAGCTCCTCGCCGAAGGGCTCACCAACCGGCAGATCGCCGACCGCATGAACCTGGCGGAGAAGACCGTGAAGAACTACGTCTCCAACCTGCTGGCCAAGCTCGGGATGAGCCGCCGCACCGAGGCTGCGGTGTACGCAGCCAGGATGGCGGATCGCCGGGAGCGGTGAGCCGAGCGCGGTCCGGTCGGTCACGTCACTCCACGATCATCACGGTGACCATGCCGAACAGGCCGGCGTCGCTCTCGGCGTGGCTCACGATGTGGCAGTGGAACGCCCACGTGCCCGGATCCTCGGCCTTCACCAACACGCTGTAGCGCTCGCCGGGTGACACCCAGAGGGTGTCCATGCGGTACGGGGAGTCGAGCGGGTAGCCGTCTTTGGCCACCACGATCTGGGGTTGGCGGTGCAGGTGCATGGGGTGGCCCTGCAGGCCCTCGTTGAAGAAGTGGACCAGCACCCATTCGCCCTCCTTGGCGGCGATGGGCTGGGTGGCCGGGAACGACTTGCCGTTCAGGCTCAGGCCGATCACGCCGGCGTCGTTGAGCACCATCGGGACCTCCTGGATGGTGGTCACGTCGAGGTCGGCGGGGATCGCCACGTTGCCGACGGTGCGACCGAGCGGCAGCGGCACGTCGCCCACCTGGAAGATGCCGAACAGGCCGTTGACGATGCCGACCTGGCCGTGGAAGTGGGCGTGGAACATGCCCATGCCCGGGTTGTCCTGCACCGTGTACTCGTAGGTGTAGGTCTCCAGCGGTCGGACGTAGTCCTGGGTGATCGGGGCCACGCCGTCCTGGTCGAACGGCACGTCGATGCCGTGCCAGTGGATCTCGGTGGAGATGGGCAGGTTGTTGGTGAGGTTCACCCGCACCCGATCGCCCGGCTCGACCCGGATCCAGGGGCCGGGAACCTGGCCGTTGTAGGTCCACGCCTTGACGACGTTGCCGGGCGAAACCTCCCAGTCGGTGATGGCGGCGGTCAGGTTGAACACCTTGGTGCCGTCGGCCTCGATCTCGGGCTCGAGGGGGGTGTTGCCCACCGGCAGCTCACCGGCGGCGTACTTGCCGGCGTACTCGAGGAAGGTCTTGACGCCGGCCGACATGGCGTCTTCCATCTCCTTGTTGATCCGCTGGGCCTGGGCATCGGACGGATCGAGGGTTCCGACATCGGCGTGGCTGACGTGCTGGGAGCCGTCGGTCTGGGCGGCCGACTCGGCCGAGGCCGCGCTGCCGTCGGTGATGATGAGCGTGGCCACCATGCCGGCCTCCTTGTGGCCGGAGACCGCGCAGAACAGCTCGTAGGTGCCCGGCTCGAGCTCCGACAGGTCGAGGGTGACGCTCTCGCCGCCGTTGAAGTCGCGCGTCTTGAGGGCCGTGTCGGTCACGGCCACGTTGTGGGCGACCGTCCCGTTGTTGGTGACGGCGATCGACCCGCCCTTGGGCACGGTGATCGTGGAGGGCGAGATCTCGAACTCGCTGGTGGCCACGGCCACCGGTGCCGCGGCGGCAGCGCTGGAGCCGCCCCCGTCGGGCTGGGTGGCGGCCACCACACCGACCATCACCAGGGCGAAGATCGAGGTGACGACGGCGAAGCGGGACAGCATGGTCTGACTGGCGGGAGACACCAGGGGGCTCCTTGGAAGGTGAAGGGGGTACGACCCGGCACGTCGGCCCGGGGGCGCCGACGACACGGGACCAGCCTGGTCGTGGTCAGGTGACCACGGCTAGGGCCGGTCGACCCTGACGGTAGTGACCGAAGTCCCTGTTGGCCGAGTCCGGTCACGGGCTGGACTGGTGTCGTGCGCCGACTCGCAATGGTCCCGCGATCGTCCCTCCACCGGCGCCGCGTACGCTGCCCCCGACCATGACCACCCAGACCGTCACGCTCCTGTTCGCCCTGCTTGCCGTGACGGCCCAGGTCGTGGTGGTGGCGGTCGTGGTCGCCGCGCTCCCCGGTCGGACGCGGGCGCTGCGGGTCCGCGTGGGCCGCTACACGCTCGCGGCGGCGGCCGTGGTGGCCCTGACGGCCACGTTGGGGAGCCTGTACCTCTCCGAGGTGGCCGACTTCCCGCCGTGTCGCCTGTGCTGGTTCCAGCGCATCGCCATGTATCCGCTGGTGCCGCTCCTCGGTCTGGCGGCCGTCCGACGGGACCAGGCGATCCGGCTCTACGGGGTGGTGCTGGCCGGGTTGGGCGCGCCGGTGTCGATCTGGCACCTGTTCGTGGAGCGGTTCCCCCACCTCGAGGGGTCGAGCTGCGACCCGTTGAACCCGTGCTCCATCATCTGGGTGGAGCGGTTCGGGTACCTCACCATCCCGGCCATGGCCCTCTCGGGCTTCGCCCTCGTCATCGCCCTGCTGTTGCTCGCCCCGATCCCGGAGTCACCGTGAACCCCTCGCCCCGCCGCATCCACAACCGGTCCGACCGGACCCGAACCCCCCGGACCCGAACTCCCCGGACCCGATCCGCCGGCTTCCTCGTCGCTCTGCTCCTCGCCGTGGTGGCGCTGACCCTGACCGGTTGCGGATCCGACGACCCGGACCCGATCGCCGGTGGCTCCGAACCCGGCGTGTGCCCGGTGGAGCCCGGGGAGGCCCTGCCCATGCTCTCCGACGGCGACGATTCGGCCCGCGGCTGCACCATCCCCACCGCCGAGGGCCTCGACCTCGACGGCGAGGCGATCACCATCGGGCCCGACGGCCCGGCCAAGCTCATCGTGTTCGTGGCCCACTGGTGCCCGCACTGCCAGGCCGAGGTCCCCCGCATCGTGGAGCACCTGGCCGACACCCCCATGCCCGATGACGTGGACCTGGTCGCGGTCTCCACCTCGGCCAACCCCGCTGCCCCCAACTACCCGGCCGACGCCTGGCTGGACGACGAGGGCTGGACGGTGCCCACCCTCGACGACGTCGACAACGCGGCGGCCCTGCAGTTCGGCCTGAGCGCGTTCCCGTTCTTCGTGGCGGTCGACGCCGAGGGTGCCGTGGTGGCCCGGGGCAGCGGCGAGCTCACCATGGACCAGTTCGACGCCCTGGTGGAGGCGGCTCGCACCGGTTCGCTCTGATGCGGCGGTTCAGAGGGCCGGTTCAGGGGGCGTAGCGCCGGGCCGACCACTGGGTGGGCAGGGGTCCCAGGGTGAGCAGGCGGGCGGCCTGGAGCAGCCAGTCGACCGCGGCCGACACCTCGGCCACCGGCACGGTGACCACCAGCCCGCGCCGGGGGTGGTCGGCCACCTTCAGCCAGCCGGCGGGCAGCGGCAACCCCTCACGGGCGAGCCGGTCCAGGGCCTTGGGTCCGCCCGGGTGCTGGAGACCGATGCTGAGCCGGTCGTCGTCGTGGCCGGACCGACTCACGGTGGCCAGGGGCAGCGTGGGGCCCCGGGCGGAGAAGATCGCCACGAAGAGGTTGCGGGCCGGCGGTTCCGCGCCCGGCTCGGGCACCGGGGCCAGGTTGGTCCATCCCTCGGTGCCCGTGGCGGCCACGGTGTCCAGGACGGTCCGGTGGGCCGGTTCGGGGTCATCGAGGTGGAACAGGACCTCCACGGCCGGTTCGAGCGCCATGGCCCGACGCTAGGGGAGCGTCGGCACCGGGTGGAGCCCCACCGGGTCCGGGTGGCGGCGGAGGGTGACCGCCACCCACCCGGCCTCTTCGTCCACGGCCTCCACCCCCATCCGGTTCGCGGCCACGAGCGGGCCCACCCCGGTGGGCCACCGATCGGCGAGGAGCCCGGACACGACGATCGAGCCCCCGGCTGCCACCACGTCCGACAAGTCGTCGGCCAGCTCGTCGATCACCGGGGCCAGGAGGTTGGCGGCCACCACCTCGAAGCGGGGTGAGCCGGCGCGGCAGTCGGTGGCGAGGTCCGCCAGCGGCCGGGCGTCGAACCGCACGCGGTCGGCCACCCCGTTGCGTTCGGCGTTGGCCCGGGTGGCGCGGTCCGACGACGGGTCCACGTCGATGCCGACGGCCTCCGCTCCCAACAGGGCGGCACCCACGGCGAGCACACCGCTTCCACATCCCACGTCGAGGACCCGGACGCCGGTGGTGACGAGCGTGGCCAGCCGGGTCAACACGAGGCGGGTGGTGGGGTGGCTCCCGGAGCCGAAGGTGGACCCGGGGTCCAGCGCCAGCACGATCCGCGCCGGGCCGATCAGGCCGTCGACCGTGGCCGAGGTCTCGTCCCGGTCGAGCCACGCCGGCACCACGGCGAACGGGGGCGCATCCTCCACCCGGGCGTGGGCCCGCCACCCGGCGAGCCCGTCGTCTACCACTGCCGTCACCTCGACCCGCCCCCAGCCCCTGGAGGTCACGGCCTCGGCGGCGGCCTCGGCCACCCACCGGTCGGCGAACCCGGTGCGCACCACCACCGTGGGCTCCGCCCGGGGACCCGGCGCGCCGGGTCGTTCCTCCACCGCTGCGGGCTCGAACGTCCACAGGACGTCGGCCACCAGTTCGGCGCCGTCGACCGGGGTGGAGACCGCAACGGTGAACCACCCGGGCGTTGGTGAGGTGGGTTCCGACGTCACCGGGTGCACGCTAGGGCTGGCGATCCATGCGGCTGACGATCGGGCTCGCCCACGCGGTCCCCGGGCGGGCGGTACCGTGCGGGCTCGCGTGTGCCGCCTGCCCCTGAGCCCGTCGTGACCGCCTCCAACGTCTTGTTCATCACCG
>DAIMFV010000034.1:0-21629 GCA_036724365.1 Acidimicrobiales bacterium | reverse complement strand
CACGCCGACCCCGCCGAGCACGGCCGGACGGGGGCGGGCCGGGTCACGACCGGCGAGCCCGCTGACCAGGTTGCGGACCAGGAGCACGGTGGCCAGCGCGGCCAGGGCCGCGGCGGCGGCGTCGGCGAGCTGGATCTCCTCCACCTCGCCCAGGCCGTCGACGAAGGAGATGCCGGTGGTCTTGGCCAACACCCAGCCGCCCACCGCCACCGCGCCGAGCACGATGCCGGCCACGGCCACGGCGGTTCGTCGGGCCACCAGGGCCAGTGCGCCCCAGGCGAGCTGGGCGGCGGCCAGGGCGGCGAAGGCGCGGGCGGCAGCGTCGTGCTCGCCGTGGACGCCGATGGCCGTGGCGTGGATGGCGCCGGCGCCGAGCGAGGCGATGCCCGCCAGCGCCATCGGGCCGAAGGCGGTCGTCCGCTCGACCGCTCCGACCGCTCCGGCGGCTGACGCCGATTCTCCCGTGATGGTCGCCATGATCTGAACCCCTGTCGATGCCGCCCCTGGTGGCGAGGGCCAGGCTACCCCTGGTCCGCTGCGTTCCCCCGCCGCGGCCGGTGCCAGCCAGATGCCGAACGACGGGTGGGGCCCGGATCACCCACGTGTCAGGTCCGCGTCAGGTCCCGCGTCAGGTGTCGTCGGCTTCGGCCAGCAGACCGGCGGCGGCCGCCAACGCCGAGGCCAACAGGGCGGAACGACGAACCACCAGCTCGAAGGCGTGCTCGGCCTGGGAGCCCTGACCCTGCAGGGGTGGGGTGCCGAGCGACCGCAGCAGGATGCCGGGGTCGGCCGCGGCCACGATCGGCTCGGGGTGGGGGGGCTGGGGCACCGGGCGCGAGGGGTGGGCCGCCCGGGGTGGGTTCGGGGGCCGGCCCCGTTTGTTGCGCGGGGCCCCGCCGCCGCCGCCGTTGGACTGGTTCGCCGATGCCGGTTGGTTCACTCGTCCTCCTCAGTGAGCAGCTCGTCGGGCCGCAGCCCGAGCGCCGCCCGGAGCTGGGTGGCGTCGAGGTCGGCGAGCGAGCTCGACTTGGGCAGCACCAGGTCGGCGATGTGGCGCTTGCCGGCCACCACCTCCTCGACCCGTTCGTCGACCGTGCCCGGGCACACCAGCCGGTGGGAGATGACGGTCCTGGTCTGGCCGATGCGCCACGCCCGATCTCGGGCCTGGTCCTCGACCGCCGGGTTCCACCAACGGTCGTAGAGCACCACGTGGTTGGCGGCCGTGAGGTTGAGGCCGGTGCCGCCGGCCTTGAGCGACAGCACCAGCGCGCCGGCACCCTCGCCCTGCTGGAACTCCTCGATCATGCGGTCTCGGGCACCGCGGGCGAGGCCGCCGTGGTAGCAGGAGACCGGCACACCGGTGACCTCGGTGAGGTGGTGGGCGAGGCGCATGCCCCACTCCGCGAAGTGGGTGAAGACCAGCACCTTCTCGCCCGCGGCGAAGACCGTCTCGACGATCTCCTCCAGCCGGTTGAGCTTGCCCGACCGACCGGCCAGCGGGGTGCTGGTGTCCTTGTCGTAGGCGGCGGGGTGGTTGCAGATCTGCTTGAGGGCGGTGATGGCCGCCAGGATGGCCCCCTGCTTGGGCTCGCCGCCCACCTTGGTGGCATCGACCACCAGGCTGTCGAGCACCGCCTGGTAGAGGCCGATCTGCTCGGGGGTCATGAGGCAGTGGTCGAGCTCGTCGATGCGGTCGGGAAGCTCGGCGGCCACGTCGGGCTCGCTCTTGGTGCGCCGGAACACGAGCAGCCCGTTGAGGGCGCGCAGCGCCGCCTCGCCCTCGCCGGAGAGCTGGGCGATGAACTGCGCACGCGGGCCCACCAGGCCGGGGTTGCAGAAGTCGAGGATCGCCCACAGGTCGCCCAGGCCGTTCTCGATGGGCGTGCCGGTGAGGGCGATCCGGCTCCGCGCCGGGATGCGACGCAACTGCTGGGCCGTGTCGTTGGCCGGGTTCTTGATCACCTGCGCCTCGTCGAGCACGACGCGGGCCCACTCGAGGTCGGCGAGCTGCTCGACGTCTCGCACCGCGGTGCCGTAGGTGGTGATGACCACGTCGGCGCGGTCGATGGCCCGCCGCAGGGCCGGGCCGCTCATCCGGGAGGCACCGTGGTGCACCAGCACCGACAGGCCGGGGGTGAACTTGGCGGCCTCCGCGGCCCAGTTGCCCACCACCGCCGGTGGGGCCACGACCAGGGCGGTGCCGTTGCCGGCGCAGCGGCCGAGGTGGGCGAGCATGGTGGGGGTCTTGCCCAGGCCCATGTCGAGCGCCAGGCAGCCACCGAGCTCGGCGGAGTCCAGGAAGCCCAGCCAGGCGAGGGCCTCGGCCTGGTACGCCCGCAACTCGCCGGCGAAGCCCTCGGGCTGGGTGGGCAGGTCGGTGGGCAGCGACGTGGCCGAGGAGAGCAGGTTGGACGCCCAGCTCGTGCCGTCGACGCGCAGGCCACCGGCCAACGAGGTGCCCTCGAGGCCCACCGAGTGCCGGAGGATCTCGGCGCCGGTGAGGCGGGTCTGGTTGGCCCGCTCGGCCAGTGCGGCGGCCGCTTCCTTGAGATCGACCTTGTCGAGCTCCACCCACTTGCCGTGCGACTGCACCAGCGGGCGCGCCTCCTCGGCGAGGCGGGCGATGTCTGCGGCCGTGAGCTCGACGTCGTCGAACAACACCGACCACCGCACGTCGGAGAGCTGCTGGGCCCCCACCACGGTGTCGCCCGTGGGCTCGGTGAACATGCGCAGCCCGGCGGCGGGCTTGCGGCGCGACAGGGCCGGAACCCGCACCTCGAAGCCGGCCGCCTCCAGCGCCCGCCCGGTGACGGTCATGAACTCCCAGGCCTCGTCCTGGCTCAGGTACACCTGGCCGCGGCGCATGGCCCCGGGGCGGAGCAGGGCCGGCACCACCCGTTCGGCCCGCACCAGCTCGTCGACCAGGGCCTTGGTGGCCTTGCCGTCGGCGATGGCGGCCTCGATGGGCAGCAGGCCGCCCTCGGCCCCCGGGCCCAGTACCGACAGGAACCAGGCGTTGCCGGTGTCGGGCGGGTCGAGCAGGAGCACCAGCCGGGTGGTGAAGGTCCCGAGCACCGGCTTGGCCCACCGGTCGAGCCGCTTGGAGATCTCGGCGCCCGCAGCCATCGGGGCCACGAACGACGAACCGTCGAGGCGGGTGACCACGGCCTCGGCCACCTGCGCCGGGCTGTGCACGTGCGGAGGCGGTGCGGGCAGCTCCAGACGACTGGCCGCCTCGTGGATCACGGCGTCGACCACCGAACCGATCACGTCGAGGGTGACGACCCGGGCATCCTGCTTGGTGTTGGGCAGCGCCGTGACCGGACCGGGCATGGCATTGGTGAGCTGGTCGAGCATCGCGTCGGGCACCAGGGCGGGCACCCAGTGCACCGCCAGGTCCAGGCCGCGTCCGTCGGCCCGCTTGTGCGCCGGCAGGGTGGGTACCACCGCACCGCGGGCGACCAGGCGCACCGCGGCGATGGCGGCTCGCCCCAACCACGCCACGCTGGCGCCGACGCCCTCTCGCCCCAGCCCGCCGCCCACGGCCACCAGCCAACCGAGGGCCTCACCCACGGGGATCGCCAGGGCCGCGGCCCGTGCCCCCGACGGCAGCGGCACCGCCGGGAAGGGCGACCAGCCCACGGCCGGCCCGCCGATGGCCTCCAGGCGATCGGACAACTCCTCGGCCGTGGCCGGCTCGGTGCCGGGACCGGCGGCCCACACCACGACGTTGCCGCCGCCCCACGACGCCTGCAGCCGGACCTCGCCCGCCGGATCGGCGGCGGCGATGGCCGCCACGGCCGACGAGCTGTCGCCCACCTTGGTGAGCAGGTCGTAGGCGGCCTCCAGCCGGGCCAACTCCCCCTCGAAGTCGGCCACCACCTGCAGGCGCTCGGGGCCGGTGAGGCGTCGAACGGCCTCGAGGCGGTCCTCGGTGTCCTCGAGCAGATCCTCCAGGGCGTCGCGCCACCGGCGCGGGTCGGCCTCGAGGGTGGCCAGTTGCTCGGAGGTGGCGGTGCCGGAGGCGGCGGCCCAGGCCGCGGCTTCCAGCGCTCGTGCATCAGACATTCGGTGCGGCACTCCCTGCGCCGTCGGCCCACCGGATCTGTGGTGGGGGCGTCATCCGGTTGGCGGCATCTCGGAGCGACCCTCGGACCGGGCCGACCCCCACCGTCACCGCAGACGGGACGCCGTGGGACGAGCATACCCCGGCTGGTGCGGTCGCCTGCACATCGACGCCGGTTCCCCTGGTCACCCTGGGTGGCCCCAGGGTGACCAGGGGCGAATACCGCGCTCGATCGTTGACGCGTCGCGCCCGCGAGCGGACACTCCAACACAGGGCCATCGGCCGCCGTGGGCTTACGGCGGGCAACCCGACCCTGGATGGATTCCGACGGGCAACAGCCCACATCCTCCCGGGAGTCACCATGTACCTGTTCACCCGAAGCCTGCGACTGCGGCCGGGGGCCACGCGCGACGCCGTCGCCTGGGCCGCCGAGGTCACCGAGCTGGTCGACCACGGCACCGACCTCCACGTGCAGCTCTGGTCGCGCACGTTCTCGCCCCAGCTGGGCACGCTCACCTGGAGCACCCAGGTGGAGGACCTCACCCAGCTCGAGGCGGCCGACGACAAGCTGCTGGCCGACGAGGCCTACCAGGCGTGCGTGGCCCGGGGCGCCGGCTTCGTGGAGCACCTCCCCGACGACTCGATCGCCACCTACGTCCACGGGGCACCCGACCCGGAGCGGAGCGTGGAGTACGCCGTGGTCAACACCGCCATCTGCGGCACCAGCGGCATGCGGCGGGGCGTCGAGGTCGGCGTGCGCCTGGCCGAGGAGGCCACCCGCATCGGCGGCGTCCCGGTGAGCTTCCTGGTGGGCAACTCGGGGGCGTTCGGTTCGGTGGCCTGGATCGCCGGCTACCACGACCTGGCCGAGATGCAGCGGGCGGAACAGACGCTGTACGCCGACCCGGCGTTCCTCCAGATGATCGACGAGGACGCTGCCGGGGTGTACACCGACGCCCTCGGCGCCAGCAACCAGTTCATGTACCGCAAGGTGATGTAGCCACCGGCTACCGGGACGCCCCGCCAGGGCACGCGTCGGGGCCCGGGGTCACGTGACCCCGGGCCCCGACGTTGTCACGACCGCTGCAAGGAGATGGGCGGACAGGACCGCCTCGTGGACCAGGTTGCTCTGCTCCTCGGCTGGCGCCTCGGAGTTACCGACGCTCTCCACCCGCTCCTGCGGCTTCGCCGCGGGCCGCTCGGGCCCAGAGCCTCGCCTGTCGGCTCGGCTCCCAGGAGCGGAACGGTGACCCGGCCGCGGAGCGGCAGGGCCGATGCGTCAGCTGCAGCCGCTGGTGCTGCCGCAGCTGGGGCAGGCGTGGCAGGAGCCGGCCCGCTGCATCTGGACGCCGCACTGCATGCAGTACGGGGCGTCGGAGTGGGCCGCCGACGGCTTCACCTGGGGCGGGGTGGACGACACCGGGATGGGGTTGGTGACCCCGGCCCGGTCGAGCAGGCTCCCCTGCCCCGACTCGGCCTCGTCGGCCAGGGTGATGGCCAACTCGTTGGCCGACGGGATCGACTTGGGATCGGGGGCCAGGTCAGTGCCCTGGCGGTTCTCGACCACCGTCTCCTCCACCCCGGGCAGGGTGGGCTGGGTGCGCTCGGACACGGTGAGGATGCCCAGTTCCTGGCGCTCCTCGAGGGTGAGGTAGTCGACCGCCAGGCGACGGAAGATGTAGTCGAGCAGCGACGAGGCGATGCGCAGCTCGGGATCGTCGGTCATGCCGGCCGGCTCGAAGCGGGTGTTGGCGAACGCCTCGACCAGGTTGCGCAACGGCACGCCGTACTGGAGGGCGTAGCTGAGGCTGACCGACAGCGAGTCCATGACGCCCGCCAGGGTGGAGCCCTGCTTGGCCACCTTGAGGAACACCTCACCGGGGCGGCCGTCGTCGTACTCGCCGACGGTCACGAAACCCTTGCAGTCGGCCACCCGGAACTCGAAGGTGCGCGAGGTGCGGTTGCGGGGCAGCTTCTCGCGGGTGGGGGTCTTGACCACCTTCTCCACGATCTTCTCGACGATGACCTCGCGCTCCACCACCTGCGGGACGGCGACCGCTTCGGGGGCACCCTCCTTCTTGGCCATGGAGAGGGGCTGACCGACCTTGCAGTTGTCGCGGTAGATGGCGATGGCCTTCACCCCGAGCTTCCACGCCTCGAGGTGGAGCTGCTCGACGTCTTCGACCGTGGCGTCCTCGGGCATGTTGACGGTCTTGGAGATGGCGCCGGAGATGAACGGCTGCACCGCCGCCATCATCTTGACGTGGCCCATGTAGTGGATGGCGTTGTCGCCCATGGAGCAGGCGAACACCGAGACGTGCTCGGGGGCCAGGTGCGGGGCGCCGAGGATGCTCTTCTCGTGGTCGATGTAGGCGACGATGTCGGCGATCTGCTCGGTGGTGTAGCCCAGCTGGGTGAGGGCCCGCGGGATGGTCTGGTTGACGATGGTCATGGTGCCGCCGCCCACCAGCTTCTTCATCTTGACCAGGCCGAGGTCGGGCTCGATGCCGGTGGTGTCGCAGTCCATCATCAGGCCGATGGTGCCGGTGGGCGCCAGCACCGAGGCCTGCGAGTTGCGCACCCCGAACTGCTCGCCCAGTTCACAGGCCTCGTCCCAGCTCTGCTGGGCGGCCGACAGCAGCTCGGCGGGGACCAGTTCCTCGTCGACGTGGGCCGCAGCCTCCCGGTGCATGTTCAGCACCCGGAGCATGTGCTCGCGGTTGTCGGCGTAGCCGGCGAAGGGGCCCATGCGGCTGGCGGTGCGGGCCGAGGTGGCGTAGGCGTGGCCGGTCATCAGCGCGGTGATGGCGGCGGCCCAGGCCCGGCCGTCGTCGGAGTCGTAGGCGTGGCCGAGCGCCATCAGCAGGGCGCCGATGTTGGCGTAGCCGATGCCGAGCTGGCGGAACTTGCGCGAGGTCTCGCCGATGGGCTCGGTGGGGTAGTCGGCGCGGCCCACGAGGATCTCCTGGGCGGTGAACATGACCGAGACCGCGGACCGGAACCCGTCGACGTCGAAGGTGTCGTCGTCTCGCAGGAACTTGAGCAGGTTGAGGCTGGCCAGGTTGCACGCCGAGTTGTCGAGGTGCATGTACTCCGAGCACGGGTTGGAGCCGTTGATGCGGCCCGTGTTGTGCGCGGTGTGCCACTTGTTGATGGTGGTGTCGAACTGCATGCCCGGATCGGCGCACTCCCAGGTGGCCTGGGAGATCTGGCGCATGAGGTCGCGGGCCGGGATGGTCTTCACCGGGGTGCCGTCGGTGACGGCCTTGAGCTCCCACGGGGCGCCGTCGACGACCGCCTGCATGAACTCGTCGGTGACCCGCACCGAGTTGTTGGCGTTCTGGTACTGGATGGAGTGGCTGTCCTTGCCGTCGAGGTCCATGTCGAAGCCGGCGGCGGCCAGGGCCCGGGCCTTGTTCTCCTCCCGGGACTTGCACCAGATGAACTCCTCGATGTCGGGGTGGTCGACGTCGAGGATCACCATCTTGGCGGCGCGGCGGGTCTTGCCACCCGACTTGATGGTGCCGGCGGAGGCATCGGCGCCCCGCATGAAGCTGACCGGGCCCGAAGCGGTGCCGCCGCCCTTGAGCAGCTCGGCCGAGGAGCGGATGCGGGACAGGTTGACGCCGGCGCCCGAACCGCCCTTGAAGATCACACCCTCCTCCCGGTACCAGTTGAGGATGGACTCCATGTGGTCATCGACCGACAGGATGAAGCAGGCCGAGGCCTGCTGGGGCACGCCCTCCACCCCGATGTTGAACCACACCGGCGAGTTGAAGGCCGCCTTCTGGTGGACCAGCAGGTGCTTGAGCTCGGCCCGGAACGTCTCGGCCTCGCGGTCGTCGATGAAGTAGCCGCCCTCGGTTCCCCACCGGGTGACGGTGTCGGCGACCCGGTCGATCACCTGGCGCAGCGAGGTCTCGCGCTCGGGGGTGCCCAGCGTGCCGCGGAAGTACTTCTGGGCCACGATGTTGGTGGCGTTCAGCGACCAGGTGACCGGGAACTCCACCCCGAGCTGCTCGAAGGCGACCGAGCCGTCCTTGTAGTTGGTGATGCGGGCGTCTCGCCGCTCCCACGTGACCTCGTCGTAGGGGTGCACGCCCTCGGTGGTGAAGTGGCGGGCGATGCCGATGCCGGTTTGCTCGGGGGCCATGGCCATGGGAGTGCGCTCCTGGTTGGAAGGTGACGTGGTACGGCTGGGGCGGATCTCCGGAGCCACGCTGCCCCGGGGAGAACCGAACCACAACCACTTGTGGTCGAAGCGTCCCCTGATGCCCCGACACCACAAGATGTAGAGGCAAACTACAGCACGGGAATTACACCGGTGTCAACGTGCTCGCGGAACTTTTCCGCGGACACCGGCCCCGGGCGCTCCCCGCCGGGCGCCACCGGGCGGCGGACGGTCCGACGGTCGCAGCGGGCGCCGGCACGGGGTCAGGTCGAAGGGAGCGTCTCCGTGGGTCCACGGACTCGGGGGTGCTCCCTCAGATCAATCGTCCCACCCCTCGGGACCAGGTCCCTCGGAGGCGAGACGCCCCACACCTCTGTTCCGACGCCGGTCCGGCGCCCGCTGTGGCCGGGGTCCACCGTACGACCAACACCTTGTGGATCGGAAGGGGAACAACCCTGTGTATTTCGCGGGGATTCAGCCCCCGTTCATCCACATGGCCGTGGACAGCCCCGCGTTCCCGGCTGTGTTCACGACACCGGTGCGCCGCCTCCGGTACGCTCGGTGGCCGTGACCACCTCCACCACCCGGACCGCGGATCCGGTCGGATCCGCCGCCACCGGAGGGCTCGACGATCCCGTGCTCACCGCCCTCGGGCTGCTGGTGGAGACCTGCGGTGGTCTGCACGCCATCATCTCGCCAGAACTGGAGTCGTTCGGCTTCTCCACGTCGGCCTTCGAGGTGGTCCTCCGCCTCGCCCGGTCGCCGGGCGGTCGCCTCCGCATGGCCGAGCTCACGGCCCAGTGCACGCTCACCAGCAGCGGCCTCACCCGGGTGGTCGACCGGCTCGAGCGGGCCGGCCTCGTGGTCCGTGAGCCGTGCCCGTCGGATCGCCGCGGCTTCTACGCCGTGGTCACGGCCCAGGGCCTCGACCTGCTGGCCAAGGCCCTGCCGGCCCACACCGCCACCATCCGGCGCTGCTACACCGAGGTGCTCGAACCCGACGAGCTCGACGCCTTCGTGGCCACGCTGCGCAAGATCCGCGCCGTGGTCTCGCCCGGCAGCGACCCCGAACGGTCGGCCACCGTCAGCGGCTGACGACCACCCCGGGCTCCACGCGCACCGGGATCCCGTTCAGCACGGCGTTGCCCGACAGCGGATCCACCACCTGGTCGTCGGTGAGCACGTTGGCGTTCACCCCGGCATAGCGACCGGCCACCCCCAGGCGGACGCCGGCGGCGTCGTGCCCCCACCCGTGGGGCAGGCTCACCACCCCCGGCCGCACGGCATCGGTGACCTCCACCGCCACCTCCAGGCGACCGACCCGGGCCGAGATCACGGCCCGACCGTCGGCCACCAGCCCCCAGCGGGCGGCGTCGTCAGGGTGGACGTGGAGGGTGCAGCGGGGACGGCCCTTCACCAGCACCTCCACGTTGTGCATCCACGAGTTGTTCGACCGCAGGTCCCGTCGACCCACCAGCACGGCATCGGGCACCGGCCGGTCGAGCGCGGCCGCCAACCGCGGCAGGTCGGCCAGCACCGGCTCGGCATCGAGCTCCACCTGACCCGACGGGGTGCGGAGCCCCTCGGGGAGGCGGGGGGCGAGCGGACCGAGATCCACCCCGTGGGGGCGGTCGAGGAGCACGTCGAGGCTGAGGGGGGGCACGCCCGGGGCCACCTCGTCGTGTCGGGCCCCGAAGCCGTCGCCGTAGGGGCCGGTGCGCAGGAGCAGGTCGAGCAGGCGCTCGGGACCCCGCCTGGGGCCCAGCGCGGCGAGCAGGTCGGCAGGGTCTCGCCCGTGCACCGGTGAGTGGGCGTCGGCCACCGCGGCCTGGACCAGCGTGCCCACCACCAGGTCGTCGACCACCGCCGGATCGGCGTCGGGTCCCAGGCCCTGGGCGATGAGGGCCAGCCGGGCGAGGATCTCCCACTCGTCGGGCTGGTCGGGGTCGAGGGGCAGGACCGGCGGCGAGTAGTTGGCCACGTTGCGCACCGCCAGCTGGAGGAGCGCCAGGTCGTAGTGGCCCTTCTGGAGCGAGCTCGGCGGGGGCAGGATCACATCGGCGTGACGGGTGGTCTCGTTCAGGTAGATGTCGACAGCCACGTAGGCGTCGAGACCGGCCAGGGCCGAATCGAGCCGCTCGGCGTTCGGGGTGGACAGCACCGGGTTGCCCGCCACCGTCACCATGGCCCGGATCTGACCAGGGCCGGGGGTGTCGATCTCCTCGGCGAGACAGGCCACCGGCAGCTCGCCCATCGTCTCGCCCAGGCCGCGCACCCGGGAGGGGCGGCGACCGACCCGCAGCCCCCGGCCCGATCCCGACGCCCCCCGGGTGTTGGTGGCGCCGGCGGCAGCCTTGGCGAACATGGCGCCGCCCGGGCGGTCGAGGTTGCCGGTGACCACGTTCAACACGTCGACCAGCCAGCTGGCGAGGGTGCCGAACTCGGCCGTGGTGGTACCCATCCGGCCGTAGACCGCGGCCGACGGGGCCTCGGACAGCTCGGTGGCCAGCAGTTCGATCTCGGCCGCGTCCAGTCCCACCGTGGGGGCGACCGCCTCAGGGGTGAACGGCGCCAGCGCGTCGAGCACCGTGTCGAGCCCTCGCAGGTGGGGCGCCAGCGGGCCGGGATCGACGCGTCCGGTGCGGGCCAGTGCGGTCACCACGGCCGCCAGCAGCAGGGCATCGGTGCCCGGCCGGATCGCCAGGTGCCGGTCGGCCGCCTCGGCGGTGCGGCTCCGCCGGGGGTCGACCACCACCAGCCGGCCACCCCGGGCCTGCATCGCCTCGATGCGCCCGGGCCAGTCCGGCGCGGTGGCGAGGCTGCCGTTGGAGGCGTAGGGGTTGGCCCCCAGCATCAACAGGTACTGGGTGCGGTCCACGTCGGGCACCGCCACCGTGAGGCCCCCGCCGAACAGCCAGGCGGAGGCCAGCTCCTTGGGGCGCTGATCGACCGTGCTCGCCGAGAACACGTTGCGGGTGCCGAGCGACTTGAGCAGCGGCTTGAGGAACAGCAGGGCCGAGAGGTTGTGGGCGTTGGGGTTGCCCACGTAGACGCCCAGCGCCTCTCGCCCGTGGGTGGCGGTGACCCCGTCGAACAGGCGGGCGACCTCGGCGAAGGCCTCGTCCCAGCCGACCTCCACCAGCTCACCGTCGCGGCGCACCAGAGGCCGGCGCAGGCGGTCGGGGTCCTCGTGCAGTTGGCGCAGGGTGGATCCCTTCGGGCAGATGTAGCCGTGGCTGAACACATCGGCCGCGTCGCCCCGGATCCGGCTCACCCGCCCGGCGGTGAGCGTGATCTCGAGCCCACAACCGGCCTCGCAGAGGGGGCAGGTGCGGAACGCCGTGGTGGTGTCGTGGTTGGTCACACCGCCCATGTTGCCCCTGCGGACGACGGTCTGCCCGCCCGATGCCCTACCGTCCGAGCCGTGCGCCAGCTCCTCCCGACCACCGGCGACGTCGACCCGTCCACGGTCCACGGCGACGCACCCCGACCCGCACCGCCCGGTCGGCCCTGGGTGATGCTGAACGTGGTCACCAGCGTCGACGGGGCCACGGCGGTGGGTGGTGTCTCGGGCCCGCTGGGCCCCCCCGCCGACAAGGCCGTGTTCGCCGCCCTCCGGGCCGCGGCCGACGTGGTCCTGGCCGGCGCCGCCACCGTGAACGCCGAGCGCTACCGGCCGCCGCGCACCCCGCCTGTCGAACAGGAGCGCCGCCGGGCCCGCGGCCAGCGGGCCAAGCCCCGCCTGGCCGTGGTGAGCGGGTCGCTGAGCCTCGACCCCGACCTCGAACTGTTCACCGACCCGGCCGAGCGCCCGATCGTGCTCACCACCCACGACGCCCCCACCGACCGACGCCGCCGGCTCGAACCGGTGGCCGACGTGGTGGCCGCCGGCACCGGTCGGGTGGATCTGGCCGAGGCCCTGGCCCGCCTGGGCGAGCACGGTTCGGTGGTGCTGTGCGAAGGCGGCTCGGCCCTCAACGGCCAGCTCATCGCCCTCGACCTGGTGGACGAGGTGAACCTCACGGTGGCGCCCGCCCTGGCCGCCGGCACCAGCCCGCGGCTGGCCGCCGACCACGACGAGGTGCTGCACCCGCTCGATCTGGCCCACCTGTGGGAGGCCGACGGGATGTTGCTGGCCCGCTACGTCGTCCGGCGGCCCGGCACCTGATCCCAGCGCCCGTCGGTACCGGTGCGCGCCGGCTGGTGCCGGTCGGCGCCGGTCAGTGGCGTTTGGGCTCGGTGGCCTTGGTGAGCGGCGTGGACCGGGTGAGCTCGGTGAGCTCGCGCTCGAAGTCGGCGAGGTCGTCGAACTCCTTGTAGACGCTGGCGAAGCGCACCGCGGCCACCACGTCGAGGTCTCGCAACCGGTCGAGCACCGCCCGGCCCACGGCCTCGGTGCTGATCTCGCTGCCCTCCAGGCGGGCCGACTCCTCCACGGCCAGCGCCAGGTCGTCGAGCTGGGCGTGCTCGACGGGACGGGCCTTGGTGGCGGCCTCCAGACCGGCGATGACCTTGGCCCGGTCGAAGGGCTCGCGGTCGCCGGACCGCTTCACCACCGTGAGCGGCACCTCCTCGAGGCGCTCGAAGGTGGTGAACCGACGCTGGCAGGCCAGGCACGACCGCCGCCGACGGATCGACGCGCCGTCCTCGGACTGGCGCGAGTCGACCACCTTGTCGTCGAAGCTCCCACAACCCGGACAGCGCATCAGGGCGACGCTACTCGCCGGGCACGCCACCACGATCCCGGCTCAGGACAGCTGCGGCCAGGACCGCCTCGTGGACCAGGTTGCCGTGCTCCTCGGCCGAGGCCTCGACGTCACCCACACCGACTCCCGCTCCTGCAGCTCCACCGCGGGCCACGCGGGCCCGGGGCCTCGGTGGTGGGCTCGGTGGCGGGCTCGGGTGCTCAGGCTGGGAGCACGACCTGCATGCCCGGGCGCAGGGCCACGCCGCCGTTGAGCAGCTGGAGGCGGTGCACCAGCGGCCGCACGTCTCCGGTGGGCTGGAGCTCCCGGGCGATGCTCCAGTAGGAGTCGCCGGACTCGACCACCGCCACGGCCCCGCCGCCCGACACGGCCGCAGGTACCGCGGTGCGGCCGGCATCGGGCCCCGGCACCAGGCCGGCGAACGCACCGGCGGCCACGGCGAGGGCCAGCGCCACCGCGACCACGACGGCCGTCACCATGCCCGCCACGGTGGCGGGCGGGAGCACGGCGCCGGCGGGGACGCCGGGCAGGGTGGCCAGGGTGGCCACCCTGCCGTGATCGACCAGGGCCGGGGCGGGGCCGCCCACGGCCCAGGACCCGGAGGTGACCGGGACCAGGTGGCGGGGGGCCGGGCGGGGACCCCGACGCTCGGCGACGGGGAGGTGACGGGGTTCGAGGATCGCAGCCATGTTCCGATTCTCCGCGAGGGGGGTGACAACGGGGGCCGGCGAGGCGGGGAGGACCTGGGGGCCCGATCCCAACGCCCGGTCCCCCAACGTCCGTTCGCCGTGCCTCCACCCAACCACGAACGACTGTTCGGTGTCAAGAACGCCTGTTCGGCCCCACCGGGCCGACCAGGCGGGGACCCCACCGGGGTGGACCCCGTGCGGGGCCGACCGAACAGATGTTTGCCCGAACACCCGCGCGGTGCTACGGTGCGGAGGAACCCACGGCCCCGCCCGGGGCCGGCGGACCGCTCACCGGAGGCGCATCCCGATGTCCGACCACGTGCTCACCGCCCGCCAGCGGCAGATCCTCGACTGCATCGACACGGCCATGCGCGATCGGGGCTATCCGCCCTCGGTGCGCGAGATCGGCGAGAGCGTCGGCCTGGGGTCGCCGTCCACGGTGCACTCCCACCTGTCCACCCTCCAACGCCTGGGCTACCTCCGTCGGGATCCGTCCAAGCCCCGCGCCATCGAGGTCCGCTTCGATCCGTCGAGCGGCGCCGCGGTGGAGCGGCGGCCGGTGCGCCACGTCCCCCTGGTCGGCGAGGTGGCCGCCGGGACCGACGTGCTGGCCCACCAGAACGTCGAGGAGGTCATGCCGGTGCCCGCCGACCTCACCGGCGACGGCGACCTGTTCATGCTGCGGGTCCGGGGAGACTCCATGGTCGACGCCGGCATCCTCGACGGCGACTTCGTGATCGTGCGCTCCCAGCCCGATGCCCGCCCGGGTGAGATCGTGGTGGCGGGCATCCCCGGTGAGGAGGCCACGGTCAAGACCTACGACCGCAAGGGCCACCAGGTGGTGCTCATCCCCCAGAACGAGCGCCTGAGCCCCATGGTGTTCGACGCCGACGAGGTGCAGATCTTCGGGCGGGTCGTCACCGTCATGCGCCGCCTCTGACCCCCGGCGCGGTCCGGCGCACGCGAGGATCGCGGGCATGGCCCCCACCTCGCGGCTCCCGGTCATCCGGTCGATCTCCCTGGCCACCGTCGTCGCCGTGATCCTGCTGGGCGGGCCCGCGTGGCCCAGCCCGGCCCGGGCGACCACCGGGCCTACCACCGGGCCTACCACCGAGCCAGCGCTCACCCCGCTCACGGTGAGCGACCCCGGCGTCACCTCCGGACTGGCGTGGCACCTCGACGCCATCGGAGCCCGGGCGGCGTGGCGGGCCAGCCTGGGTGCCTCGGTCACCGTGGCCGTGGTCGACACCGGCGTGGACCACACCCACCCCGACCTCCTCGGCCAGGTCCACGGACGGGTCACGTGCCTGGAGACCGGTGGTGACGTCGACCGGTGCGAGCCCGGAGCCCCCGACGGCGATGGCCACGGCACCCACGTGGCCGGTCTCATCGCTGCCCGGGCCGACGACGGGGTCGGTGTGGCCGGGGTGGCGCCCCGGGCCCGGCTCCTGGCCGTGCGGGCCGCGGAGCGGGCCTGCGCACCCGACGCCACGTGCGTGGCCACCGCCGACCCGGCCGACCTGGCGGCCGGCATCGCCTGGGCCGTGGAGGAGGGTGCCGACGTCGTGAACCTCTCGATCGATCCCGGACGGCGGGTGCCCCCCGTCCTGGTCGACGCCATCGACGACGCCTGGACCGCCGGATCGGTGGTGATCATGGCCGCCGGCAACACCAGCAGCGGCCCCCTCCTGTTCGCCACCGGCGCCGCCCTGCTGGTGACCGCCACCGACCGCGACGGGAACCTGGCGCCCTACGCCCCGTCGCTCGACGGCACCCGGGTGGCGGTGGCGGCCCCCGGCGGCCGGGTGGGCGACACCCGCTACACCTGCCACCGCACCGCCCGACCGGTGGGGGTGGTGTCCACCTTCGCCCGCGCCGAGGGCGACGGGTCGGGCTACGCCTGCCTGGCCGGCACCTCCATGGCCGCGGCCCAGGTGTCGGGCGGTCTGGCCCTCTTGTTGTCCATGGGCTTCACCCGCGACGAGGCGCTGCAGCGCCTGGTCGACACCGCCCGGCCGGCCCCGGGGCTGGGCGACGGCCTCATCGACCTGGCCGCGGCGGTGGCCGAGCCACACCCCGTCGGGGTCAGCTACCGCCACGACGGGTTCGACAACGGCGCCGGTGCCGCCCCCACCGGCCAGGTGCCGGTGGTGGGTCCGTTCGCCCGGGAGTCCGCCGACGGGTCGAACACCCCGTCGGTGTGGTGGTTCGTGGCCGGCGGGGCCGTGCTGGTGGCGGGCCTCGCCGAGGCGGTGGTGCGGCGCACCACCCGGGGACGACCCCCCGGGGCGGGCGATCCCCCCCCCCGCGGCCCCGACAGCCTGGCGGGCCCCCCCGCGGAGCGGCCCCTCCCCCGGGGCCCCCCCAGGCCGTCGGTGACGAACACGTCGACCACGGTGCCCTGCTTGTCGATGAGGAACGTGCCCCGGTTGGCGCACCCACGGTCGTCGTTGAACACGCCGTAGGCCTGGGCCACGGCCCCGTGGGGCCAGAAGTCGGACAGGACCGGGAAGGTCCAGCCCTTCTCGGCCGCCCACACCTTCTGGGCCGGCTGGGTGTCGCACGACACCGCGATCACCTGGACATCGGCCGACTCGTACTGGGCCACGTCGTCGCGGAGCTGGCACAGCTCGCCCTCGCACACCCCGGTGAAGGTGAACGGGTAGAACACCAGCGCCACCGCCTTCTGGCCCCGGAAGTCCGACAGCGACACGGTCTCGCCGCTCTGGTCCCGCAGGGAGAAGTCGGGGGCGGGTTGTCCGATGTCGATGGTCATGGGAGGCCTTCCTGGTCACGCACGGTCGAGAGCCCCGGAGTGTACGGACCCGGAGACCGGTTGCGCCGGTCCCCCGCGCCGAGGGGCCGGTCACTCGACGAAGCGGCTCCCGATCTCGCGGGCACAACGGTCCACCACGTCGTCGAGGTCCAGGCCCAGCTGGTGGCGGACGACCACCGTGACCTGGCGCCGCCCGGCCCACACCGTGAGGTGCTCGTAGACGGCCACCGCCGCCTCGGGGTCGACCCGCAGCGCCGGGTCGACGGCGCCGGTGTGGTCTTCGACCCGCAGCCAGTCGCACCCGTCCACCGGCACCCCGTGGTCATCGACCAGTGGCCGCACGCCCTGCCACCGGGCCTCGATCCAGCCCGGGATCCGGTCTCGCTCGCGCCACCGCTGGCGCCAGGTCTCGGCCAGGGCCGCCGGCGCGTGCTCGTGCCAGGCGGCGCGGTGGGAGGCGGCCACGCCGGGTTCGGCGTCGGCGTACACCTCGGCGCGCACCACCAGCAGGGTGCCGGCGTCGCGGTGGCGCCACGCCCGGCCCTCGTCCAGCCCGGTGGGGCCACGCCTGACCCGGGCGGCCTCCACCGCGATCGATGCCGCGTCGTCCCCGAAGGGCCGCAGCCGCTCGGCGTTGTTGACCATGGGGACCGGACGCCAGCCTCGACCGAGGCTGCGGGTGGTGAGCACGTCGGCCTCGGCCAGGGCCTGGTCGGCGGGCACCCACCACGGCTCCTCGCCTGGTGGACCGCTGCGCCGACGGGAGCCGAGCCCCGGATCGCGACCGGTCCGGCGGATCCCGGCCACCGTCACGCTCCGATGGTGAGCAGGTCGAGCAGGGCCCGGTGGCAGCGCTCGATCGGTTCCCGCGCCACGCACTCGTGGGCGGTGTGGGCGATGGTGGCGTCGCCGGGACCGAAGTTGGTGGCGGGGATGCCGTGGGCGGCGAAGCGGGCCACGTCGGTCCAGCCCAGCTTGGCCCGCACCTCGAGCCCGTTGCGCTCCACCAGCGCTCGCAACACCGGGTGATCGAGCGCCGGGGCCGCCGCCGGCGCCACGTCGACCACCACCACGGTGTCGTCGTCCTCCAACACCGGGGCCAGCAGGTCACGCACGGCCTGTTCGGCCTGCTCGGGGGTTCGGTCCGGTGCGAAGCGGTGGTTGAGCGTGACGGTGGCCCGGTCGGGCACCACGTTGGCGCTCACCCCGCCCTCGACGGCCACGGCCTGGAGCGCCTCCCGGAACGTGCACCCGTCGATGACCGGCTCCCGGGTGGGGTGGCCCTCGACCAGGGCCAGCAGGCGGCCCAGGCGGTGGATGGCGTTGCGGCCCATCCAGGGCCGGGCGGTGTGGGCCCGCTGCCCCGTGAGGGTGACGGCGAGGCGCAGGGTGCCCTGGCAGCCGGCCTCCACCGCGGCGTCGGTGGGTTCGCCGATCAGGGCGACGTCGGCCACCAGCAGGTCGGGCCGGTCGCGGAACAGGTGGCCCAGCCCGTTGTGCACCGCCGCCACCTCCTCGCCCGCGTAGAAGACGTAGGTCACGTCGACCGCCGGGTCGGCCACCGTGCGGGCCAGGTCGACCATCACGGCCAGCCCGGCCTTCATGTCGGTGGACCCCAGTCCCCACAACACGTCGCCCTCCACCCGCGGCACCTGGTTGTCGTTGGCCGGAACGGTGTCGGTGTGGCCGGCCAGCAGCACCCGGGTGGGCCGGCCGAGCTCGGTCCGGGCCACCAGGTTCAGGCCCACCCGGTCCACCGCGAGCCAGGGGACCGCCCGCAGCTGGGCCTCCAGCCAGTCGACCAGCTCGGCCTCGTGGTGGCTCTCGGACGGGACTGCCACCAGATCCCGGGTGAGGGCGAGCAGATCGGCGGGAGCCGACGACGGTGCGGGGCCGGAGGTCACGGCACCAGCCTCGCGTGGGCGAGCCGGTCGGCGAGGACGGCGAGCCGTTCGGTGGGCTGCACCACCGCCAGCCGCACGTGGCCGGCGCCGGCCTCCCCGTAGAACTCACCGGGACTCACGAGGGCGCCGGCCTGATCGGCGAGCGCGGTGGCGAGGGCCCAGGCGTCGCCGTGGGGTGCCCGCACCCACAGGTAGAAGGCGCCGTCGGGATCGGCCACGTCGAGCCCGCAGCTCCGCAACGCCCCGGCCAGGAGATCGAGCCGCTCCCGGTACCGGGCCCGCTGGTCCCGGACGTGGACGTCGTCGGCCCAGGCCACCGCGCCGGCGGCCTGGTCGGGCCCGGCGGGCATGAACCCGGCGTGCTTGCGGACCTCGGACAGGTAGCCCACCAGGTCGGCATCACCGGCGTAGAAGCCCACCCGGGAACCGGCCAGGTTCGACCGCTTGGACAGCGAGTGCACGGCGAGCACCCCGGTGGTGCCGTGCTGCAGGATCGAACGGGGCGGGCCGGCCCAGGTGAACTCCACGTAGCACTCGTCGGAGAGCACCGGCACGCCCCGGCTCCGGCCCCACTCGGCCGCTGCGCCCAGGTCGTCGAGACCGCCCGCGGGGTTGCCCGGCGTGTTCATCCAGAGGCACAGGGCCCGCTCGGCATCGGCCTCGTCGATGGCATCGAGGCGCGGGCGCCACCCGTCGTCGACGGGGACGGGCACCGCCCGGCACCCCGCCAGGGTGGCACCCATGGCGTAGGTGGGGTAGCTGACCGAGGGGTAGAGCACGGTGTCGCGGCCGGGGGTCCGGAGGCGGAGCCAGTGCGGGATGCCGGCCACCAGCTCCTTGGTGCCCACGCACGCCGCCAGTTCGTCGGCCGTCACCGTCACACCGAGGCGACGCTGGAGCCAGCCGGTGGCGGCGGCCCGGTAGCCGGCCGTCCCGATGGACGGCGGATAGGCCCGGGCGGCGTCTGGGTCGGCCAGGGCGGCCACCACCGCGGCCGGCGGTGGATCGCACGGCGTACCCACCGACAGATCGACGAGGCCCCCCGCCACGGCCCCGGCCCTGGCCTTGAGCGGCGCGAGGCGGGGGGGTGCGGGAAAGAGACCACCAGCAGGGGGGGGCGGGCCGGGGCGGCCACCCCCGCGGCGGGGGGTGGACGGAGCGGCGCCCCCGCCGACAGACCGGCGAGGCCCCCCGCCACGGCCTCAGCCCTGGCCTTGAGCGGCGCGAGGCGGTCGTAGGGATACGGCGGCGGCGAGAAGCCGGTCAACGGACGCCCTCAGTCGTTCTGGTGCAGGGCGGCGTTGAGGTTGCCCCACTCCACGGTGCGACCCAGCACCTCGACCGCGCCGGTGGAGGAGTTGCGACGGAAGAGCAGGTCGCTGCGACCCGACAGGGTGGCCGCCTTCACCACGGTGCCGTCGGGGGTGGTGACGCGGGTGCCGGCCGTGACGTAGAGCCCGGCCTCCACCGTGCAGCGATCGCCGAGCGAGATGCCCACGCCGCCGTTGGCCCCGATGAGGCAGCCCTCGCCGATGGAGATGACCTCCTTGCCACCCCCCGACAGGGTGCCCATGATCGAGGCCCCGCCGCCGATGTCGCTCCCGTCGCCCACCACCACCCCGGCACTGATGCGGCCCTCCACCATCGAGGCGCCGAGCGTGCCGGCGTTGAAGTTGCAGAACCCCTCATGCATCACGGTGGTGCCCGCGGCCAGGTGGGCGCCCAGCCGAACCCGGTCGGCCTCGGCGATGCGCACCCCGCTCGGCACCACGTAGTCGACCATGCGCGGGAACTTGTCGATGCCGTACACCGTCACGTGCTGGCCGGCGGCGCGGATCCGCAGCTGGACCTGCTCGAACCCCTCCGTCGCGCAGGGGCCGTGGTTGGTCCACACCACGTTGGCGAGCAGGCCGAACACGCCGTCGAGGTTGGCGCCATGTGGCTGGATCAGGCGGTGCGACAACAGGTGGAGCCGCAGGTAGGCGTCGTGGGCGTCGACGGGGGGCTCGGCCAGGTCGCCGATGAAGGTGACCACGGCCCGACGGTCGACCCGGCGCAGCTCGTCGTGGCCGGTGAGGTTGGACAGATCGCCCTCGAGGGCCGGGAAGGCGTGACCGCAGTCGATGACGAAGGTGGCCGATCCCCCGGTGTGGCCGACCTCCTCGCCGAACTCGCGGATCCCGGCGGCCACCCCGAGGTGCACGGCGGGGTACCAGGTGTCGAGCACCCGCCCGTCGTCCGCGAAGGTGGCCAGGCCCACACCCCACGCGCCACCGGAGGCGGTGGTGCCCTGGGTGCCGTCGGGGCCGGTGGAGCGGTCGGGGGCGAGGTCGGGGGCTGGCTCGGTCACGGCCGACAGGGTACAAGCGGGTCCGCCGGCCGACCGCAGGCGTTCGGCACCCGGGCACGGGGCCGGGGGCCGGCCGGGGCCGCCTCGGCGGGGTCGCCTCGGATCAGCCGATCACCCAGGGCGCCAGCTTGGCGGCGGCCGCCTCGTCGAGGCGGGCCGTGAGGGCCATGCCGCCCTCGGTGACCCCTTCGGCCAGGACCTCGCCCTCGCGGTGGGCCTCGGCGATCACGTCGCCGCGGTCGAACGGGATCAACAGGTCGACCACCTCGGTGGCGCTGCGCAACCGGTCGGCCACCGTCTGGAGCAGTGCCTCGACCCCCTCGCCGGTGACGGCCGAGATCCCCACCGACCCCGGGTTCCGGTCGACCAACCGGGCCACCTCGTCGGACCGGTCGGCCTTGTTGAAGCAGAGCAGCTCGGGCACCTCGCCGGCGCCGATCTCGGCCAGCACCTCCCGGACGGCCCGGATGTGACCCAGGGGGTCGGGCCCGGCCCCGTCGACCACGTGGACCAACAGGTCGGCCTCGGCCGCCACCCGCAGGGTGGACTTGAACGACTCCACCAGCTGGTGGGGCAGCTTGCGGACGAAGCCCACCGTGTCGCTCAGGAGCACGGCCTCGCCACCGGGCAGCTGCAGGCGACGGGTGGTGGCGTCGAGGGTGGCGAACAGGCGGTCCTCCACCAGCACCCCCGCGCCGCTGAGCCGGGTCAACAGGGGGGATTTGCCCGCGTTGGTGGAGCCCACGATCGGCACCTGGCTGGCCCGGCTGCGAGATCGCTGCTTGTGCTGCACGTCGCGGTGGGAGCCGATGCTCCGTAGATCGGCCTCCAGCTTGTGGATGCGGCGGGTGATGCGCCGCCGGTCGGTCTCCAGCTGGGTCTCGCCCGGGCCACGGCTGCCCACCCGGGCCCCACCACCGGCCGACATGCCCCCGGCCTGCTGGGACAGGCCCTTGCCCTTGCCCCG
>DAIMFV010000033.1:1303-21697 GCA_036724365.1 Acidimicrobiales bacterium | reverse complement strand
GGAACCTGCATCCGATGCCACCATCGCCGAAGTGCTCGACGTCGTCGAGGCGCTGCTCGACGGCTGACAACGTCCTGGTGCGAACCAGACCAGCGACCGGGCGCGCGACCGACTCGGCATCTGGGGAGCGGCCGCAGCGAGGGTGCCGTGTCACGGAAGCCTGACACCTCGGTTCGCAGCGGCTTCCCTCGAACGCCGAGAGACCGCTAGCGGTGCCGGCTCGGTCTGCGCGGTTTCCGGTTGGCGACCGAGCGCGTCTCACATAGCATGGGCGCTATGTCATGGGGGGAGGGGGAGCTCGAACCGGAGGTTCGGGACTGGTTCCTCACCCTCGACGAGGAAGATCAGGCGAGGGTCGGGTTCCATGTCGATCGTCTCGCGGAGATGGGCCCGCTGCTGGACGAGCCGTTCACGAAGCAACTGGGCGGCAAGCTCCGAGAGCTGAGGTTCTACCTCGGCGGGCGGCCGACACGGATCACCTACTGGATCGCCTCGAACCGAAGGATCATCTTGCTCACCGTGTTCGTGAAGACCAGACAGCGGGAACGCCGTGAGGTCGACCGGGCTCGGCGGGCCTACCAGCGGGGCGTCGATGAACAGCACACCGCCGCGGGGGACTGATGGCAGCCAAGGTCAAGACCACACCCTGGAAGGAGGTCCGCGCTCGGCGCCCGAGCCTGGCCGCCAGTGAAGCCGCCGCGGACGAGGCTCGGATCACCGCGTTCCGGGAGCTCGTCTCCCGGCTTCGCCACGACGCCGGCCTCACCCAGGCCGAGTTGGCCGACCGCATGGGCACCACCCAGTCGGCCATCGCCCGCATGGAAGGCGGCGGTACGCGCCCGACGCTCGAAACGCTGGAGAAGCTCGCGACGGCCGTCGGCGCGGACCTCGTCGTCGGCGTGGGGGAGAACCTCTCCGAGCACCGCACGATCGCCAAGCTCGAGCGCGAGGGCCACGCAGTCGTGCGCCGGGCGGGCTGAACCCGCGTCCGACCTCGCAGAATCGGGTGTCTTGGCACCGCGCCGACGTCGGCCGGAACGTCACCACGGACGCCGAGCGGCCCGGCGGACTTTCTACACTTCTTCTACACTTTTCGGAGTGACGGGGTGGTACCGAGCGGTACGGTCGGGGAGTGCGGCAGCGCGAAACCCCAGCTCAGCGGTACTGCGCGGGACGCCCTTGTACGAGCTGGCAGAGTCCTGGTCGGACTCATAACCCGAAGGTCGCAGGTTCAAATCCTGCCCCCGCCACCACCTATAAGTGCAGCTCAGAGGCCCTTTCCGAGTCATCGGGGAGGGCCCTTCTGCTGCCCGACTTCTACACTTCATCTACACAAAAGTGTAGAAGCGTCGGCCCGTTCGGGCCCAAGGCGGTGACGGCGCAGCCCCGTGACCAGCGCTTTCGCGAAGTGACCCGGACCCCAGGATGAGAATCGTCGGGCCGCCAACCCGACGTGTCGCGAGGGGGCTGACTCGACCTCAATGGCGGCCGCGCCAATCATGGTCTGTGATCGGGTGGGCAGCCCGACGGGCGAGCGGATCCGACCGGGAACCACTCGATGGGCCGCTGCCCGGATGACTGCGGCCTGCGTCAGGGGCGGTCTCGGCTGACGAGCAGGCGCGCTGTCGTGAACGCAACGCTCTTGGCCGCAGGCGCCCGAGGCAGGGTGCGAGCAGGCTGCGTTACCGCATGCGAAGCCAGCAGAGAATGAGCGCGGCGACGAGCGTGACGGCCACGGATACGAGCACCAGCACCATCTGTTCGGCCAATGCTTCGACCGGCGCGGAGGCGGCAAAGCGATTGAGGTCGTCGCGTTGGAGGCCGAACGAGCGGGGCTGGGAGAGTCTGCACCTGGACTGCACCCGATCGGGTTCTGGGTCGCCGGACCTTGCGTCGCTCCTGGAGGGCGGAAGGGACTGACGGCGATGGGTGTGCGATCAGGCCGGCGTGGCGGCGACGCGTAGGAGCAGGTCGTCGATGAAGTCCGGGGTGACTGGCTGGTCGAGGACGATGCGTCGGTGCATGATCGGGCCGGCCAGGTAGGAGACGGCCCGATCGGGGTCGAGGGTCGGGTCGATCGATCCGTCGACGGCCCCGCGTTCGACCAGGGCGCGGATCGCGCCGATCCGGCGTCCGATGATCTCTCGCCGGAGGGCATCCAGCTGCGGGGTGTCGCCCCCCTGGACCAGGAGCGTGGTGAAGAAGACGGCGCTGTCGTCGGAGAACACGCCGGCGACGATCGCCAGGAGCATCGACCGGAGATCGGTGAAGGCGTCGCCGGTCGCCCCGGGCGGGGTGACGCCCAGGCGCGTCTCGATGGCGTCAGCCAGCAGATCGTCGATCCGGGGCCAGTGCCGGTAGACGGTGGCGCGCCCGACACCAGCCGCCCGGGCCACGGAGGAGTGGGTGA
Organism: Acidimicrobiales bacterium; assembly: GCA_036724365.1. Lineage (GTDB taxonomy): Bacteria > Actinomycetota > Acidimicrobiia > Acidimicrobiales > Iamiaceae > Aquihabitans. Next base: position 19,287 of record DAIMFV010000033.1, on the reverse strand, counting down.
CCTCGCTCGGACCGCCCGACTCGAGGAGCGTCGAGACCGCGGCGAGGACTCGGCTGCGGGTCGCCGTGATCCGTGGATCGGGCCGGGTCTCGCCGGTCGAGGACATGAGACAGAGTGTATCCGACTTCGCTTCGATACAGTATGTCTCAGAGTGATGCGCAGTGTCCCACAAGGAGGATGCGCAGTGTCCCACAAGGAGAACGTGATGAAAGCGGACGCGAAGCACGACGTCGCGATGCGGGCCGACACGCCGTCGGTTGCCCTGTTTGCAGCCACGAAGATCTACGGGGCCGTCGGGGCCGAGGTGCGGGCGCTCGACGATGTCACCATGGCCTTTCCGCGGGGCCGGTTCACCGCGGTCATGGGGCCGTCGGGCTCGGGTAAGTCGACGCTGTTGCACTGCATGGCCGGACTCGACCGGTTGACCTCGGGCACGGTCGAGATCGGTGGCGTCGATCTGCGAGACCTCAGCGACCGCGAGCTCACGATCCTGCGGCGCACTCGTCTCGGCTTCGTCTTCCAATCGTTCAACCTCCTGGCGGCCCTGACGGCCCGGGAGAACATCACCTATCCGCTCGACCTGTCCCGCAGTCCGGTGGACCCCCAACGGTTCGACGAGCTGATCGGGGTGCTCGACCTCGGTGATCGTCTCGACCACCGGCCCTCGCAGCTGAGTGGTGGGCAGCAACAACGCGTCGCGGTCGCCCGAGCCCTGGTGTCGAAGCCGGAGGTCGTCTTCGCCGATGAGCCGACGGGCTCGTTGGACTCCCACACCTCCGGCGAGATCCTGTCGTACCTGCGGGAGGCAGCGGATCTCGGTCAGACGATCGTGATGGTCACCCATGACCCATACGCCGCGGCCCACACCCACAACGTGGTGTTCTTCCAGGACGGCGCTCCCGTCGGTGAGCTGGCCCGGCCCACCGCGGACGGGGTGCTGGAACGCATGAAGTCGCTCGGAGCCGACCGATGACCCGCCGGGTGATCCGTCAGCTGTGGTTCAGTCGGAGCCGGTACCTCCTCACCTTCCTCGCGATCGTGATGGGTGTGGCGTTCGTGAACGCGACGCTCACCCTCACCGAGTCGATCGGCGCCGGTGACGAGGCCACCGTGAAGGAGGGCGAGGCGGGCATCGACGCGGTCATCGACGCCGTTCCGGGTGCGACCTCCGGAGGGTTCTCCGGTCCAGCGGAGATGGTGTCCGCCGGCATCGGGATCCCGACGTCCGTCCTCGACACCGTCACGGCCGATCCCGACGTCGCCACGGCGCAGGCGGTCTGGCACGCCAACGCGTCACTCCTCTCGGCCGACGGGTCGATCATCGGGCAGACACGCGGCCCGTTCAACGAGGCCGAGACCTGGATCACCGATGCCGAGACGGCCCGGTGGCACATCGAAGTGGGTCGCGCCCCGGTCCGACCCGGTGAGATGGCCCTCGATGCCGCCACCGCCCGGGACTTCGGTGTGGAGCTCGGTGACCAGTACCGACTCGCCACCGAGCACGCCTCGCCGTCGCTCACCGTGGTGGGCATCGCCCGGTACGGCACCGCCGATCGCCTCCCGTCGCGGACCACCGTCCTGGTGGCCCCGGACGAGCCGGCGCTCACCGGTCAGGGAGACGTGGCGACACAGATCGTCGTGCGCGCTGTGCCCGGTGTGAGCTCGGACGAACTGGTCGACGGGCTTCGCGCCGATCTCGAAGCAGCCGGTCAGACGGTGCGGGTCCGCAGCGGCGAGGCCGCGGCCGCGGCCGAACTGGCCCGGATCGCCGTCGAGAGCACCATCTTGGCGAGGTTGCTCACGGTGTTCACCGTCGTCGCTGCGCTCACCGGGATGCTGATCATCACCAACACCTTCGCCATCTCCATGGTGCAGCGACGTCGGGAGCTCGCCCTGATGCGGGCGATCGGCAACACCCGATCCGAGCTCGTCCGATCGGTCCTCACCGAAGCGCTCGCCCTCGGGGTCGCCGCCACGGCCCTGGGGCTCGTGCTGGGGCGATTCGTGGTGATCCTCATCCAACAGCTGTTCGATCGGGCCGGCGTCGAGGCCTTCAACGGCCCGGTCGTCATCACCGCCGGAACACTCGTCACGACGGTCTTCATCGGGGTCGTCATCACGCTCCTCTCCGCGTTGCGCGCCGCCGTCGCCGGTTCACGGGTTCCGCCCGCGGCGGCGCTCCGCGATGCTGCCGTCGAGGAGTCCTCGGACCCCTGGTGGCGGCGGGGTGTGGCACCGGTCCTCGTGGTGATCGGGGTGGCTGCCACCAGCGCGGGGATCGCATCGCAGCGGGACCAGCTCATGTTGACCGGAACGGTCCTGGCCGTCATCGGGACCTACCTCGCCGGTCCGTTGCTCGCCTCGCTGGCCGCGCGCTCGGCCCGACCGGTCCTCGCGGTCGTCGCCGGGTCGACGGGCCGCATCGCGGCACGGAACGCGGCCCGATCGCCGCGACGCGTGTCGTCGGCCGCGGCGGGCCTGATGATCGGCATAGCCGTCGTGTCGTTCTTCAGCATCCTCGGCGGGACCGTCAAGACCCTCCAGGTCGGCCCGACGACCGCGCTCCGCGCCGACCACGTCGTCACACCCCTCGGGGCCCCCGCTGGGAAGGTCCCGGGTGATCTCACCCCGGAGCTCGCCGCCGTGCCCGGGGTGGAAGATCTTGCCGCCGTCTACATCACGGGCGGCCTCCTCGTAGACCCGTCGCAGGCCACGACCACGACGCCGGCCGCGATCCCCGTCGGGATGATCGAGGCGGGCGACCTCGACGAGCTCTACGACATCGAGGCCACCGGGGCCGACGCGGCCGACCTCGAACCCGGTCAGATGATGGTCGCCTCGTCCGAGCTGGCGGCCCACCCCGTCGGCTCGAAACTCGCCATCCGCAGTGTCGCCGGCGTTGCGCAGGGCACCGTGGTGGGTTCGTTCGCCACGCCGCTCCCAGGGTTCGCGTCCCCGAAGGTGCTCCTGGACCAGCAGACCTACTCGGCGGTGTTCAGCGACCCAGGAACTGCTGTGGTCTTCCTGGCCACCGACGGTCAGCAGTCCACACTCGACGCCGTGGCCCAGGCGGCGAACGGGTCAGGTCGGTTCCAGACCGCAGAGCAGTACGCCAGTGCCAGCTCGTCACCGGTCGACACCATCCTCAACCTCATCTACGCCCTGCTCGCCATCGCGGTCGTGATCGCGCTCGTCGGGCTGGCCAACACGATGGCGCTCTCGGTCCGGGAACGAACGGCAGAGATCGGCGTGGCGCGGGCCATCGGGACGACCCGGGCCCAGGTCGTCTCGTCCGTGCTCCTGGAAGCGTCGATCACGACGGTCCTCGGGGTCGCACTGGGGTTGGCCATCGGCATCGGTGTCTCGTTCCCGACCGTGACGCTGCTCGACAACGCCGCCATCACGTCACCGGTGATCCCGGTCGACAGGCTCGCCGTGATCGCGTTCATCGGTGTCGTCGCCGGGATCCTCGCCACCCTTCCCCCGGCGATCGTGGCGGCTCGCCGCTCACCACTGGAGTCGATCGCGGCGCTCTGAGGCCTCGGCCGCTCGGGCGCAGGACGGAGCGGTACGGGCTGGGGGTTCACCCAGGCGGCGCTGTGGCCTGGAGTGCCTCAAGCATCGCGGGCGTGTCGATGTGGGCCTCGAAGCGCACGACCCTGCCGTCGCGGACGGTGAGCAGGTGCATCTCCTGGACGTCGAACGGGGCACCGTTGGCGTTCACCGTGCCCGCCGTGCGTCCGATCTGTACGACCTCGTCGCCGGCGGCGTACACCGTCTGGATGGTCACCTTCGAGGTGATGTTCTCGCGCAGCAGGCCGAAGAACCGGCCAAGCCCGTCGTGTCCGTGGAAGTCGCCGCCCCACGGCAGTTCCGGGGTCTGGAACACCTCGACCTCGGGATCGAAGATCTCGAGGATCGCCTCAAGGTCGACCGCTTCGAGGGCCGCGTAGAGGCGGCGAACGAGCTCGACGTTCGGATGGGGGGCCGGCCCGGTCAAGGCGACCCCTCCTCGCGGGTCGGTACGACGCAGTGGCCGCGCGTTGGCAGCGCCATGGGGCAGGTGATGGCGGCGACGTCGCCAGAACAGGGTTTCATGGACCGACCTCTCATCTCGGGGGCACCGTCGGGAGAGTACGAGGGGTGCCAGGACGGCGCTCGGATCACACCGTGCGATGGACCGTGCGGGACCTGATCCACCAGTGGTCAACCTCATTCTCTGGCAGCATCGGGGCATGACCTCCTCCGTGCTCACCGACGACGTGCGCGGCGCGCTGACCGCTGGCCGGCTGGCGCACCTCACCACCCTCAACCCCGACGGCAGCCCGCAGATGAGCGTGGTGTGGGTCGGCCTCGATGGCGACGACCTCGTGGTCGGCCACCTCATGGGTGGCCGCAAGGTCACCAACATCGCCCGCGATCCTCGCGTCGCGCTGACGGTCGAAGCCGCCGGCGCCAACCCGGTCGGCATGGCCAACTACCTGATCGTGTACGGCACCGGCCACCTCGTCGAAGGCGGCGCGCCCGAGCTGTTGCAGCGCCTCGCCGAGACGTACGTCGGCCCCGGCGTGCGCTTCCCTCCCTTCGACGACCCGCCCCCGGGTCACGTCATCCACATCACGCCCGAGCGGATCGGTGGCGTCGGCCCCTGGACCCGGTCGGGCTGACGGTCGAGGGCGCCCGCCTCCCGTCGGGTCAGTACGAGGGGGGAACGAGGCGAACGAGCAGCTCCGACAGCGACACGATCTCGGCGCTGGCGAGTCGCGCCTCGACGAAGCGGTCGGCCACCTCCTCGGCGGTGGTCGTGGCGTCTTCGACGAGATGCCGGCCCTCATCGGTCAGCGCTGACAGGGACGCACGGGCGTCGGACGGGTGCTGGAGGCGAACGGCCAGTCCCCGGGCCTCGAGGGGGGCGAGGAGGCGCGTGGCGCCCGACGGTGTCATGCCGAGCCGCTCCGCGACGTCGACCCGGCGAAGCTGCCCGGCTGGAGCATCGGCGAGGATGCGCAGGATCGTGTAGTCGCTCAGCGAGAGGCCGTGGATCGACAGCCCGGCGTCGAAGCGGCGGCGGACCTCCGCAGTGGCCCGGACGAGTTGCAGACAGGTGGCAAAGGCAGACACTTCTCTACTCCTTGTAAGATACGTGAGTAGTCAAGCACATATCCAGTCGGGCACCCTCCTTCTCTGGCAGCATCGGGACATGACCCCGTCCGTGCTCCTCGACGACGTCGCGGTCGACGTCGGTCCCTGGGCCCGCTGAGAGGAGCCTCCCGTGCAGGTCGGCATCCACTTCGTCAACTTCAACCTCCCGGGCGCCCCGGCTTCACTGGCCTCGACGCTGGCCGAGACGGCGCAGATCGCCGAGGAAGGTGGTGCCTCGACCTTCACCGTCATGGACCACTGGTTCCAGATGGAGGCCTTCGCCAACGCCACCGACCCCATGTTGGAGGGCTACACCACGCTGGGGTTCCTCGCCGGGCAGACCCGACGCATGCGTCTCGGTCTGCTCGTCACCGGCGTCACCTACCGGCATCCGGGCCTGCTGGCCAAGACCGTCACCACCCTCGACGTGCTCTCGGGTGGTCGGGCGCAGCTCGGCATCGGGGCGGCCTGGTACGAGCGCGAGCACCTCGGCCTGGGCGTGCCGTTCCCACCCCTCGCCGAGCGCTTCGAGCGCCTCGAGGAGACCCTGCAGATCTGCCGACAGATGTGGAGCGACGACGACGGCCCCTTCCACGGCACCCACTACCAACTGGCCGAGACCATCTGCTCGCCGGCGCCGATCAGTCAGCCCCGGCCCCGTGTGCTCATCGGCGGCAGCGGCGAACGCAAGACCCTGCGACTCGTCGCCCGCTACGCAGACGCCTGCAACCTGTTCGCCTCCTCACCCGACGAGGTCGCCCACAAGCTCGAGGTGCTCGAAGCCCACTGCGCCGACCAGGGCCGAGATCCCGCCGAGATCGAACGAACCATCCTCGCCATGGGCAACCCGCTCGAGGACCCCGACGGGTTCGTCGCCTCGATGACCGCCTACGCCCGGCACGGTGTCGAGCTCGTCGAGCTGATGCCCATGGGCGACCCGGTCGCGTACACCACCGAGGTCGCCGAGCGGATCATCCCGGCCCTCGCCGACCTCGGCCCGTAGCCCCTCCGATCACCACACCGCCACGCCCACCAGGAGAGCGGGCCATGCGTACCTGGGGGATCGCTGGCCCCCGCCGGCGGATGGTCGTCAGGTCGCCGAGGACGTGGGAGCGGGCCGGGCCTGTCGTGCGGGCTTCTGGTGGGTGATCCGGTAGACGACCGCCCAGGCGACCACCACGATCGAGATCGCCGAGGTGGCCTGGTAGAGGAGGTGTGATCGGTCGGTGCCGGCGAATGCCGCATGCAGGGTCGTGAGCCAGAACGTGAGGTAGCTGATGAGGTGGATGGCGTGCCAGACCTTGCGGGGGAGGCGTCGCATGGCCAGCGACGTGGCTTCGACGACGATCAGGGACCAGGCGGCGATGACCCCGAGGGCGACCGCGCCGGGCTTCCAGTCCGATGCGTAGGGGATGGCGAGATCGGCGAGGGTGAAGGTGGCGTAGCTGTCCGCGACCAGGGCGATGAGGTGGATGGCGACGAAGCCCACGGTGAGGCCACCGAGCCAGCGGTGCAGATCGAGGAGCCACGCCGGGCGGCGGTGCTCGGGGAACGCCTTGGTGGACAAGACGATGCCCCACAGGACCGCGGCGGTGAGCAGGAGCCACGCGACGATGCCCGAGGCGCGTGCGACGTACCACCAGAACTGGCCGCTCATCGCCCACCTGCCAGGCTGAGCTCGAGGTCGCTGAGGTCTCCGGTGCGGAGGACGTCGCCGTCGCCGGTGATCGCAAGTCCGCTGAGGTGGTGGCTGTCCAGGTAGGCGATCACCGATCGGCTACCGGCGAGCAGGGCGGCGGTGGCGAACGCCTCGGCCCGCCATCCGCTCGTGGCGAACACGGTCACGGCGGCGAGGTCCGTGTCGGACTGATCCCCGGTGGCCGGATCGATGGCGTGGTGCCGGGGTCGGCCCTCGTGGTCCCACCTGCGGGAGCGCGTGCTCGAGGTGGCGACGCCTCCGTGGTCGATCATCGTCCGGCACAGCGGGGTCTCACCAGGGTCGGCGCGTTCGATGTTCACGCGCCACCCGTCGGGTTCCGGGGCGTCGCCCGCGCACGCGAGGTCGCCTCCGATGCTGACCAGGGCTCCGTCGGCTCCGCCATCGAGGAGGAGCGCCACTGCCTTGTCGGCGGCCAGGCCCTTGCCGATGCCACCGGGATCGAGCGCGACACCGGTCGGGATCGTGACCGTGGATGCGGCTGGATCCACGGTGATCTGGTCCATGGCCCCGACGCGGAACGGTCCTGCCGGCAGGACCGTGGACCGCGCGGCGTCGACCCTGCTGGTGGCGTAGCCGTTGGCCACGAGGATCGGCAGGATCGTGGGGTCGTAGCGGCCCTGGGTCAGGTCCCAGGCCGCTCTCATGGTCTCGACGAGCCTGACCGTCTCGGGAGCGACCGCCACGGGCGTCCCTGCACCATCGTTGATCCGGGTGATGTCGCTGTCGGGGAGGAAGCGGCTCCAGCGCGCCTCGAGGTGATCGAGCAGATCGACGGCTCCATCGAGATCGACCGGTGCTCCGCCGTCGGGTTGGTTGACGATGATGTGGAGCTGGCAGGCCATCACCGTGCCACGGTGCTCAGTTGCTGCCACTGGTCGACGCTGCTGGTGCCTGGGCCTGGGATGTGGCCGCTCGGACGGTCGGACGGGCGGTGAGGGTGGTCGTCGCCCCGGCCGATGGGGTGACGGTGGTGGCGATCGTGTCGGGAGTTCCGGTGCCACGCACCATGACGATGATCGAGGGCCGGGTGACCGGTGCATGAGCAGGAGCAGGGGCCGGTGCCGGTGCTGGGTCCGAGGTCGGGACGAGGCCGAGCGTCGTCGTGGCTGCCAGCCCCACCGTTGCGATGCGGGACCCTTGTGCGGGGTGCCGGCGCTTGGTGCGGCGTACCTGGGTGAGCGTTGCGACTCGGTCCTGTCGGGCGGCCGAGCTGGCGGCGACATCCGGCCCGGGGGTGCTCGGCGTGTTGGGGCTGGTCATGCTTTGACCGTACGGATCGCCGTGCCAGCAGCGTTGCCGCGCAAGGCAAGGGTTTGGCAAGGAACCGGGCGTCTCCGTACGCGTTCGCACAGGTGCGGGCCTACGGGCCGGAGTGCGGGGTCGAGCCGGGTCAACCCGCCGCTTGGGGCTGGTCGATCAGGTTGAGGTAGCCCTCGTCCTCCTGTGCGAAGTGCAGCAGGAGGATGGCGTGGAGCCCGTAGAGCGAGCGCCGGAGATCGATCAGGTCCTCGGGCTCGGGGGCCGTGGGGTCGAGGTCTTCGATCAGGTGGCCGATTCGTCGGATGTGGTGGGCGATCTCGACGTGGGCCCGGCTCATGGTGCCGGTGGGGTCGGAGCCGCCCAGGATCCGGTCGAAGACCGGGTAGAGCTGGGCGTCTTCGGCCTGCTCGTGCGGGAGCAGGTCGTCGACCAGGAACCGATGCACGGTCTGGAGCGCTTCGAGCAACTCGGCGGTCGGCACCGTGCCGATCTGATCGGCGGTGCGCCGCAGCTGGTCGAGGTCGGGGCGCAGCGTGGCGTGCTCCTCGTTGAACCGATCGACCAGTTCCTGCTCGCCCGGACGGACCTCGAGGTCGGGTGACGGGGTGCGCAGCACACGGAGGGCGTTCACGATGACGGCCACGTCGATGGCCTCCTGTAGCAGCGCACCCGCCAACGGGGGCAGCGCCCCGAAGGCGGCGAACACCATGGCCACGGCGGAGAGGCCGATGCCGGTGTAGACGCTCTGGCGCGTGATCCGGCGGGTGCGGCGGGCGATGGTGATGGCTTCGCTGAGCCGGCTGAGCCGGTCGACGGTGAGCACCACGTCGGCGGCCTCGGACGATGCGGTGGAGCCCCGGGCGCCGATGGCCACGCCGATGTCCGCCATGGCCAGCGCCGGCGCGTCGTTGATTCCGTCGCCGACCATGATCGAGCGGTGCGTCAGGCTGGCACTGCGGACGGCCTCGACCTTCTCGGCGGGCGTCCGCTCGGCCAGGACCTCGTCGACGCCGATGACCGCTCCCACCGTCGACGCCACGTCGGCGCGGTCGCCGGTGACCATGGTGATCCGGCTCATGCCCTGGCGACGGAGGTCGCGGATCGTCCGAGCGGCATCGGCCCGGATGGGGTCGTCGAGCACGATGGCCGCGACCACCTCCCCGTCCACCGCCACCACCATGGTGAGCGCCCCGTCGAGGTCGGCACGGCGCCGGACGGACCGGGCCCAGGACGGCGGTGCGCCGGTCAGGAGCCAGCTGGCCTTGCCGACCGCCACCGTCCGCGTGCCGACCTGACCACGTACGCCGTGGCCGGCGATCTCCTCGACACCGGTGGGCAGGGTCAGGTCGAGGTCCTGGTCGCGGGCGGCCCGGACCACGGCCGAGGCGAGGACGTGCGGCGACACCTGGTCGAGCGAGGCGGCGAGCTGGAGCACGTCCTGCGCGTCGATCGTCCCGTCGGTGACGACGTCGGCCACCGTCGGCCGGCCCTCGGTGAGCGTGCCGGTCTTGTCGAAGAGCAGGACCTCGGCTCCCGCCAGACGCTCGAGGACGCCACCGCCCTTCACCACCACGCCCCGCTTGGCGGCGCGGGCCAGCCCGGACACCATGGCGACCGGTGCCGCGAGGATCAGCGGGCAGGGCGTGGCCACCACCAGGACCGCCACGGCTCGCACCGGGTCGCCCGAGAGCAGCCACGCGGCCCCGGCGAGGCCCACGCTGACGGTGAGGAAGACCACGGCGAACCGGTCGGCGAGCCGCACGAACGGCGAGCTGGATGCCTGGGCCTCCTCGACCAGGCGGATGATCCCGGCGTAGGTGCTCTCGGCTGCGCTCGTGGTGGCGCGCAGGTCGAACGGGGCGCCGGCGTTGACCGTGCCACTACGGATCGCGTCGCCCGGGACCCGTTCGACCGGGAGGGGCTCGCCGGTGAGCGCGGCCTCGTCGAGCACGGCGCTCGCACCCTCGAGCAGGCCGTCGACGGGCACCACCTCGCCGGGGCGGACGAGGAGCAGATCGCCCTTCACGACCTGGTCGATCGTCGGCTCGGTCAGCTCGCCGTCGACGTAGCGATGCACGACCCTCGGCGCCCGCTCGAGCAGCGCACGGAGCTCGCGGCGGGCCCGACCCGCCCCCTGCGCCTCGAGCGTCCGTCCCGAGGCCAGCATCACGGTGATCACCGCGGCGGCGAACGGCTCACCGACCAGCACCGCACCGACGATCGCCAGGATCGTCACGACATCGACCCCGAGCCTCCCCTCCCGGGCCGCCTCCACCACCCACCAGGTCGCCGCCACCGTGCCGATGGCTGCGGTCGCCGTCCACGCCGCATCGGCCGGACCGCTGCGGTCCAGTGTGTACAGCGCGATCCCCGCCACGGTCAGGGCCACCGACGCGACCAGCAGCACCACCTCGGCCGGCGGTGGGCGCCCGCTGTCGACAGGGGTCCCGCGCTGGCCGTCGCCGGTGTCATCGGGAGCGGGCGCGGCCTTACTCGCGGTCCGGTCCGTCATGCTGTCGACGATGCATGCCCAGCCACCGTCCCGCCAGGGCCGAACGTCATGGGCGGCCGCGGGTTGGGCCACGCGGGCCGAACCCCGGCCGGTCTCGGTCACGTCCGGTCATCTGGCGGCCAGGGCGCGAACCACTTCGAGATCGCCGCCGCGCTCCACTGGAGCGAGCGGACCATCCGCCGCCGCCTGACCGCGATCCGTCTGCGACTCGGCGCTATGTCGACGATCGAAGCCGTGGCGATCGCGGCGAGCAGAGGGGAGCTTCGGCCGCGGGAGCTGGCTGACACCGCGCTGCTCGGCGACGGCGTGGCGTCCGTCTCGCTCGCCACGAACGAGGCTGCTGCAACGCCTTCGGCCGAGCCGGACATGAAGGCGGTGTCCGACGGCCCCGATTGAACCGGGTTGATCGACCTCCGAACGACATCCGCCGGCTGGTGAGAGGATCTCGAACTGTGTCTGCAGAGCGCGACGCACACCAGCGGTTCGCCGAGCTGTATCGCTCGTTGGGGGCGCCGATCCTCGCCTACGCGGCAAGGCACACCGCCTCGCCGCAGGACGCGGCGGATGTCATGGCGGAGGCGTTCGCCGTCGCCTGGCGTCGGATCGACGACGTCCCCGCCGGCGACGAGGCCCGGCCGTGGCTGTACGGCGTGACGCGCGGCGTGCTCGCCAACCACCACCGCGGCGTGCGCCGGCAGCGCCGGTTGTCCGAGCGGGTGACCACCGAGCTGGCCCAGGCGGTGCAGGCCAGCGCAGTCACCCACGAATGTGCCGACGGTCGCACCGGACGGATGGCCGGTGGCCCACTCGGCGACACCTTCGGCGACCCGATCGTCCTCGCGGCCCTCGAAGCGCTCAGCGAGGCCGATCGCGAGCTGCTGATGCTGGTCGCATGGGAAGACCTGACGCGAGCCGAGATCGCGCAGGTCGTGGGGTGCAGTCCCGCCACCCTGCGGGTCCGGCTCCATCGCGCCGGATCCCGGTTCCGTGCGGCGTTCGCGGCGCACCAAGAGGGATCTCACACGCCTCGCAACCACGAGCCGTTCGCCGGCCCCGCGGTGTCGACCGGGCTCAAGGAGTTGTCATGAACCAGAAGCTGTCGTTCGACGTGCTGATCACCGAACTGGCCGCCACCGACCCGATCGACGAGCAGATCCTGACCGATCGGATCGGACCGGTCGCAGGCGACGTCATCGCCGAGATCACCGCCGGCTCCGCAGAGGCGCCGGCGGGTCCCCGCCCCGCGCTCACGGTGGGCGCGTCGGCGAGCGTGGCACCTCTGCGTCGACGGACGTGGCCCCTGATCGCTGCAGCAGCCTGTCTGGCGGTCATCGCCGTGACGGCCGCAGTGGTCGCCCTACTGCCAGGAACGTCCGAACCGGCGTACGCCATCACCCTCGACGGTGAGGTGGTGGTCGTGAACTGGGTACGAGACCTCCGCGACGGGTCGGCGATCGGCGAGGGCCTCGCTGCCTACGGCGTGGATGCGACGGTCCGCGCCGTCCCGGCGTCGCCCAGCCGCGTCGGGCGGGTGCTCACCGTCGCCGTGAACGGCGTGGAAGCCGGCGAGATGCCACCCGGCGTGTCCTGGGGTGCGGACGGCACCGACGAGGTGTTCACCTGGCGGATCGACCCGACGCAGTTCCGGGATTCGATCCAGATCGAGATCGGCGTGGAGCCCGAACCGGATGAACCGTACGTCGTCGCAGAGTCGGCGTTCGCTCCTGGTGAGGTACTCGGTGGCCTGCACTGCGCCCTCGAATCGCTCGACCTGCCCGTCATCGCTGCCGCGGTGGACAAGCAGCTGCGGCGCCTGGATCTCGACGTGCACTGGTTCCGGATGACCGAGGCGACCGGCAGCGCGTCCGGCGACCTCGGTGAGGAGCTGCCGTCCCGCACCCCACCGGCCGGAACCGTCCTCGACGTCCAACCGATCGACTCCCGAACGGTCCGGGTCAGCGTCGCACCTCCGGGAGCATCGCTGACCGCACCGATCTTCACGCCGGTGCGCCCGTCGGCGGCATGCACGCCGGAACTGGCCAGCCGCTGGCTCGGCGTCATCTAGCGGACCTCAGCGCTCGCTCGGCGAGCACCGTGACAGCACCCGATCGGCCTCCAGCGCAGGGATGATCAGCGAGCGCGTGGCCGCGCTCGGGGGAGCACGGTGACGACCACGACGAGCACCGACGTCGTCGCGGGTTCCTCGACCTGGAGCCGCTCACCCTGGCCGACTTCGCGGTGTGCGTCGCCCTGGCGCTGCGCCTGCTCGCCTACCTGGAGATCGAGATCGCCAAGGTCCGGCGCCGGGCCCGGCTGGCCGAGGCGGGCGCGGCGGCTGAGGCCACCGCCGACCGGGCCGCCACCGCGGCCTGAGCCCCGACCCTGCTGGGCCCGACCGGGACCGCCTCCGCGAGGCGGTCCCGGTCTAGGCCCGGCGACCGACCAGGGCGAGGAAGGCGGTCTGGTCGTCGGCGTCGTCGGGCACCTCGATGCGGGGCCCGAACATGCCACCGGACCGGAGCACCTCGTCGGGCATGGCTCCCATCGAGGTGAGCATGCGCTGGAGCTGCTCCGGGTCCAGCGTCTCGTCCTGGCCGGTGGCCCGGGCCAGGTCCCACGTGTGGGTGAACACGTCACCGGTCACGATCATGTCCACCGCCTCCGCCAGCGGCAACGGGCCGAACGGCATCTGCACCGTCCGCTCGGCCAGCGCCGGATCGGCGAGCGCCGCGGCGAGCGCGGGCCGGATCGCCTCCCACGCCCCCACGGGGTCGTCCTGGACCGACGGGATGGCCGGGAAGGAGACCCCTTGCCGGCCAAAGAAGTCCGGGATCCACACGGTGAGGTGGCCCACCACGTCTCGGGCGGTCCACCCGTCGCACGGCGACGGGTTCTCCCACGCGCCGGGCGGCACGCCCCGGACCCGCTCGCTGAACTGCTGGGTGATGCGCTCGTAGCGCTCGCTGATCTCGCTCATGTCAGGGTGACGGGCTTGCCGCTCCGATCTCATCGCGCTCGGGTGCAACGGTGCCGGCATGCCCCGTTCTCACGGTCAGGCCTGGTCCTGGATGCGTCGGAACGGGGCGGCCTGCTCGATCTGCAGGGCCAGCGCCAGCAGGGCCCGCTCCCGACCGAGGTCAGCAGAGAACATCACTCCGATGGGCATGCCGGTGGGTTCGTGAAAGCCCAACGGGAGGCTGACCGCCGGTGCTCCGGTGGCGTTGGCCAGTGGCGTGAAGCACGTCCACTCGGTGAGCTTGGGCAGCAGCTCGTCGAAGTCCTGGTCGATGGACAGCTCGCCCAGCTCGGGTGGGACCTGCCCCACGGTGGGGCTGACGATGATGTCGAGGTCGGGATGGACCTGGGCCAAGGTTGCCTTCGAGGCCCGCAGCCGCCGCACCGCGCCGGGGACCCGGCGCAACGATCCGCGGGCGTTGTCGGCCAGGCCGTGGGTGAAGCGGGCCAGGCCCGCCTTGTCGAAGTTGCGGTCGACCCGCACGGCCGCCGTCTCGCGGGTCAACAGCGCCAACGTCGACCACACGAGGGCGAAGTCCTCGGCGAAGCGCTCGTCGACCGGCGGCCGGAACTCCTCGACGTGGTGGCCGAGCGAGGCCAGTAGCTCGACCGCGGCCCGCACGGCCGCCCGGGTGGGCGCGTCGAGCACGGCGCCGGTGGGCGACTCGGTCACCAGCCCGATGCGCTGCGGTCGGGTCACGGGGTCGATGACCAGCCCGACGGGAGGCAGGCGCTTGGCCGGGTCGAGGCGCTCGGCCTCGGCCAGGTAGACGGCGGTGTCGCGCACCGACCGGGTCACCACCCCGTCGGTGACCAGGCCCACCAGGGGCTCGTGCATGCCCGAGTGGGGCAGGCGCCCCCTGCTGGGCTTGAGTCCGACCAGGCCGCAGCACGAGGCCGGGACTCGGATCGACCCTCCGCCGTCGGCGGCGTGGGCGATGGGCACCACGCCGCTGGCCACCAGCACGGCGGCCCCGCCGGAGGAGCCGCCGGCCGTGCGGGCCGAGTTCCACGGGTTGCGGGTGGGGGCGGCCGAGGGGAACTCGGTGGAGGGCACGAAGCCGTACTCGGGCAGGCTGCTCTTGCCCGCGCAGATCATCCCCATGTCGAACAGTTGCTGGGCGATCGGGTCGGTCCGCGTGGCCGACCGCTTCCCCGAGTGGGCCTCGGAGCCGTAGCGGGTGGGCAGCCCGGCGACGTCGATCTGATCCTTGATGAAGGTCGGCACGCCCTCGAACGCACCCGGGCCGGCGTCGGGCACGTGCGCTCTCGCCTCGACCATGGCCGAGGCGAAGGCGTCGATGACCACCGCGGCCAGGGGTTCGACGACCTCGGCCCGGGCGATGACGGCGTCGAGGACCTCCGCAGCGGTCACCTCCCGCGCCCGGATGCGGCGGGCCAACTCGACGGCATCGGCGTCACCGAGGGCATCATCGGAGAAGGCGTGCAGGACCGGCTCGCGCATGGACGGCGACGCTAACCCGACCATCCGACCGTCGTTGCGGGGCGCGGCTTCGCTGTCGTCGTTTCGTTGGTCCGGGCGCTCGGGTGATCTGCTCCGCATGCTCAGGCGTACGGCTGTCCGGCCCGGGCGTAGGCCGCAGCGCTGTTCATGAGGTTGACCGCCATGAGCGAGGTTTCGGTATCGGCGCGTCGGTCGTAGATCGCAGCCACGGCCTCCCTCGTCGCGACATCGTTCGGGTCGGCCTCGAGGGCGAAGTCGGCGAGGTGGCAGGCCACGGCCAGCTCGCCGGTTGCGGCCTTCTCGGCGGCGATGGTCGCCAGCGCGAAGGCGCCGCCGGCGAGCTCAGCGACCGCGGCGGCCAGCTCGGCCCGTGGCGCCGGCTTCAACTCGCTGGGGCGACCCGAGTACCAGCCCCCGTAGAAGCGGATCACGTTGCGGACGATGAACTCTCCTTCGTCGTAGACGGGTTGGAGCCAGGGTGCGTCGGTCTCGGGAAGCTCGACGGCGTGCACGATGTCTGTGTGGGGCGGCGAGCCGGCCTCGAGGACGGCCAGGGTCCGTTCGACGACGGCGTCGAGGTAGTCGGCGGTCTCGGTGAGGATGCGCCCGACGAGCTCGGCATCGTTGATCACCGGTCCCCCGTGACCGGGTGCCAGTGACGCGGGTTCCTTGGCGGCCATCGCGCGCAGCGCGGCGGCCCAGTCCCAGGGGTAGCGCTGGACCTTCTGGGGGTTGCCGGCGTTGGGCACACCCCAGATGATCAGGTCGCCGGGGCAGAGCACCCGGCGGTCAGGGCAGTAGACCCAGGTGTGGTCGTCGGTCTCGCCGCGGGCATGGAACAGCTCGAAGGTGACCCCACCCACCTCGATGGTCAGTTCGTCGGCGTAGAGACGGTTCGGCGGCATGGCCGGGCTCACCCACTCGGCTCCCGGGTCGGCCGAAACGGTGCCACCGAACTGGCGGGCGTTGACGGCCTTGTTGTGGGCTGCGGTGACCTCGTAGCGGGCGAACCGTGCCGGCATCGCTTCGTGCCCGATCACGGTCGGGATGTCCTGGCCTTCGAGGAGAAAGGCGGGGAGGCCGTAGGCGTGATCGACGTGGCCGTGGGTGAAGATGGCCGTGTGGATCGGCGCTTGGCTGTTCTCGCGCAACTTGGCGGCGATGCCCGGAGCGAACATGGTGGTTCCGGAGTCGACCAGGACGATGCCGTCGTCGGTCTCGAACGCCGTCACCCCGCTCACCTGGGAGGCGAACCACGTTCGTTCGGCCACCTCGACGGGGCCGCCGGACCAGAAGAACTGCGCCTCCTCCGGCGGCTTTCCGAACATGGTGGCGAACCGCATGGCGGGGTTGGTCGGCATTCCTCGACGTCCTTCCGGTGGTTGCCACCGCCAGGGAGTGGAGCGGCGGACCGCGAGCGTACGGGCGGGCCTCTGGTCGCGGGGTGAGGCTCGGCCCCGTCGCCGCCGGTCGGCCCCGTACGATGCCGCGCGTGGGCTCGACCGGGATCACTTCGGCGCCGCCGGGCAGCCCGGCGTGGTGGCTCGCCCGTCAGGCCCGTGAGGATCGTCGGCGGCCCCGGGTGGATGGCCTCTCCGGTGAGCGGATCATCGACGCGGCGCTGGTCCTGGTCGATGCCGAAGGGCTCGAAGCGCTCACGGTCCGCCGCCTCGCCGAGGAGCTCGGCACCGGGAGTGCCTCGTTGTACCGACACGTGGCCAGCCGCGACGAGCTGCTCGTCCTGCTCGTCGACCACGTGCTGGGCGAGGTGCGCCACCCGCCCGACGACGCGGGGGGCCGGGCCACGGTCGAGGTGTTGGCGAGCGAGCTGCGCCGGGTGCTGTTGGATCACCACAACCTGGTGCCGGCGCTGACGGTGTCGCCGATCTTCGGCCCCAACGCCATGCGGGGCACCGAACGCGGTCTCACCGGGTTCCTTCGGGCCGGGTACGACGTGGCCGTGGCCGTGCCGGCCTACCTCGCGCTGGTGGACTTCGTCCTCGGAGCGGTGTTCTTCGACACCAGCAGCACCGGGCAGGCGTCCGGGCTCCGTCAGAGCAGCGGCGATCTCCTCGCCACGTTCGCGCCCGACGCCTTCTCCACCTTGCGGGCCCGTCCCGACTCCTTCGCGCTGCCGTCCGTGGACGACGTCTTCGCGCTGGGCGTGGCGGCGTTCCTCGACGGGCTCGAGCGCCGCTTCCTCCAGCCGGGCTGACGGGCCGGCGGCCCCGGAGGCCTCCCCACCTAGAAATGCGATCAACGATCGCGTAAGGTGCGGGAACGGCGATCGACACCCGGGAGCACTGCCACCATGACCACGCCACCGCTCGGGATCATCGATCCCCTGTTCTGGAACCGGCCGCTCGAGGAGCGGATGGCGGACTTCGCGGTCCTCCGGGAGGAGGGTCCGTTCATCCGGTACGAGTTCGTCAACCCGCTCACGGAGGCGACCGAGGAGTTCTTCGCGGTCACCCGCCATGCCGACGTGATGGAGATCAGCCGCAACGCGGCCGACTTCTGCTCGGGGCAGGGCGCCATCTCGATCGTGGACATGCCGCCGGAGGCCGCCGAGTTCTTCGGGAGCTTCATCAACATGGACGACCCCCGCCACGCGCGCCAGCGCGGGATCGTGGCGCGTTCGTTCACCCCCAGGCAGTTGCAGGGCGTGCTCGATTCGGTGGAGGCCATCTGCACCGAGGTCATCGACGACATGTGCGAGAAGGGTGAGGTGGACCTGGTCGAGGCCATCTCCCAGCCGTTTCCGCTGCTGGTCATCTGCGACATGATGGGGATCCCCCGGAGCGAGTACGCCACGGTCCTGGATGCGACCAACGTGATCCTCGGCGGCGGCGATCCGGAGTTCCTCGACG
>DAIMFV010000033.1:0-1203 GCA_036724365.1 Acidimicrobiales bacterium | reverse complement strand
GTCCTGGATGCGACCAACGTGATCCTCGGCGGCGGCGATCCGGAGTTCCTCGACGGCAAGGACCTCATCCCCGCGCTGTTCGAAGCCGGGATCACCCTCAAGACGCTGATGAACGAGCTCGCGGCGGAGCGACGGGCCAACCCGACCGACGATCTCACGTCGAAGCTGGTCAACGCCGAACACGGCGAGGACATGTTGACCCCCGATGAGCTGGGCTCGTTCTTCATCCTCCTCGCGGTGGCCGGGAACGACACCACGCGCACGGCCACCAGCCTCGGCATGCACCTGCTCGGACAGAACCCCGATGAGCGGCGCGCCTGGCAGGACGACATCGACGGCCTGACCGCCACCGCGGTCGACGAGATCGTGCGGATGGCGTCACCGGTGACCTACATGCGCCGAACCGTCACCCGTCCGCTCACGCTCTCGGGTCAGGACTTCGAGACCGGCGACCGGTTGATCATGTTCTACGGGGCCGCGAACCGTGATCCGCGGGTGTTCGACGATCCCGAACGGTTCGACGTCCGGCGCGATCCGAACCCGCACGTGGGGTTCGGTGGACCCGGACCCCACTTCTGCCTCGGCGCCCACCTCGCCCGACGCGAGCTCGCCGTCGTCTTCCGTCAGATCCTCACCCGCCTGCCCGACATCGAGGTGACCGGTTCGCCGGACTTCCTCGACTCGCTGGGGCCGCCCCTCGTCGGCGGCGTCAAGCGCCTCCCCGTACGGTTCACCCCCACGCCTCGCGTCGGCGGGAGCTGATCGCCGACCACGGCCATGGCCGAGATGGCCCCGACCCTGGGCCCGGGGATCTGCACCGACCTCGACGGTGACGGCCGGGCCGGCTACCCCGACGCAGGCTGGGCCCCGGTCAGAGCAGGCTGCGGGAGGCGCCGCCGTCGACGGGGAGGCCGACGCCGGTGATGAAGCGGGCGTGCTCGCTGCACAGGAAGGCCACCACGGAGCCGAAGTCGGCGGGGTCGCCCAGGCGACCGCAGGGAACGTCGGCCAGGAGGCCGGCCAGGTCCCCCGCGGTGAGGTGACCGAGGCGGTCGGTCTCGTGCACGCCCGGTTGCACCGAGTTGACCGTCACGCCGTCGGGTGCCACCTCGGTGGCCAGCACCTTGAGGAACGACGTGACCCCCGCCCGGGCGGTGGACGACGCGATCAGCCGGCCGATGGGCTGGCGGGCACCGATGGAGG
>DAIMFV010000032.1:0-22142 GCA_036724365.1 Acidimicrobiales bacterium | reverse complement strand
GCCGGCCAGCACGGCGTGGCCACCGCCACCGCCGCCGCCCTCATGGGCTTCGAGTGCACCGTGTACATGGGCGAGGTCGACATGGAGCGCCAGAAGCTCAACGTCTTCCGCATGCGCCTGCTCGGCGCCGAGGTGAAGCCGGCCTCCTCCGGCAGTCGCACGCTCAAGGACGCCGTGAACGAGGCCATGCGCGACTGGGTGGCCACCGTGGAGACCAGCCACTACTGCCTCGGCTCGGTCATGGGCCCCCACCCGTACCCGTGGATGGTGCGAGAGCTCCACCGGGTGCTGGGCACCGAGGCCCGCGAGCAGTCGAGGGCCCTGCTCGGTGGCGCCGACCCCGACGTGGTGGTGGCCTGCGTGGGCGGCGGTTCCAACGCCGCCGGCATCTTCTCGGGCTTCGCCGACACCGACGCCGAGCTGGTGGGCGTGGAGCCCGCCGGGGGAGCGGCGGTGGGTGCCGGCATCCCGGGGGTGGTGCACGGCATGGCGTCGTTCCTCATGCAGGACGAGTGGGGGCAGGTGGAGGAGGCCCACTCCATCTCCGCCGGGCTCGACTACCCCGGGGTGGGCCCCGAGCACGCCCACCTGTCCGACACCGGTCGGGCGGTGTACCACGCCGTTAACGACGACGAGGTGATCAACGCCTTCCAGGTGCTGAGCCGCACCGAGGGCATCATCCCGGCGCTGGAGCCGGCCCACGCCCTGGCCTGGGTGATACGCGAAGCGCCGTCACTGGCCGGGCGCACCGTGCTGGTGAACCTGTCGGGCCGGGGCGACAAGGACGTGGCCCAGATGATGGACATCCTGGAGGACCAGCTGTGACCCTCGACCTGCCTCCCGTGACCACGCTGGCTCCCGGCCCGCTCGAGCAGCACCTGCGGGCCCGGCGCGACGCCGGCGCCAAGCTCCTGGTGCCGTACCTCACCGGCGGTCTCGGCGACTGGACCGACATCGTGCGGGCCGGGGCCGACGCCGGCGCCGACGCCGTGGAGATCGGCATCCCGTTCTCCGACCCGGTGATGGACGGCCCCACCATCCAGCTCGCCTCCGAGCGGGCGCTGGCCCAGGGCACCACGCCCGAGACGGTGTTCGCCGGCCTGCGGGGCCTCGACGCCGGGGTGCCGGTGCTGGCCATGACCTACTACAACCTCGTGTTCCACATGGGAGACGAGCGCTTCGCCGGCCAGATGGCCGAGGCCGGGTTCACCGGCATGATCCTGCCCGATGTGCCCATGGAGGAGCAGGGGCCGTGGCGGACGGCCGCCGACGGCGCCGGCATCGAGACGGTGCTGCTGGCCGGCCCCATCACGCCCGACGACCGGCTGCAGGCGCTGTGCGACCGCTCCCGGGGCTACGTCTACGGCGTGAACCTGATGGGCGTCACCGGCGAGCGGGTGTCGCTCGGCGAACAGGCCGCCACCCTGGCCGGGCGGCTCAAGGCCGCCACCGACAAGCCGGTGCTCATGGGCTTCGGCGTGTCCACCCCCGAGCAGGCCGTGGAGGTGGCCGCCCCCGCCGACGGCGTGATCGTGGGCACCGCCCTGGTGCGCCGGATCCTCGACGGCGGCGGCCCCGAAGAGGCCCACCGCTTCGTGGCCAGCCTCCGCCGGGCCCTCGACGAGAGCTGACGACGGACTCCGCCTGATCGGGTCGTGGGATCCGATCAGGCGGGGTGCTCCGGCCGGGTCGACGGGCCGGGTCGACGGGCCGGGTCGACGGGCCCGAGTGGTCAGGCCCGGGTGGTCAGGCCCGGGTGGTCAGGCCGGGGTGGTCAGTTGGTCAGGCGGGGCTGAAGACGGCGGCGGCGACCACCCAGGCGCCGTCGACCTGCTTCATGTTGAACTGGATGGTGCCGGGGTCGCCCCGGTAGAGGCACGACGACTGGCCGAACTCGCCGGTGTTGCAGCGGTTGTACGGGCGGTACTCGCCCGGGGCGGCGGCGAAGATGCCGTCGATCGCCGTGGCTTCGGCCACGGTGGCCGCCGCGCCGCGGTCGCCGGCCTGCCACGCGGCGTAGAGCGTGACCGCCGCCTGCTCGGGGTCGGCCGCCCCCACGGTGGCCGGCACCGCGGTGCTGGTCGTCGTGTCGTCGGCCGCGGTGGTGGACGACTCCACCACGGCGGGTTCGCCGATCTCGGCGGATACCGGGGGACCCGAGGCCTCGTCGTCGGCGGGACAGGCTGCCGCGCCCACGCGGGCGGGCCGCGCGACCCCCGCCGAGGTCAGCAGCCTCGTCGGCCGCCGGCGACAGCCGAGGGAGGGTCCGGGTTCGGCGCGCATGGAGGAGGACGAAGGAAGTGCCGTCATGGTCACGGGACGCTAGTGGCCGGCACCATCCGGTTGGACTCGTCGCCGGCAGGCATCAGATCCGCCCTGGTGTCGGTTGGGTGTTGTCGCAGGGGACGGCGGCGACTCACCAGGGAGCGGAGCGCTCCATGTGGTGGCTGTCCGAGTGTATGTCCCGGCGGGAAGGGCCAGCGCCGGAGAGCGTCGCGTCCTGCACGAGCTGCTGGGCGAAGCTGGTGCCAGCTCGGCTGGCGTGGCGCCGCAGCTGGTCGGTGACCCAGTGGGACAACGGTACGCCGAGGCTGTCGATGATGGGGATGACGTCGTCGGGGACGCTGATGACCCGTTCTTGCACGGCCCTGACCCTACGTCCGCTCGGGGCCAGCGGCACTCAGGGCGCCTCGGGCTGCAGGTGGCGGTGGAAGAACTCGATGGTGCGGTCCCAGGCCTGCTCGGCGGCGGCCGGGTCGTGGGCGGCGGGGCGGTCGTGCTCGGCGAACCAGTGGCCGGTGCCGGGGTAGCGGTGGAAGTCCCCCTCACGGCCCACCAGGCGGAGCTGGGCCTCCAGGTAGTTGACGTCGTCGGCCGAGGTGAACTCGTCGTGCTCGGCGAAGTGGCCCTGCACGGCGGCCCGGGACGGCTCGAAGTCGATGTCCTGGCTCCCGTAGTACACACACACCGCGGCGACCTGGTCGGGGAACCGGGTGGCGGCCCACAGCGCCCACGACCCGCCCATGGAGAAGCCGAGGATGCCCACCGGGCCGTCGGGGGTGGCGGGCATGCGGGCGAGTGCGGTGAGCGACGACACCACCATCCCGGCGGTGCGGTTGGGGTCGGTGGCGGCCAGCAGGGCCTCGGCCTCGTCGGGGGTGTCGGCGGTGCGGTCGTCGCCGTGCAGGTCGGGCGCCAGGGCCACGAACCCGGCGTCGGCCAGGCGGTCGCACACCTCCCGGAAGAACGGGGTGAGCCCCCACCACGAGTGCAGCACCAATATCCCCGGCCCGTGTCCCGACTCGGGCGCAACCACGTAGCCGGTGCCGGCCGAACCGCTCGCTGCCATCCGATCGACGGTAGTGGCGCCGCCTCGGACCAAGCGACGCCGGATCGCTCTGGCCGACCGGCCCTACGATGTCGGCGTGGGACTCAAGCAACTGAACGCGCAGGTGAACGACCTGGAACGTCGCCGGCCGGCTCTGATGGCATTGGCGATCGGTGTCCTGATCTGCGTGCTCATGCTCCTGAGCTACGGCTCGTGGGCCCTGAGCATCGCCCTCGGTGCATGTGTGGGCGTGGGCCGCCTGCTGATCAGGCCGATCGTCGCCCGACGCTCATCGCCGTGAGGATGCGCGTGGACCTGCCCGACACCAACGTGTTCAACGTGGTCGGCGGGCGGCCGTTCTTCGACGCCCTGGTCACCCGGTTCTACGAGCTGGTGGCCGTCGACGAGGTGCTGCGCCCGCTCTACCCCGACGACCTCACCGAGTCGATCCACCACACCGCCGGGTTCCTGGCCCAGTTCTGGGGCGGGGGCACCGCCGAGTACTCCGACGAGCGGGGCCATCCGCGGTTGCGCATGCGCCACGCCCCGTTCGCCATCGGTCAGGTGGAGCGCGACCACTGGCTGGCGCACATGAGCCAGGCCGTTCGGGAGTCGACCGCCCCGCCGGACGTGCAGGCCCGCATGCTCGAGTACTTCGAGATGGCCAGCACCCACATGATCAACCGCGAGTAGCACCGGCGGTTCGGGGCCGTATGGCCTGTCGGTGCCCGGGGCGGGATTCGAACCCGCACGCCCTTTCGGACAGTGGATTTTGAGTCCACCGCGTCTGCCATTCCGCCACCCGGGCGGGTGGTGCGAGGCGCCAGTCTAGGCGCCGCCCCTCGACGGTCCGATCGGGGTCGGGGTGTCGCCAGCCGCAGCGGGAGGTGCGTCAGTCCACCGATCCGGCGGGTACCACCCACTGGGTCCGCTGGCCGGTGACCCGGGCGATGCGGTCGAAGTCGGCGTCGTAGTGCAGCACCACCAGCTCGTGGGCCTCGGCGGCGGCGGCGATGAGGAGGTCCGGCACCTTCCGGCCCCGCTGGTGCTTGGCGGCCAGCAGCCGTTGGACGTGCCGGGCCCGCCGGACGTGGTCGGCGGAGGTCTCGATCAACTCGAATGCGCCGAGGGCCTCGCTGATCTGGTCCCACTCGTTCGCGCTCCGGGCCGAGAAGCCGAGCTCGAGGTCGCTGATGCCGGCCCGGGCCAGCGACCCGGTCTGCGCCAGCGGCTCGACGACGCGCCGCACCTCCTGGCGGCGGAGCTTCGTCAACACGCTCGTGTCGACGAGGTGGGTCAGCGCCACGCGTCGTCGCGGTCGTGGAGCTCGAGCCTGGCGAGGCGATCGAGCGACCGCTCGACCTCATCGGCTCGGGTGCCGGCGGCCCGGTTGAGCGCCTCGTTGACGGTGTCGCGGATCGTTCGGGTACCCAGCTCGGCCCGGGCCGCGCTCAGCGCCGCTTCGTCGATGTCCACGAGGGGCTTCGCCATGTCGCCAGTATATACGCCAATGTCGGTAGATATATCGGAGGGCAGTGGCGGTGATCCGCCGTTCGTCTCCGCCGGGCTGCTCGCGCCGGGCGGTCCCCCCCGGCGCTCGTGCGACCGGAACCTCGACGGGTCAGCCCTCGGCCAGGGCCTTCAGCAGGTTCTTGGGGGTGTCCTTGGGGCTGATCTTGGGCCAGGCGTGGCTGATCGTGCCCTTCTCGTCGACCAGGAACGCCGAGCGCACGATGCCCATGTACTTCTTGCCGTACATGGACTTCTCGGCCCAGACGCCGTAGGCCTCGGCGGTGGCGTGGTCGGGGTCCGACAGCAGGGTGAACCCGAGGTCGTGCTTGTCTCGGAACTTCGCGAGCTTGGCGGGGGCGTCGGGGCTGATGCCCAGGATCACGGTGTCGCCGATGTCGTCGCTGATGTCGCGCAGTTCGCAGGCCTGGGTGGTGCAGCCGGGCGTGTCGGCCTTCGGGTAGAAGTACACGAGCACCTTGCGGCCCTTGAACGACGACAGGCGGACCTTGGTGTCGGTGTGGTCGGCCAGGTTGAACGCCGGCGCACGATCGCCGGCCGAGGGAGCAGCCATGCCCCCACCCTAGGAGAGCCGCGGCCCCAGTCCAGGAGCCCCCGGTTCCGGCACTCCCGGTTTCGGCGGGCGGCCTGGCCACGGGTCCACCGCGAGGGAGTGGGTCTCGTGGACGCCCCGCCCGTAGCCCCGTTGCCCTGTACGTCAGGCTGACGTACAGTGCTTGGCATGGAGACGAAGTCGGGGCGATGGACCCTCCGGGTCACGCCGGCACAGGACGCCGCCGTGCGGCGGGTCCTCGAGGCCACGGGTGAGTCGCTCAACGAGTACGTGGTGCGCCACGCGGTCCAGGCTGCGCACGAGGACCTGGCCGATCGACGGGTGTTCGCCCTCGACGAGCCCGCATGGCTCGAGCTCCAGCAGATGCTCGACCGCCCGCCGGTGTTCAAGCCCGAGCTGGCCAAGCTGCTCACGAACCCGTCCGTGCTCGAATCCTCCGAGTGAGCCAACTCCTCGGACCGGTGCTCCTCGGCGAGCACCACGTGCTCGACGGGTTCGACTGCGGAGACGAGGCGCTCGACGCCTGGCTCGCCGGCAAGGCCCTCCGCAACCAGGTCGAGGGCTCCAGCAGGACCTGGGTCGTGACGGTCGATGACCGGGTGGTCGCGTTCTACGCGTCGAGCACGGCGGTCCTTCTGCGGGCCCACGCGACCAAGCGGGCCGCTCGCAACCAACCCGACCCCCTCCCGGCCCTCCTGTTGGGCCGGCTGGCAGTCGATGAGCACTGGCAGGGCCGAGGCCTCGGAGCGGCCCTGCTCAAGCACTTCATCCTCAAGGCGATCGAGGTCGCCCAGGTCACCGGTGTCCGCGTCCTCCTCGTCCACGCCAAGGCTCCCGAAGCGGCCCGCTTCTACACCCGGTACGGCTTCGAGCCCTCACCGGTCGACAACCTGACCCTCCTCCTCCTCGTGAAGGACATCCACACCTAGGACGGGAGCCCGGCGCCGGCTCGCCCGGCTGGCTGCGCCGGGGCTCCGTGGCAACAACGGTGGTCGCCCCACTTGCCGCCCGCTCGACGACGGGCGGGGCTCGGAGGATCTCAGCGGGTTTGGCCCATGGCGGCGGCCACCGCCTCGGCGAGCGGGTGGCCGTTCAGGTCCTCGACGGCCACCGGGAGGGGGATCCGCCAGTTCGGGTGCTGGTCGATCGTGCCCGGCACGTTGGGACGGTGGCGGGCGCCGGTGAGGTCGTCGAGCGCCGCGGTGGCCACCACGCTGGGACCGGACGCCACGGCCCGGTAGGCGGCCACCAGCACGTCGTCCACCGGCGTTTCGTCTGGGGCGGAGGCGGCCACCCGGAGGCGGTGGCGGAAGTCTGCGTCGCCGTCGGGGGGCACGGTGACCCCGGCGGCGTGCAGGTCGGCCAGGTCCACACCGCTCCAGACGCCGGCCACGGTGGGCAGGTCGTGGGTGGTGATGGCGGCCATGGCCTGGTGGGGCCAGTGCGCGGGCGGCTCGTCCTCGAACCAGAGCAGGCGGGTGGACAGCACCCCGGCATCGGCCAGCACCTGCCGGACCCCGGGCTCCACCGTGCCGAGGTCCTCGCCCACCACCAGCCCGCCGGCTCGGGTGCTCTCGATGGCGAGCACGTGCAACAGGTCGTGGTGGGCGAAGCGCACGTAGGCCCCGTGGCCGGCGTCGGTGGCGGGCGGGATCCAGTAGAGGCGGAACAGGCCCATCACGTGGTCGACCCGCAGACCCCGGGCGTGGCGGAACGCCGCCCGCACCGTCTCCACCAACGGCTGGTACCCGGCGGCGCTGAGCCGCCAGGGCACGAACGGGGGCAGCCCCCAGTCCTGACCGTCGCGGCCGAGGGGGTCGGGGGGTGCGCCGATGCGCACGCCGGTGGCCACCAGGTCCTGCCACTCCCAGGCGTCGAACCCGTCGGCGGCGAAGCCCACGGCCAGGTCGTTCAGCACCAGCCGGTCGGCACCGGCGGCTTCGAGCTGGCGGTCGACCAGCCACTGGAGCCAGCACCAGAACCGCACGCGGTCGGGCTGCTCGTGGGCCACGCGGGCCACGGCGGCGCTTCCGGGTCGGCGCAGCTCCTCGGGCCACGACGGCCACGCGGTCGACCGCCCGTCGTACTCGGCCTGGTCGGCGATGGCACAGAACGTGCCCCACCGGTGGAGGCCCTCGCCCCCGTCGGCCAGGAACAAGGCGAAGTCGGGGTGCTCGCGGCCGCGGACGTGGGCCCAGACGGCCTCCAGGGCGTCGCGCTTGGCGGCCCAGACCGGAGCCCGGTCGATGACGGGTTCACCGCCCGGGCCCGTGGCGCGGTCGAGGGCCTGGCCGGCGGCGCGACGCTCGGTGGCGTCGGGCAGGTCGGAGAAGCCGGGTACGTCGTCGAGGGCGATGAGGAGCGGGTCGTGCCACCGCCGGGTGCTGGGCGAGTACGGGCTGTCGGGCGGGTCGGCCCCCGGGGTGGGAGCGTGCAACGGGTTGAGCCCCACCAGTCCCGCGCCGCGACCCTCGGCCCACGCCAACAGGGTGCCCAGGTCGTGGAGGTCGCCGATGCCCCAACTGGATCGGCCCCGGGCGGCGTAGAGCTGGGCGGTGACGCCCCAGGTGCGCAGCGGCGACGGGAGGTGGCAGCGACCCGGCGAGACCAGCAGGGCCCGCTCGAGCCCGTCGGCCCCGACCAGTCGGTGGTAGCCCACCGGCAGGTCGCTGGGGAGCGGCACCTCGACCTCAGCGCCGGGTCCACCGGGCAGCTGCAGCTCGGTGGCGTCCTCCAGCACCAGCGTGGAACCGGCCGGTACCAGGGGTCGGGGATCATCGGGGGTCACCACCAACGCACCGGGGTGGGGTGGTGCCGCCCCGGGGGCCAGGCCCATGGCGGCATGCAGGGCGGCCACCACCCCGGCCGTGGGCGTGCAGGGGTGGCCGAACCCGTCGACGTGGCGCGTCTCCACCCCGGTGAGGTCGGTGGAGGCCGGCTCGCGACCCTCGAGGTCCATGGCCCCATGGTGGTCCACGGGCGGTGGGTCGGTGACCCCCGGGCGCGGACCTAGACTCCACCCGTGGGTCGGACCCTGATCGAACGCCGCCTCCGGGACGTCTCGGAACGCATGAAGCAGGTGGGTCGCGAGCTGTCGGTGGTCGACGAGCAGCTCGCCCACCTGGTCGACGACGCCGACGAGGCCCGGCTCCGGGCCCTGGTGTCGGAGACGCCGCTCGCCGGCCAGGACCACCGTGAAGCCCAGCGCCACGCCGATGCCATGCGCCGCCACCGCGACGCCCTGGTGGCCGAGCTGGCAGAGCTGGACCACACCCAGAACGACCTGCTCGACCGGCTGGTGGCCTCGGCCACCTGACCGAACCCCCACCAGACCGCCCGACAACCCCAACACAGGAGAGCAACGGTGCCCACCCGTGTCGTGATCGCTGAGGACGAGGCCATCATCCGCCTCGACCTCAAGGAGACCCTCGAGGAGGAGGGCTACGAGGTCGTGGCCGAGACCGGCCGCGGCGACGAAGCGGTGGAGCTGGTGCGTGAGCACCGGCCCGACGTGACCATCCTCGACATCAAGATGCCGGGCCTCGACGGCCTGTCGGCCGCTCGGGAGATCGCGGGGGAGCGGTGGTCGGCGGTGCTGATCCTCACGGCCTTCTCCCAACGAGACCTCATCGAACGGGCCCGTGACGCCGGTGCCCTGGCCTACCTGGTGAAGCCGTTCCAGAAGTCCGACCTGTTCCCGGCCATCGAGGTGGCCCTCGGTCGGTTCAAGGAGCTCAAGGCGCTGCACGAGCAGGCCACGTCGCTCGAGGAGCAGCTGGAGACGCGCAAGCTGGTCGACCGGGCCAAGGGCCAGCTCATGGACCGCAGTGGCCTGTCGGAGGCCGAGGCCTTCGCCTTCATCCAGAAGACCGCCATGCGAGAGCGCTCCACCATGCGAGACATCGCCCAGCGGGTGCTCGACGGAGACCTCGAACCGGCCTGACGCGGACTGGACGAAACCCGATCCGCGGGTCTCAGCGTTCGACGGTCGTCTGCGTCGCCACACCGCTCGGAACCGGTTCCGGACGGGTGCCGCGGGTGTGCCACCCTGGCGGCATGTCGCTCTCCCACAACACCTACTTCGACGGATCCGTGCAGAGCCTGGGCTTCACCGAGGACGGGTCCCGCTTCACCGTCGGGGTGATGATCCCCGGCGAGTACCACTTCGGCACCGAGGAGCCCGAACGGGTCACCGTGGTCCACGGCGAACTGGTGGTGAAGCAGCCCGGCAGCAGCGAGTGGACCCCGTACCCGGCGGGCACCGTCTTCGAGGTGCCGGGCTCCAGCGGCTTCGACCTGCAGGTCGCCTCCCACACCGCCTACGTCTGCGAGTACCTGTAGTGCCGTGACCGGCAACCTTTGCAAGGCTTGGGAGTCATCTGCGCTGCACGCTGCCTACTCCACGTGACCGCCTTCGGCGGACGATTCCTGGTTCCGTCAGCCCGGTCCTCACTTCGTTGCGGCGGCTCGACGGCGTTTGCCCAGTGGCTCGCAAGCTCGCAACAGCGCAAACGTTCCTGGACAGAGCACTAGCGGCCGGGCGCTGCGTCCCGGCTGACGAGCGCCGCCGGGCGGGCCACCAGCACCACCGCGGCCGCCAGGGCGAGACCCAGGGCCAGGCTGGTGGTGGCACGGTCGAGGGTGGGGAGTCCGGAGGGCACCACAGCGTGGTCCAGGACGGCCCGGCGGGCCACCGCCCACCACGCCAGGCACGCGGCGGCCGCCGCCACCCCGGTGCGGCCGATCGCGGCCACACGATCGGCGGACAGGGCACCACGTGTCGCTGCGACCCGGCTACCGAGGACCGTCACGGACGCCGCCGCGGCCACGCCGGCGAGGGCGGTGGCTGCCCACGAGGCGCCGGCCCCCATCGGCGCCGCCGCGTGCTCCGTGGCCGAGATCCACGTGGCGGTCAGGGCGACGGCGGCCGACGCGGCGCTGAGCGCGGGCTCCACGGTCCGACGGAGCCCGACGGCCCAGGCGAGCACGCCGCCGGCGGTGACGGCAACCAGCGCCCACCACGGCCAGGGTGCGGGCGAGGGCAGGAGCAGCAGCTCGCCGCGCACCACGGTGGGCACCCCGTCGCCCACGATCGGCACCTCCCAGGTGCCGTCGTCGCCGCCGAGGTCGACCCGGCCGCGCGCATCGGTGACGGCGAGGTGGTCGGGCACCATGAGGGGGATGCGATGGGCGTGCCAGGCATGGCGCCCGTCGTGGCCCACGGTGGTCCACCGAGGCTCGTCGCTGGTGGTCGACGAACCCGATCCGTAGCGGCTGGCGTTGGCGGCGTGGGCGCTCGACGCCTCGTTCACCTGCACCGTGCCGTCGGCCAGGAACCGGAGGTACGGCGCCCCGTCGTCGCCGTAGTCCGGCACGGTGGCCGTGTGGCCGGGGGCGACGGTGAGCGAGAGGAAGGCATCGCCGCCCTCGACCTGGACGGTGACGCCCTCGGCGGGCGGATCCATCGCCAGGACCTGCGATCTGAAGTTGGTGGGTCTGGGTGGGTCGGCCGCCGCGGGTGTCGACGCGGTGGCCACCAGCAGGGCACAGGCGGCCACCAGGGTGAGGACGGCGACGCCGAGCCGGGTCACCGGAGCGTCAGCCGGGGTGCTCGCCCCGGAGGATCGCCAGGGTCTCGTCGTGGACCAGGCCGTTGGTGGCGAGCCCGCTGCCCCGGTCGGGCGACGGATCGCCGTTGATGTCGGTGAAGCGGCCGCCGGCCTCGGCGAGGATCACCGGCATCGGGGCCACGTCGTACAGCTCGGCCTTGGGGTCGTACATGGCCTCGACCCGGCCGGTGGCCACCAGCACGTAGCCGTAGCCGTCGCCCCAGGTGCGGAGGTTGAACCCGGCCCGCTTGGCCCGGAGCAGTTCGTCGTCGGACCAGGGCGACAGGCCGCTGGAGGTGAGGTAGGAGCCCTCGATGGTGGCGTGCTGGTTGACGGAGGCGGGCACGCCGTTGCAGAAGCAGCCCAGGCCCCGGCCGGCGTACACCGTCTCGGCCAGGCCGGGCACGTTGATCACGCCGACGGCGATGCCGTCGGCGTCTTCCAGAGCAAGCAGGTTGGTGTAGAGCGGGACCCCGTGGGTGAACGCCTTGGTGCCGTCGATCGGGTCGATGATCCACCGCCGACCGGAGGTGCCGATCTTCTCGGCCTCCTCCTCGCCGAGGATGCCGTCGTCGGGGAACCGTGCCTCCAGTTCGACGCGCAAGAGGCGCTCGGCGGCCCGGTCGGCGACCGTGACCGGCGTGCCGTCGCCCTTGCGGTCGATGGCGAGGTCGGGATGGCGGAAGTACTCCAGGGTGAGCTCACCGGCCTGGCGCAGGAGCGCCACGGCGGTGTCGAGGAGCTCGGGATCGATCGGCTCAGACATGGGGGTCATCTTCGCGTACGCCGTCGGGTCGGCCCCCACGGGGCCGGCTCCCCGGCGCTGTCGCTCAGAGCGACTTGACGCGGTCGGCGTAGGCCGTGCTGGTGCGGAGCTGGCTCACCAGCACCGCCAGGGCGCCGCGGTTGGCGCGGGTCATCTCGGCCCAGCCCGACAGGTCGGAAGCGCTCGGCGCCTTCTCGAGCAGGCCGTAGTAGGCGGAGATCACCCCGACCTCGCCGGCCGTCTTGCCGACGTACTCGGGTGACTCGCACATCTGGCGCATGACCCAGCCCCGGGACTTGCCGTGGTCGAGCTGGTAGGTCCAGTGCAGGAAGCCGGCGTTGTCGGGATTGCGGCCGAAGACGTTCTGGTACACGAGCTGCACGAACTCGGCGTTGGCGAGCCTGCCGTAGCGGTCCTTGAACTCGGCCGAGTTGGCGAAGTCCTGGGAGATCGTGTCGAGCGACACGCCGCTGCGTACCCGTCCGACCCAGTAGCGGAGACCCGAGGTGTCGGGACGGCGGAGGAAGTAGGCGTTGTAGAGGCGGACGCTGGGCGGCACGACCTTGGTCCACGCGTCGGTGCCGATGAGGTCGAGGATGAACTCGTCGGCGCCGACCTGGCCCGAGTCGAGGCGGCGGGCCGCGTCGGTCACCCACGCCGCGGTGGGCGTGACGCCCAGGAAGTCGAGGGCCTGGCGCGTGGCGAAGCCGTCGGCCGTGGCGAACGGCACGAACGGGCCCGTGGTGCTGTACAGGTCGTCGTCGACCTCGGCGGGGGAGCCGTCGCCGAGCTGGGCCGGGGCGGCCGCCTTCAGCGAGTAGTGGGCGTTGACGGCCGATGCGTTGTACCAGTTGGTGTTCGGCATGCGGATCTCGAAGTGGAGGTGCGCACCGGACCCCTCGGCGTTGCCGCTGTCGCCCAGGTAGGCGATGTGCTGGCCCTTGGTGACCCGGTCGCCCTTCTTGAGGCCCTTGGCGTAGGCGTCTTCGAAGGCGTTCTTGCCGTCGTCGGTGCCGGGGGTGTCGTTGTTGATGTGGAGGTAGCAGTAGTACCAGCCGTCGTCGCCCTTGAGGTACAGCGAGTTGCCGCCGCTGCCGTGGCGCAGTTCGACCACCGTGCCGCTCACGCAGGCGAGGAGCTTGAGCATCTTGTTGCCCATGAGGTCCTGGCCCTCGTGCCTGCGGCCCCCGCTGCGGGGCGCCAGGTAGGTGTCGGACCAGGTGGCCTTGCCCAGCGTGGGGTCGGGCAGCACCGGGAACATCATGGGGCGGACGTGCTCGGCGGCGGCGGGCTGGGGCGCCAGGAAGCCGAAGTCACGCTGCACCCCCGTGTCGCCCTCGCTGGCGGCGGCCGTACGGGCGAGGCCCGGCAGGAACGGGGCGGCACCCACGGCGGCACCACCGGCCAGGACGGCCCGACGGGAGAGCCTCCCGGTTCCGGTGGGGTGGGCGTGCTCGTCGTGGTGACCGCAGGGGCAAGACATGGGGTGGTGACTTCCTGTTGGCTCGGTTGCTCGGAGCGGGGCTCCGGATGGCTGACGCCGCTTGGTTGTTACAGTAGCGTTACGAACCCGCCCGGATCCAGGCACTGGTCATTTGGCGGACCGACGTATCTGTCTGGCTGGATCATTTGGCGGACCGATCGGTGGACCGTCGTGTCTGCTGGGTTGACCCTCCGTGGGCGGGCCACCACCGGCGAGGTGGGCTCCCTGCCTATCGGCACAGCCGTGCGCGCGCGTGAGTCGGATGGCCCACCGGCCGCCGTGGACGGGTCGTCGGGCCGTCACCGGATCGCCCCGCATCGGCCGGTCGCCACCGGGTCGGCCTCGGGCCGGGGGCCGTGGCACCGGTAGGGTTGCGACCCGTGAGCGACGATCTGCACGGTGCCGTGGGCGTGCTGCTCGGCGATGACGGCCAGCGGTACACCACCGGTCGCCGCAGCCTGGTCGAGGTGCTCCGTCGGGCCGGCCGACCGCTGACCGCCGCCGAGATCCTGGCCGTGGGATCGCTGCCCCAGAGCTCCGCCTATCGGAACCTGGCGGTGCTGGAAGCCTGTGGCGTGGTGCACCGGGTGGCCGGCACCGACGAACTGGCCCGCTTCGAGCTCGCCGAGGACCTCACCGAGCACCACCACCACCACCTGATCTGCACGGCCTGTGGCACGGTCACCGACTTCACCGTGCCCGACGCGTTGGAGGCCGATCTGGCGGCGACCACGGCCGAGGTGGCGCGGGCCACCGGGTTCCGCACCGAGCACCACCGCCTCGACCTCCTCGGTCGGTGCGCCGACTGCGGCTGACCCGCCGCACCCGCCGTCCGTCCGACCCCGCCTCCAGGAACACACCGTGACCAGCCCTGCCGCCGAAGCCTCCCGTCGCCGAACCTTCGCGATCATCTCCCACCCCGACGCGGGCAAGACCACCTTGACCGAGAAGTTCCTGCTGTACGGCGGTGCGCTCACGGGTGGCGCCGGAGCGGTGAAGGCACGCGGCGATCGTCGCTCGGCCACCTCGGATTGGATGGAGATGGAGCAGCAGCGCGGCATCTCGATCACCTCCACCGTGCTCCAGTTCCCGTACCGGGACTGCGTGGTCAACCTGCTCGACACGCCCGGTCACCGTGACTTCTCCGAGGACACCTACCGGGTGCTGGCCGCAGCCGATGCCGCCGTGATGGTGCTCGATGCCGCCAAGGGCATCGAGCCCCAGACGCTGAAGCTGTTCGAGGTGTGCAAGGCCCGCCAGATGCCGCTGCTCACCTTCATCAACAAGTGGGACCGGCCCGGCCTGGAGGCGTTGGAGCTGCTCGACGAGATCGACGACAAGATCGGTGTGACCGCGGCGCCGGTCACCTGGCCGGTGGGCATCGCCGGCGACTTCCGCGGGGTGATCGACCGGGCCACGGGCCGCTTCATCCGCTTCACCCGCACGGCCCGGGGCGCCACCGAGGCGCCCGAGGAGGTCGTCGACGCCGAGCGGGCGGAGGCGGAAGAGGGCGCGGTGTGGACCACCGCGGTCGAGGAGTCCGAGCTGCTCGGCACCATGGGGCTCGACTTCGACCGGGAGCTCTTCCTCGGCGGTGAGCTGTCGCCCCCCTGCTTCGGCTCCG
Organism: Acidimicrobiales bacterium; assembly: GCA_036724365.1. Taxonomy (GTDB): domain Bacteria; phylum Actinomycetota; class Acidimicrobiia; order Acidimicrobiales; family Iamiaceae; genus Aquihabitans. The sequence goes on along the minus strand of DAIMFV010000032.1, from coordinate 7,249 downwards.
CGCTCACCAACTTCGGCGTGCGGCTGCTGCTCGACGCGGTGATCGACCTGGCCCCGCCGGCCGGGCCCCGACCGGACCGTGACGGACACCCCCGGCCCCTCGACGCGCCCTTCAGCGGGTTCGTGTTCAAGGTGCAGGCGAACATGGACAAGTCGCACCGGGACCGCATCGCCTTCCTGCGGGTGTGCTCCGGGCGCTTCGAGCGGGGGATGGTGGTCACCCATGCCGACACCGGCAAGCCCTTCGCCACCAAGTACGCCCACCAGGTGTTCGGGTCCGACCGGGAGACGGTCGACGAGGCCTTCCCCGGCGACGTGGTGGGCCTGGTGAACGCCACCGACGTGCGGGTGGGCGACACCCTCTGGTTCGGCGAGCCGGTCACCTTCCCCCGGATCCCCAGCTTCGCCCCCGAGCACTTCTCGGTGGCCCGGGTGCGAGACACCGCCCGGTTCAAGCAGTTCCGCAGGGGCATCGCCCAGCTCGACGAAGAGGGCGTGGTGCAGGTGCTGCGCGACCCCGACCGGGGCGACCAGGCCCCGGTGCTGGCCGCCGTGGGTCCCATGCAGTTCGACGTGGCCGTGCACCGGCTGGAGAACGAGTTCGGCGCCCCGGTGGAGCTGAGCCCCACCACCTACTCGGTGGCCCGCCGCACCGATGCCGCCAGCACCCCGGCCCTGCGGGCCATGCGGGGGGTCGACGTGCTGAGCCGCAGCGACGGCACCCTCATCGCGGTGTTCGAGAGCCAGTACTGGCTGGAGCGGCTGGTGGCCGAACAGCCCGAACTGGTGCTGGAGCCACTGGTGGCGGGCGACCACCCCACCTGATCGCACGAGGAGCCGAGCCGATTGGCGAGGCTCTGGGCCCGAGCGGCCCGCGGCGGAGCCGCAAGAGCGGGAGGAGAGCGTGGGTAACTCCGAGGCGCCAGCCGAGGAGCAGTGCAACCTGGTCCACGGAGCGGTCCTATCCGCGAATACCTTCACGGCGAACTACCCGCAGCGGACGCCGTCCTCGGGGACCACCAGGTCCACGAAGTAGTCGGTGACCAGGTCGTCGATGCAGCTCCGGCCCTGGCCGACCACGGTGTGGGTGTCGCCCACGTTGGTCACCAGTCGCGCGTCGGGGATCTGTTCGGCGATGCGGACGCCCGACTCGTACGGGGTGGCCGGGTCGCCGGTGGTGCTCACCACCACGATGGGCGCCAGCCCTTCGAGGTCGGTGGGGACCGGCTCCAGTGGCTGCGGCGGCACCGGCCAGAGCGCGCAGCGGGCGTAGTCGTTCACGAGCGCCTCGCCGAAGCGGGGGTACCGGTCGCCGGCGGCGGCGTCGGCCGCCAGCACCTCGTCGAACGACCGGGGCCAGTCGGCGTCGAGGCAGCTCACCGCGAAGTAGACCTCGGCGGAGTTCCCGTAGGACCCGTCGGGCTCCCGGGACAGGTAGCTGTCGGCCAGGCGGACCAGGCCGGTGGCGTTCCCGGCATCGGCGTCGCGCAGTGCCCGGGTGAGCTGGGGCCACAGCAGTTCGGCGTAGAGCGCGTAGGCGACAGCGAGCGACACCACACCGGGCGTGGCCGGACGGTCGGCCCCTGCCGCGGGGATCGGCGCGGCTTCGGAGGCGGCGGTCACCCGGTCGACCACGGTGAGGGCGGGGTCACCGAGGCAGCGGTCGGCGTCGCAGTCGGCGGCGTAGGCGTCCAGGGCGTTGGTGAAGCCTTCGGCCTGGCCCTCGGCCGCCACGAGACCGCTCTCGGACGGGTCGACCACGCCGTCGAGCACCATGGCCCGCACCCGCGTGGGGTACAGGCGGGCGTACTGCTGGCCGATCGAGGTGCCGTACGAGTACCCGAGGTAGGTGAGTTGCTCGTCGCCCACCGCGGCGCGGATGCGGTCGAGGTCGTGGGCCACCGCCACGGTGCCCAGGTGGGGGAGCAGGTCGGCGTGCTCGCTGGCACATTCGTCCACGAACTGCTCCGACACCGTGCGGAAGTGGTCGATGTCGGCCTGGTCGTCCATGGTGGGGTCGGCGTCGTAGATGGCCTGCACGTGGGTGTTGCAGGTCAACGCGGTGCTGTGGCCCACCCCGCGGGGGTCGAAGCCCACGATGTCGAAGCGGTCCATGACCGAACCGAGCAGCACGAGGCTCGAGGCCATGCTCAGGCCCGAGGCCCCGGGGCCGCCGGGGTTCACCAGCACGGAGCCGATCCGTCGGTCCGCATCCCCGGCCGGCAGCCGCTGGAGGGCCAGGTCGATGGTGGGGCCGTCGGGCTGGTCGTGGTCGAGCGGCACGGCGATGGTGGCGCAGTCGAACCCGGACCCGCAGGGCTCCCACTCGGCCAGCGGCTGCTCGGTGCCGGTGGAGGGTGCGGTGGTGGCGGGGTCGCGGTCGGCCGTCCCGGGCGAGGTCGAGGTGCCGTCCCGAGCGGTGGACGTGGGCGCGGTCGCCTGGCTCCCGCTCTGGCTGCACGAGGCCAGGAGGGCTGCGGTCACCAGGAGGGCGGTGACTCGGCGGCGAAGGGAGGTCACGACGGAGGTCAGCGTCGGGCGGCGCGACGCCGCCAACCTTCGGGCAGGACGTGGTCCAACACGTCGTCGACGGTGACCGCGCCCACCAGCCGACCGGCCTGGTCGCACACGGGCAGGGCCAGCAGGTCGTAGGACGCGAGGCGCTCGGCCACGTCGCGCAGCGGCAGGTCGGTGGCCACGGGGTCGAGGCTGTCGTTGACGCAGTCGCCGAGGTTGGTGGCGGGCGGCTCGCGCAGCAGTCGCTGGAAGCCGATCACCCCCAGGTACCGGCCGGTGGGGGTGGAGTGCGGCGGTTGGGTCACGAACACCTGGGCCGCCAGCTCCGACGGGAGGTCGCGCTGGCGGATCTGGGCGAGGGCCTCGGCCACGGTGGTGGACGGTGACAGCACCACGGGCTCGGGGGTCATCAGGCCGCCGGCGGTGTCCTCGTCGTAGCTGAGCAGGCGACGGATGGGCGTGGACTCCTCGGGCCGCATCTCCTCGAGCAGGGCGGACCGGTCGGCCTCGGTGAGGTCGGCCAGCAGGTCGGCGGCGTCGTCGGGCTCCATCTCCTCGAGGATGTGGGCGGCGCGCTCCACGCCGAGCTTCTCCACGATGCGGACGGCTTCCTCCTCGGGCATCTCTTCGAGCAGGTCGGCCACCTGGTCGTCGTCGAGGAGGGCCACCACCTGCTGCTGGCGGGCCGGGGAGAGGGCGCGCAGGCGGCTGGCCACGTCGGCCGGGTGGAGGTCTCGCATCTCGGCCACCTCGGTGAGCTCCGGGGTGGTGGTGAAGTGCCGCGCCACCTCGTCCCACGGCACCACGCGCGGTGGGCGCCGCCGCAGCGGGCCCCGGCGGGCCAGGGCGGCCTGGGTGACGTACCAGAACGCCTGGTCCGGGCCCGGCTCGATGGCCAGGTCGGTGAGGTACTCGTCGCCGATGGCGGTGTCGAGCAGGTCGCCCACCGCCAGGTCTTCGCCAGCGCGCTTCTGGAACGTGCGGGTGTCGACCGTGCCGCCGCGGAGGTGGACCCCCAGGCGGTCGATGTCGGTGATGCGCGCCATGTTCACGAAGATGCGCCGCCGCTGGAGCTGGGCCACCAGCCCGAGCACCCGCAGGGTGGGGCCGCTGCGCATGAGGACCACGTCCTGGATCCGGCCCACCAGGCCCTCGTCGCCGTCGACCAGGGGCAGCCGGACGAGGCGCGAGACGAAGACGGGGGGGGCCGACACGAGGCGCGACGCTACCCGGGTGGACCCGAGCGGTCCCGGCGGGGGTGGCACCCCGACCCGGGTCCGGGTGGGGCATGCTCGTGGACCACCGCTCGGGCCCGTCGCTCGGGTCCGTCGTTCTCCCGGAGGATCACCCATGCGCGCCAGCCCCGTTCCCACCCCTCGCCGGCACCGCGGACGCGTCACCCGCTCGCTGTGCGTCCTGGCGGTGGCGGCGGTGGTGCTGGCGGCCCCTGCGTGTTCGTCCGACGACGACAAGGACGCCTCGCCGTCCACCACCGAGGCTGGTGCGGCCAGTTCCACCACGGCGGCCGGCGGGGGCGAGGGCGCCGATGACCTGCCGGAGCTCACCGAGGTGGAGCAGGAGTTCGCCGACGCGATCCTGGAGTCCTTCGGTGAGGGCAGCGAGATCTTCACCGGCGCCGACAACGAGTGCCTGGCCACGCGGTGGGTGCACGTGATCGGCGAGGAGCGCATCACCGAGTCGGGGATCACCGCCGAGGAGTTCGCCCAGGACGGACCGGGCGGGCTGGAGCTCGACGAGGCCGCTGGCGAGCAGATGGTCGAGGCCATGGAGCAGTGCGGGTCCTCGATCGACGCGATCTACGAGGGCTTCGCGCGGGATTCCGAGACCAACGAGCTGGACCCGGAGATGCTCGCCTGCATGCAGGAGACCGCCCCGGTGGCCGAGTTCCGGGCCGCCATGGTCACGTCGTTCACCGGCGACGACGACGCCGCCCTGATCGCGGTGGGCAAGAAGTGGGAGGCCTGCAGCTGAACCGGGCTGCGGAACGGTGCAACCGGTTCCCGGTCGAGGCGGCCTGATCGGTACCCTTGGCCTCCCGGGGGCGCCTCGACGCCCACCGATCCCGGGGACGTGGGGCCTGTAGAAAACCCCGTTCCCGCAGGTCGCCGGGGGGCGGTCTGGCAAGGCTGGAACGCGACAGGGCCCGATCTGGAACGCGCAGCTGTCCGCCGCGCTCACGGATCCTTCCGCTCCCTTAGCTGTGGTGGGCCTAGCTTCTTAGCGTGTCCGTCTTCATCGGCTTACTACTGGTGTTCGTCGGTGCCGTGATCGGGTGGTGCGTGGGCTACTTCGCACCGGGCGTACTGCGCCGTGCGCAAGGCAAGGGGCCGATCGACTTCCACGTTGAGGAGGATCCGTCCATCGTCTATGCGGGCGCCCCACCTTGGGTCGGGGCAGTCCATGTGTTCGATGGAACCCTGCCGCCGGACGGACCGGAGTCGACGGTGTGCACCGATTGGTGGTCCTGGGCGAACGAGCGAGGTGGCGTGGATGGTGACCGCACTGAGGTGGTGGTGACCCTCGTCGGCAGTACGTCCTGAACGGTGGTGGTCGATGGACTACGGCCGCGAGTCGTGCGCAGCGAACTTGCGGAGAAGCGGGTCGCTGCGGTGTGCGGCGCAGGTGGGGCGGATATCACGCCCAAGCACTTTCAAATCCGCCTGGATCACTTTGACCCGCCGACAGTCGCCTACCTCGATGAAGATGCTGACGAGTATGCGAATCGCCTGCCCACGTTTTCGCTCAACAAGGGCGATGCAGAAAAGATCCACATCATTGCTCACGCGGAGCACGCGGACGTCGAATGGTACGTTGACCTTCTTCTGATAGTAAATGGCCGCCGTGAGGTGCTGCCGATCCGCAGTCAGAGAAATGGTGGCAACTTCCGCACATGCGGCATCAGCGAGATTCCTAGCGTGACTTGGGCAGGGAATGGCTGGACCAAACTCGACTGGGGTGACATGGGGGCGTGAGGCGGTGAACACCCGGTGATCGAGGGGTGACCGACGTGTTCGCCGCCTTGCTGACCTTGCCGGATCCGATCCGGAACACCTGGATGCCACTCATCATCGGCTCCCTCGGTATCGGTGTTCAGGTTCTAACCGGGTCGGTCTGACCTTCCAGACCTCGAGCGGTACCGTTCGAGACGAGTCTGCAGCCGCAGCGGCGCGTCATGGCCTTGGTATCCTGGGCTCGGTGACACCAACAGGCCGACCGATTCTCCGTAGAGGTGCGCGACCCGACCGAACTCGATCAGTGTTCATCTGGACCACAGTGTGCTGCGTCGTGGTGCTATTGGGGTGGGGGTGCAGCGCGCTGGAGAGGTACGACGAGACGAGCGGGTGTTCAGACCAGGCTCAGACACTCGCGGACAAGATCGCGGATGACTACGAAGCCGAGTCGGAGCCACACTGCTCCTACGGAACAATCTGGCTGGTCCTCAGCGATGGTGACCAGGTGACCTACAATCGAGTTCTTGGCCAGCTGCAGGCCGATGGGTGGCAGATCGATTCGAGTCGGGCTGGAGAAGACTACGGGAGGTTGCTTCCCCCGGAATCCGAACAGCTCGCAGACAGAGGACCACTGGGGACGTCCATCAGTTTCGAACCAAGCCGCTTTCTGATCGAATTGAACGCCGGATACGGGATGCCGTGGCCGGCGAACAACTAAGTAGTGTGCTCGAGCCTCGCTCGCCGCAACGAGATGCCCGGTACCCAACGGCATCGGGCGCCTGCCCCAGAACGTCGGGTGGGCGGCGATCGCCCCCGGGTGCCAGGGACCTCAGCCGCGAGTGACTCGCCGCTCGATCTCATCCTCTACGGCTCTCCGCTTGGCCCTCCATTCGCGTGCCGCCTTCGGGTTCCGGCCCAGCCCTTTCGCCAGGGCGTTGTTCTCGCGCGTCCTGGCGAACTGGGCGCGTGACTCGAGCTGTTCAGTGGTGAGACCCGGCAGGTCTCGGTCCCAGGTCTTGAGCATCGATCGCCACTTGTTCGCCATGGGATGAGTTCACCACGACTGCAGGAGCAGAGATCCTTGAGAATCCGGCGGCCTCGCGATCGCCGGCCAAGGCACACCGTCCCAGAACGCCGGGTAGACCCCGCCCCGCTGTGGCCGCGGGGCGGTCCACGTACCCTTCGGATATGAGCGCGCGCAGGCCCAGCTCCTCGATCTGCTCGGCTACTGCCTGCTCTACAACAGCATCGGGGTGGGCCTGGCGCGGGCGAAGGCCCCTCCGAACGTCAGGGCTGCCGTAGCTTGAGTCTGAGGTCAGAGGCCTCCACCACTCTGGTGGTGGCCTCAACGCGCGTCCATCACGCCTGAACTGGCGGATCGGGGCCGCCACCGCCTCTCACCGCACCGATTGAGTTCCGGGGCGCACTTCCCGGTCGGTATCCTCGGCAACTGCCGGGGATTTCACCCAGAATCTCTACAACCCCCGGGGACGTAGCTCAGTTGGCAGAGCACCTGCTTTGCAAGCAGGGGGTCGTGGGTTCGATTCCCATCGTCTCCACCAAAAACCACCAGGTCACGGCATTCCGGCGGGACCTGGTGGAGTCGCCCGGACGGTCCCGTGCCCACTACGTGCCCGTTTCGATCGGTCATGGCGGACACCATTCGGCCATGGCTCGCACCGACGGCGAAGGAAGGGGGGCCACCGAAGATCGAGCGGACTTGGGATGAGGGGGTTGCGACCCTGCGGGAACGAGACGCGG
>DAIMFV010000031.1:13359-22332 GCA_036724365.1 Acidimicrobiales bacterium | reverse complement strand
GACACGAACCGGAACGGTCCGGTACCCACCGGCTCGGTCTCGCACGACTCCTGCGACGCGTCGAGCTGGCTCTGGGCCAGGACCCCGAGCCGGCCCGATGCGTAGAGCGCGGCCGGGAAGGCCACCCAGGGCACGGTGGTGGTGACCCGGACGGTGAGCTCGTCGACCACGGTCACCGCCGCGATGTTCTCCAGGGCGAAGGCGAACAGCAGCGACGAGCGACCGGGGTACGTGCCGCGGTAGGCGTCGAGGTTGTTCTTCAGGACGGTGGCGTCGAGGGTGGTGCCGTCGTGGAAGGTGATGTCCGGCTTGAGCGTGATCGTCCACGTCTTGTAGTCGGCGCTGGGCTCCACGGATTTGGCGAGGTAGGGCTGGTAGCGCCCGTCGGAGTCGGGGATCACGATCGGGTCGTACACGGCGCGCACCACCTGCATGCCGGCCGCCGCGATCTCTGCCGAGGTGAGGCAGTAGTCACCCGGCCTCGATCCCGTAGACGAGCTGTCCGCCCCGCATCGGCTTGGCGTCCTCGGACAGGCCGCTCGCGGTGGCCTCGCCCAGCCGGTCGGCCCGGATCGCCGTGTTGCCCCCGTTCCCGTCCCCGTCGTTGCTGCAGCCGACCGTCACCAACAGTGCGGCCAGCAGCGCGACGCGTCGACGCCGGTGTCGGGTGGGGGGGAGGGATCGGTGCTGAGCAGACGACATCTACACGGTGTCGGCGGGGTGCGCGTCGAGGTGAGGTGTCGGGCCGTCAATGAGTCGTTCGGCCCGCCGGTGGCGAGGTCAGGCGTCGATCCAGATGCCGTGGACGGCATGGCCGTTGGCCAGGCGGGTGCTCGGATCGTCGCCCGACGGCAGCTGGGGTCCGAGGATGCCGTGGACGTTGCGGGCCTCCACCACGGCCCACGGCACGTACCACTGGTACGAGTAGTAGACCTCGGTCGCCATCCGCTTGTGGATCGTCTCGTAGTAGCTGCGTCGCTTCTCGGGGTCGGGCTCGCTCCGGCCCTTGTCGAGCGCCTCGTTGATCACGGGGTCGTCGAAGCGGGCGAAGTTCACCGGGTTGCCGGCCCCGTACCACCACACGTAGTTCATGTCGGGATCGTCGCCGGGCTGGTTCCGGAAGGCGGCGGACTGGAAGTCGCCGGCGAGCACCCGGTCGATGAGGTCCTCCTGGAGCTCGGTCTCGAGCTCCACCTCGAAGCCGACCTCGCGCAGCATCTCCACCGCCAGAAGGGTGGACCGGATCACCGAGGGGTCGATGGTCGACAGGATGCGGATCGACATGTCGACACCCTCGGCCTTCAGGGCTTCCACCGCCTTGCGGGCCGCCTCGGGGTCGTAGGCCGGTCGACCCGGCTCCTCCACGAACCCCATCACGCCCGGAGCGAACGGGCCGTCGGCGAGCGTGGCGAAGCCCTTGTTCGCCTCGTCGTTGACCCGCTCGCGATCCATGGCCTGGGCGAAGGCGATCCGGGCCTCACGACGGTCGAAGGGCGGACCGGACACGTTGAGCATCAGGTAGGCCGTCTCGGTGAAGTCATCGGAGACGAGCGCGTTGACCACCCCGTCGTCTTCGAGGTTCGGGATGTTCTCGGCCAGGTCGCTCACGGCACTGGTGTGGATCATGTTCAGGTCGCCCTTCACCAGGGCGGCCAGGCGTTCGTCGCTGCTCGCCACCGGTTGGAAGTCGATGGCGTTGAGGTACGGGTAGGGCTTGCCGTCCGGCGCCTTCTGCCAGTACTGCTCGTTGCGCACCACCTTCAGGCTCTCGCCCCGGTCCCACGACACGAACCGGAACGGCCCGGTGCCCACCGGCTCCGTCTCACAGGCGGACACCGGGGCGTCGAGCTGGGACTGGGAGAGGATGCCCAGGCGCCCCGACGAGTAGAGCGATGCCGGGAACGCGACCCAGGGCACCACGGTGGTGACTCGCACCGTCATCTCGTCGACCGTGGTCACCGACTCGATGTTGTCGAGGGCGAAGGCGAACAGCGTCGAGGAGCGGTTGGGGTAGCGGCCCCGGTAGGCGTCGAGGTTGTTCTTCACCACGGTGGCGGTGAGTGGTGAGCCGTCGTGGAAGACCACGCCGGGCTTGAGGGTGATGGTCCACGTCTTGTAGTCGGCGCTGGGCTCGATCGACTTGGCGAGGTAGGGCTGGTAGCGCCCTTCGGAATCGGGGAGCACGAGCGGGTCGTAGATGGCGCGCACCACCTGCATGCCGGAGATGGCGAGCTGGGCCGACGGGAGGCAGTAGTCCGAGGACTCCGCCTCCAGCCCGTAGACGAGCTGGCCGCCGCGGGTCGGTTCGGCGTTTTCGGGCAGGCTGGTCTCTCGGGCCTCGCCGAGCCGGTCCACCCGCACCGAGGCGTCGCCACCCGACGCGCCGTCGTCGCCTCCGCAGCTCGCCGTCATCAGCACGGCGGCCAGGAACACCGCGGTGCGCCGGGTGCGGGCGGGTGTCGGGCGCGGACGAGAGGGGAACGACATGGCGTGCCGATCGGCCGGAGCCGATCGTAAGCAAGCTGTTGGGTGGCCAATGAGCCGTTCGGCCTACCGGATCGGCCTACCGGATCCGCTCCCCCGATCGGCCTGGCTGATCGGCCCGGCGGAACGGCGGCGAGAGCCGCTGAGGTCGTCAGCCCGCCGTGGTCTGGTTGTCGATCCAGATCCCGACCATCGAGTGACCGTTGGCGAGGCGCGTGGTGGGCTGGTCACCGTTCGGGAGCTTGGGGCCGAGGACGCCGTGCACGTTGGGTGACAGGGCCACCGCCCAGGGCTGGAAGAAGAGCCAGATGTTGTAGGCCTGGGTGCCCAGCCGGCGGTTGACGTCCTCGTACACCTTCTGGCGGGTCTCGGCATCGGCGGTGACCCGGCCCTGGTCCAGCAGCTCGTCGATCGCCGGGTCGCTGAACTTGCCGAAGTTGAGGACGCCGCCGCCGTACCACCAGATGCTGTTCACGTCGGGGTCGTCGCCCGGTTGGTTGCGGAAGGTCGCCATGTCGAACTCACCGGCGATGGCCCGGTTGATCAGGGCGCTCTGGACCTCCACCTCGAGCTGCACCGTGAAGCCGGCCTGCTCGAGCATCTCCTTGGCCAGCACCGATTGGCGGATGGAGGAGGGGTTCGTGGAACCGAGGATCGTGATCGAGGTGTTCTTGCCCTGGTCCTTCAGGCTCTGCACGGCCTTCTTGGCGGCCTCGAGGTCGTACTTCGGTGCGCCGTTGTCCTCCAGGAAGCCGAGCACGTCCGGCGCGTAGGGCCCGGTGGCCGGGGTGGGGAGGCCGCCGTTGGCCTCGCGGATGATCCGCTCGCGGTCGATCGCCTGGGCGGCGGCCACGCGCCCTTCGAGCGTGTCGAACGGCTCGTGGGTGGCGTTCAGCATGTAGTACGCCGTCTCGGTCTGGTCCTGGCTCACGATCAGGTTGATGGCGTCGGCGGCCTTCAACTGGGCCATCGTGGATGCGATCTCGCCAGAGGCGCTCGAATGCATCACGTTGATGTCGCCGCGCTGGAGGGCGGAGATCCGGGCTCCGTCGTTCGGCATGAAGCGGAACTCCACCGCGTTGGCGTACGGGTAGGGCTCCCCGTCGGGGGCGTCGATCCAGTAGTCGGCGTTGCGGGCGAGCCGGACGCTGCCGCCGGACTCCCACGTCACCAGCTCGAACGGGCCGGTGCCGATCGGCACCCGGTCGCAGGTGTCCTTGTCGGCCTCCAGCTGTTCACGGGCCAGGATCGCCACACGACCGCCGGCGTACAGCGAGGCCGGGAACGCCACCCACGGCCGCTTGGTCGTGATGCGGACCGTGGTGGGGTCGACCGCCTGCACGGCGGCGATGTCCTGGAACACGAACGACATGAGCAGCGAGCTACGGGGGCTGCCGGGCGCGCCGCGGAAGGCGTCGAGGTTGTCCTTGACGAGCTCGGCGTCGAGCTTCTCGCCGTTGTGGAAGGTGATGCCCTCCCGGAGCGTGATCGTCCAGGTCTTGAAGTCGGCGCTCGGCTCGACGCTCTTGGCGAGGTAGGGGGAGTAGCCGCCCTTGTCGTTGGGGATCACGAGCGGGTCGTAGATCGCCCGTGCGATCTGCATCCCGGCGATGGCCAGCTGGCCCTCGGGCAGGCACAGGCTGGTGACGTCACCTTCGAGGGCGTACACGAGCTGGCCGCCGCGGACGGGCGTGTCCGTGGCCGGTGCCGCGCTCTCGGCGGGCCGCGCACCCAGGTCGATGCGCGCCACCGCTCCGTCGCCACCGCCGTCGTCGCTGCAGCCGGTGGTGGTCAACAGCAGCGCCAGGCTGGCCGCGGCTGCTCGGGTGATGCGCTTCATGGTCTGCTCTCTGTGGTCTGCGGTCCCGCGGGGCCGCGTGGGGGATTGGATTCGGTGGGCGGGCCGCTACGGGCTCAGGCAGCTGGGCCCTCATCGACGGCGTTGTCGATCCAGAGTCCCAGCAGCGAGTGGCCGTTGGCCAGGCGGGCTCCGGGCTCGTCGCCGTTGGGGAGGTCGGGCCCCACGACGCCGTGCACGTTGGGGGCCATGGCCACGGCCCACGGCTGGAAGAACAGCCAGACGTTGTAGGCCTGCGATCCGAGTTGGCGGTTGACCTCCTCGTAGGCCTTCTTCCGGGCGGCGGGGTCCGGGTTGGTGCGTCCGATGTCGAGGTTCTCGTTGATCACGGGATCGTCGAACCGGCCGAAGTTCACCAGGTTGCCCTCGCCGAACCACCAGATGCGGTTGGCGTCGGGATCGTCGCCCTGCTGGCTGCGGAACGCCACCAGGTCGAAGTCGCCGCCGATCACCCGGGAGATGAGCTCGGTCTGCACCTCGACCTCGAGCTCCACGGTGAACCCGGCGGACTCGAGCATCTCCTTCACCATGCTCCACTGCCTGATGGAGGAGGGGTTGGTGGTGCACATGAGGCGCACGTTCGTGTTCTTGCCGGCGTCCTTGAGCTTCTTGACGGCGGCCTTGGCGGCGTCGAGGTCGTACTTCGGTGCGCCGTTGTCCTCCAGCCAACCCATCACGTCCGGGGTGAACGGTTGGTTGGACACGGTGGGGAGACCCTGGTTGGCGAGGCGGTTGAGCTCCTCGCGGTCGATGGCCTGGGCTGCGGCGATGCGACCCTCCGGGGAGTCGAAGGGCTCGCTGGCCGAGTTGATCAACATGTAGGCGGTCTCGGTGCGCTCCTCGCTGACGATCATGTTGAGCGCGCCGTCGTGTTGCAGCTGGGCCAGGTTGCCGCCGATGTCGGCTGCCGTGCTCGAGTGCATGATGTTGATGTCGCCGCGCTGGAGCGATGCGATGCGCTCGTCGTCGTTGGGCATCGGTCGGAACTCGATGGCGTTGACGTAGGGGAAGGGTTCGCCGTCCGGGGCGTCCTGCCAGTACGCCTCGTTGCGGCTGAGCTTGAGGCTTCGGCCGACGTCCCACGACGTCAGCTTGAAGGGGCCCGAACCGATGGGCTCGAGCTCGCACGAGTCCGTGTCGGCCTCGAGCTGCTCCCGGGCCATGATGGCCACGCGCCCGCTGGCGTAGAGCGAGGCGGGGAACGCGACCCAGGGACGCTTGGTGGTCACCGTGACGGTCATGGCGTCGGCCGCCACCACGTCCTCGATGTCTTGGAAGAAGAAGCTGAGCAGCAACGGCGAGCGCGGGTTGGCACCGCCGCCGTCGCCGTACTCGCTGGCGCCGCGGTAGGCGTCGAGGTTGTCGCGCACCAGCTTGGCGTCGAGCTTCTCGCCGTTGTGGAAGGTGATGCCCTCGCGGAGCTTGATCGTCCACGTCTTGAAGTCGGCGCTGGGCTCCACCGACTCGGCGAGGTACGGCGAGTAGCCGCCCTTGGCGTTGGGGATCACCAGCGGGTCGTAGATCGCCCGCATCACCTGCATGCCGGCCATCGCGACCTGGGCCTCGGGCAGGCAGTAGTTGATGTTGTCGGCCTCGAGGGCGTAGACGAGCTGGCCGCCTCGTGCCGGCTTCCCACCCGTTCCGAGGCCGCTCTCCACCGGCTTGGCCCCGAGCTCGAGCGCGGGCGCGGTCGTGTCGTCGTCGTCTGAGCATGCGGTGGTGCCGAGCAGGCCCAGGGCCAGCGCGACGCAGAGCAGCCTTCGAGCGGCCATCAGCGCGTTCCTCTCGGGGTCACGGCGACCCTCGTCCCACTGGTGGCATCGGCGCGGTGGGTGACCGCGCTTGAGTGAGTGGGGCCGAAAGGCCTAGTGATGCGCGAAAGTGACCGATGACACGTCAGGTCGTTGCGGAGCGAAGGGCGCGCCACCCCAGGGTCGCCCGACGGCCACCGACGCGTCGCTCCTGCGGGGCCCGGGGGAACGGAAAAGGGCGTTGGCCCCGAGTAACCGACCGGCTTGCGCCAGCCAGCTCCTCGGGGCCAACAGGTGGGACCCGCTCCGCTCGACAACCCGGAGGCGGCCGCAGCGGTTGGAGGTCCCGGGCCGGTGCGCCCGATCGCCTCGGACCCCGGACGGCTCCCGGTCGCTGGCCGGCGGCGAACCGCTGACCCGCTTCCCGGAGCTTCGTGCCCGGTGTCCGGAGCGCTCGATGCGTTCCGACAGGGGTCACCATGGACTCGGGCCGGAGGACCGTCAAGCAGCTTTTCCCAGTTCACAGGGTTGTCCACCGAGCTTTTCGGTTCTCCACAATCCGGGGCGGTCCGTGCACACCCTCGTGCACAGGACATGCACAGGGGGTGGCGCAGAGGCGCCGAGGGGATGGAGCCGCGATGGACGGACGAGCCGTGCCAGGCTGGCTCGGTGCGCACCGAGGCCCTGTCTCCCGCGTTCCTCGCCGGAGCCGTCGAGGCGGTGGGCCGGCCCCACGTCCTCACCGACCCCACGGTGACCGCGGGGCACGGACGGGACTGGACCGGCCGGTTCGTGGCGGATCCGGTCCCCGTCCTTCGCCCCGGCTCCACCGAGGAGGTGGCCGCCGTCGTGGCGCTGGCGCGGGACCACGGTGTGGCGTTGGTGCCCCAGGGCGGGAACACGGGCCTGGTCGGTGGCGGGGTAGCGCTCGACGGCGGTGTCGTGGTCGACCTGGGGCGCCTCGACGCCATCGGGCCCGTCGACGCCCTGGGTGGCCAGCTCACCGCCGGGGCCGGCGCCACCGTGTCGGCCGTCCAGGCCGCGGCACGGGCCGCGGGATGGGAGTACGGGGTGGACTGGGCGGCCCGCGACTCGGCCACCGTGGGGGGCTCGGTGGCCACCGATGCCGGGGGGTTGCGGTTCGTGCGACACGGTGGCACCCGCCGGCAGCTGCTGGGCGTCGAGGCGGTGCTCGGCACGGGCGCCGTGGTCTCCCACCTGCCGAGGGTGGAGAAGGACAACACCGGCTACCACCTGGCCTCCGTGCTCTGCGGGAGCGAGGGCACCCTGGGCCTGGTCACGGCCGCGCGCCTGCGCCTGGTGCGACCCAAGGGTGAGACGTCCGTTGCACTGGTGGCGTTCGCGTCGGTCGACGCCCTGGTGGCGGCCGCGTCGTACCTCCGCCGCGCCGCGGATCCCGAGGCGTTGGAGCTGGTGCTCGCGGACGGGTTGGCGCTCACGTGCCGGAAGCTCGACCTGGCCCCGCCCGCGCTGGCCGCGGCGCCCGCCTGCCTCCTGGTCGAACTGGCTGATGGCGAGGGCGGGGCCGAGCTGGCTGGCGTGGTCGGCGCACTCGAGGGCGTGGTGGATGCGGCCGTGGCCACCGACGGCCCCGGGCGCCGACGGCTCTGGCGCTACCGAGAGGGCCACACCGAGGCGATCGCCCGCCTCGGTCCCGTGCACAAGCTCGACGTCACCCTGCCCCACGGCGAACTGGCCGCCTTCGTGCACGACATCCCGGGGCTGGTGGCGGGGGTGGCCGACACCGCGACCGTCTGGCTGTTCGGCCACGTGGGCGACGGGAACGTGCACGTGAACGTCACCGGGGTCGCGCCCGGCGACGAGCGCATCGACGACGTCGTGCTCCGGGCCGCGGTGTCGCGCGGGGGGAGCATCTCGGCCGAGCACGGCATCGGACGGGCCAAGGTCCGCTGGTTCCACCTGGCGCACACCGCCGCCGAGATCGATGCGATGCGTGCACTGCGCCGGGCGTTCGACCCCGACGGGATCTGCAACCCCGGGGTGCTCCTACCCGACGCCGTCTGACTCGGGCTCGTCGGTCGGGGCGCCGTACCAGGCCCCCCGGGACTCGAGCACGGCCTTGAGCACGGCGGGTTGATCGGTCATGAGCCCGTCGGCCCCTCGATCGAGCAGTTCGTGCATCTCGGCGGGATCGTCGATGGTCCACACGTGGACCTGCAGCCCGGCGGCGTGGGCCTTGGCCACGAACCGTTCGTCGACGAGCCGTACGCCCTTCACGCGGTGGGGAACCTGCACACAGGCACCGGCGAGCCCGCCGGTGGGCAGCCCGAACGATCCCGCCCGGAGCCGGGCCACACCCCGGGGGCCGAGCGAGGTGCACAGCTCGGGGCCCAGCATGTCGCGGAGGCGGGAGAGGCGGTCGTCGGAGAACGATCCCAGGCACACGCGCCCGAGGGCCCCAGTGCGACGGATCACGGCGGCGAGCGGTTCGACGACCTCGTCGTGCTTGGGGTCGATGTTGATGCGGACCGCGGGGAACGACCCGATGAGGTCCTCGAGCAGAGGGATGGGCTCACGCCCGTCCACCCGGGCGTCCTTCACCAGCCGGTAGGGGAGGTCGGCGATGGCCCCGGTCCGGTCGGTGACCCGGTCGAGGTGGTCGTCGTGGAACGCGAGGCAGACGCCGTCGGCGGTGACGTGGGCGTCGGTCTCGAGGTAGCGGTAGCCGAGGGCCACCGCGCCCTCGAAGGCGGGCATCGTGTTCTCGGGCCACTGGCTGGCGCCGCCCCGGTGGGCGAAGGGCAGGGGGCCCGGGTGGTCGAGGAACGGCCAGGAGCTAGCGGGCACGGCGGCGAGGCTACCCCTACCAGGCCAGCGCGATGGGTGAACCGAGGCGCC
>DAIMFV010000031.1:0-13259 GCA_036724365.1 Acidimicrobiales bacterium | reverse complement strand
AGCCGAGGTCCAACCAACATCGACGCGAGGACGGGCGACCTGTCCGATCGAGTCCATGGAGGCGAGCCGTTAGGCGAGCCGACCAGACAAGCACGATGGGTACACCGAGGCGCCAGCCGAGGTCCAACCAACATCGACGCGAGGACGGGCGACCTGTCCGATCGAGTCCTGAGCGATACTGCGGCCGATGACCGCCTCCGCACCCCGTGATCCCGGCCGGCCGGTGGGCCTCACCGGAGGCGGCGTCCACGTGGTGGCCCACACCGGGGCCGAGCCCCGGATCGTGCTGATCCACGGCGCCATGGACCGCTCCACGTCGTTCGGCCGGGTGGCCCGTCACCTCTCGGACCTCGCGGTGGTGCGCTACGACCGTCGCGGCTACGGGCGGTCACGGGAGCTCGGTCCCACCGACCTCGCCGGCCACCTCGACGATCTGGTGGCGGTCGTGGGCGACGGTCCCGTCCTCCTCGTCGGCCACAGCGTCGGTGGGGTGATCGCTCTGGCGGCACCGGCGGTGCTCCCTGGCGTGGTCGGCGTGGTGGCCTACGAGGCCCCGATGCCCTGGGCGCCGTGGTGGCCGACCGGCACCGGCGCGCGGTCCGCCGCCGGCGTCGACCCGGCCGAGGCCGCCGAGCGGTTCATGAGGCGGATGGTGGGCGACCGGGTGTGGGCGCGCCTGCCCCCGAGCACGCGTGAACACCGTCGGTCCGAGGGTCGGGCCCTGCGCGCCGACCTCGATCTGGTGGCCTCCGGGTCGCCCTACGACCCCGTCGCGGTCCGGGTGCCGGTGCTCGCCCTGGCCGGCTCCGAGACGTCGTGGTGGCACCGCCGAGCAGCCGAGGAGCTCGCCACCCTCGTCCCCCTCGGAACCTTCGGACTGGTCGACGGCGCCGGGCACGGTGCCCACCTCACCCATCCGTTCGAGTTGGCCGGCCGCATCCGGACCTTCCGGCACGACGTCCTCGCCTTCCGGCACGACGTCCTCGCCCCCGGGGGTCCGGCCAGGCCCGTCGACCCCACGTCGAGGGGGTGACAAATGCCTCAAAGGGGCCAAATGGCCTATTCATGTTGGCTCGATTCGGCCGAAACATGCATGGACAGCAAGCAGCCACCCCGCCTGGGGTGACAACACCATTCCTAGAACAGGGAGATCACCCCAATGCTCAGCAGCTACGAGTTCCTCGCCTCCTACCTCCGTGCCCGCTTCGCCGACGACGAGCGTGGCGCCTCCCTC
This sequence comes from Acidimicrobiales bacterium, assembly GCA_036724365.1. GTDB lineage: Bacteria > Actinomycetota > Acidimicrobiia > Acidimicrobiales > Iamiaceae > Aquihabitans. Next base: position 12,025 of record DAIMFV010000031.1, on the reverse strand, counting down.
GTGGAGTACGCCCTCCTCGTCGCCCTCATCGCCGTGGTCTGCATCGTGGCCGTGTCGTTCCTGGGCCGCAAGGCTTCCTCGAACTTCAACACCGTGGGCAGCTCCATCTCGGGCGCCACCAGCAACTGATCTGAGCCCTTCGGGGAACTGATCTGAGAGGCCGGGTCCTTCGGGACCCGGCCTCTCTGCGCTTTTCCGCTCAAGCTTTCGGATCGGCCGGCCGAAACCTGCGAGCACACAACCACGCGGCGACCTCGAACCGGGGTCACCACGCCGCTCCCCCCGAAACAGAAGGACACCCCCCGATGCTCAGCAGCTACGAGTTCCTCGCCTCCTACCTCCGTGCCCGCTTCGCCGACGACGAGCGTGGCGCCTCCCTCGTGGAGTACGCCCTCCTCGTCGCCCTCATCGCCGTGGTCTGCATCGTGGCCGTGTCGTTCCTGGGTCGCAAGGCGTCCTCGAACTTCGACACCGTGGGCAGCTCCATCTCGGGTTCCACCAGCAACTGATCCGAGCCTCCGGGCATCTGATCGAGCGGCCGGGTCCTTCGGGACCCGGCCGCTCCGCGTCCGCATGGCCGCCGTCTAGCCTGCCCGCCATGTCCGACCGCCCCGTGTCCTTCACCCCGTCCGGCCCACCCGAGACGGTGCTCGATGCCGAGCCGGCCACCGCCCTCGACGGGCTGCAGGCCGCGCTGTCGGCGCCGGTCGAAAGCAGGCGGGACCTGATCGCCGCCGTGGTGGCTGCCCATCCACGCTTCCTCGACGGGTGGGCTCGGCTGGGGCAGTCGGCCCGTGACGACGTGGAGGCGTACGCGGCCTTCCGGGTCGGCTACCACCGGGGACTGGACCGGCTGCGCGCCAACGGCTGGCGGGGCAGCGGCTACGTGCGGTGGAGCCGGGAGGAGAACCGCGGCTTCCTGCGGTGCCTCCACGGCCTCACCGAGGCGGCCGCCCGCATCGGCGAGACCGACGAGCAGGAGCGGTGTGCGCTCTTCCTCCGTCAACTCGACCCTGCCTGGCCGCCGGCCGATCTCGACTGAGCGGGTCGGCCCGATCCGGGCCTGGCCTCACTCCGAGAAGAAGACGTTCTTCACCTCGGTGTAGGCGTCGAGCGCCTGCATGCCCAGCTCTCGGCCCAGACCCGAGCGCTTGTAGCCACCGAAGGGGGCCTCGACCCGCACCGATCGGTTGGAGTTCACCGACAGCGTGCCGGTGCGCAGCGAACGGGCCACCCGGATGGCCCGGGTGGCCGAGCCGGTCCACAGCGACCCCGAGAGCCCGTAGTCGCTGTCGTTGGACACCGTGATGGCCTCGTCCTCGCCGTCGAAGGGCAGGATCGAGGCCACCGGGCCGAAGATCTCCTCACGGGCGATGCGCATCGAGTTGTGCACGTCGGCCACCACCGCCGGGGCCAGGTAGAAGCCGTCTCCGTCGGGAACCTGGCCGCCCTGCACCAGGCGGGCGCCCTCGCCCGTGCCGATCTCGAGGTAGTCGAGCGCCACCTGTCGCTGGGCGGCGGAGATGAGCGGGCCCATCTCCGTGCCGGGGTCGAGCGGGTCGCCCACCACGATCGCGTCGGTCCGTGCGCTGAACGCCTCGAGGAAGCGGTCGTACACGGGGCGTTCCACCAGGATCCGGCTGCGGGCACAGCAGTCCTGGCCGGCGTTGCCGAACACGGACATGGGTAGATCGGCCGCCGCGGCCTCCACGTCGGCGTCGGCGAACACGATGGCGGCCGACTTGCCGCCGAGCTCGAGCGAGACGCGTGCGATGTGGTCGGCCGATGCCTTCAGGATCGACGCGCCGGTGGTGGTCTCGCCGGTGAAGGAGATCTTGGCCGTGCGGGGATCGCTCACCAGGGCGTCGCCGATCACGCCACCCGGCCCAGGGAGCACGTGGACCTGGTCGGCCGGGACGCCGGCGTCGACGAGGACGTCTCCCAAGAGCAGCGCGGTGAGCGGGGTGAGCGAGGCCGGCTTGAGCACCACCGGGTTGCCGCAGGCCAGCGCCGGCGCCAGCTTCCAGCAGGCGATGAGCAGCGGGAAGTTCCACGGCACGATCAGCGCGACGGGGCCCACCGGCTCACGCAGCACCACGTCGAGCCCGGCATCCTGCACCGGCACCACCGAGCCCAGGTGCTTGTTGGCCGCACCCGCGTAGTACTCGAAGGTGGCCGCCGCCGCGCCCACCTCCCAGCGGGCGTCGCCGATGGGGTGCCCGGCACCCCGGGCCTCGGCCGTGGCGAGCAGGTCCTCTCGCTCACGGATGAGCGCGGCCACCCGGTGCAGCACCCGGCCCCGTTCGGTGGCGTTGGTGCGGGCCCAGGCGCCGCGGCCGTCGGCGAAGGCCCGGTGGGCGGCGGCCAGGGCGGCGTCGACGTCGGCCGGCCCGGCCTTGGCCACCTCGGCGAACACCGCGCCGGTGGCCGGCTCGGTGACCGTGAACGTCTCACCGGATGCGGCGGGACGGCGTTCGCCGGAGATGATCAGGTGCTCGGCCATGGCGCTCCTCGAGAGTGGTGTGGCCCGGAGGTGACCGGGGGCCCGGCCGGGAGGGCATCATACGATCTCCGTTCCGGCCGCCATTCGGGCGCCGGACCCGCGGTCGGACCGACCCGGATCGTCTGGAGGAAGCATGGATCGCTTGGCTGGCAAGGTCGCCCTCATCACCGGGGCGGGTGGCGGCATGGGCCGGGTGGCGGCCGAGCGGTTCGCGGCCGAGGGCGCCAAGGTCGCGGTGGTCGACGTGGAGGAGAACCAGGAGGTGGTGGAGGCCATCCGGACCTCGGGTGGGGAGGCCATCGCCGTGGCCGCCGACGTGCGCGACTCCGACGCCGTGCACCACGCCGTCGACCGCACCATGTCGGCCTTCGGGGCGCTCCACGTGCTCTACAACAACGCCGGGGTGAGCCTCGGAGACGACGACGACGCCGTGAGCACCCCCGAGTCCACGTGGGAGCTCACGATGGATGTGAACGTGAAGGGCCTGTGGCTGTGCTGCAAGGCCGGGATCCCGGCCATGCTCGACAGCGGCGGTGGGTCGATCATCAACGTGGCCTCGTTCGTGGCCCACCTGGGGGCGGCCACCCCCCAGCTCGCCTACACCACGTCCAAGGGTGCGGTCCTCTCCATGACCCGGGAGATCGCGGTGATCTACGCCCGGCAGGGCATCCGGGCCAACGCCCTGTGCCCCGGGCCGGTGCTCACCCCGCTGCTGGCGAAGTACCTCAACACCGACGAGCGGCGGAACCGGCGACTGGTCCACATCCCCATGGGTCGCTTCGGCGAGGCCGAGGAGATGGTGAACGGCGCCCTGTTCCTGGCATCCGACGAGTCCAGCTACATGACAGGCCAGTCGCTGCTGATCGACGGCGGCATCACCGCCGCCTACACCACCCCGGAGTGACCCCGCCCCGATCCCGGCGGGGGACCGTCGGGATCGGGGATGGTTCGTGAGCGGTCCGGGCCCGCTCGTCCGGCGACGCCCGCGGGCCGTCGTAGTGTCTCGGGATCGTCGACCAGGGGAGCGTGGCATGGAACGGGTGAGCGTGACGCTCGAGGAGTTGCGGGCGTCCATCGGGTCGGGCGCGGTCGACACCGTGCTCGTGGTGTTCCCCGACCTCCAGGGCCGCCTGGTGGGCAAGCGGGTCACCGGCGGGTTCTTCCTCGAACGGGTGGCGGAGGGATCGATCGAGGCCTGCAACTACCTGCTGGCCGTCGACGTGGAGATGACCCCGCTCCCGGGCTACCGGGCGTTCAACTGGGACCAGGGCTACGGCGACTTCTCGGCGGTGCCCGACCTGACCACCATCCGCATGGTCCCGTGGCTGGAGAAGACGGCTCTGGTGCTCTGCGACCTGGTCGACGAGCACTCCCGCCAGCCGATCGAGGTCTCACCTCGCCGCATCCTCCAACGACTAGAGGAGCAGGCCGCGGCGCGTGGCCTCCTGGTGCACATCGGAGCCGAGCTGGAGTTCTTCTTGTTCAAGGAGTCCTACGCCGACGCCGCCGCCAAGCGCTACCAGGACCTCACCCCGCACTCCGACGTCATCGAGGACTACCACATCCTCCAGACGAGCCGCGACGAGTACCTGATCCGAGCGATCCGCAACGGGCTCGACGCCGCGGGTGTGCCGGTGGAGTTCTCCAAGGGCGAGGCGGGCAAGGGCCAGCACGAGATCAACCTGGCGTACGCCACCGCCACCGAGATGGCCGACCGCAACACCATCTACAAGAACGCCGCCAAGGAGATCGCCGACCAGCACGGCCGGTCGCTCACCTTCATGGCCAAGTACGCCATGGACGAGGTGGGCTCGTCGTGCCACATCCACTCCAGCGTGTGGGACCGTGAGGGTGCCCGCAGCCTGATGTGGGACGAGGCCGCGCCCCACCACCTCTCCGACACGTTCCGGCACTGGCTGGGCGGCCTGGTCCACGCGTCGCGGGAGCTGAGCCTGCTGTTCGCACCCACGGTCAACTCCTACAAGCGCTTCCAGCCCGACTCGTGGGCGCCCACCGCGGTGGCGTGGGGGCTCGACAACCGCACCTGCGGTCTGCGCCTGGTGGGCCATGGTCAGGGCTACCGGGTCGAGTCACGCATCCCGGGCGCCGCCGTGAACAGCTCCCTCGCCTTCGCGGGGGTGATCGCCGCCGGCCTGTGGGGCATCGAGCACCAACTGGACCCCGGGGAGCCGTTCGTGGGCAACGCCTACACCGACCCCGACGTGGCCCACATCCCCTCCACGCTCGTCGAGTCCATCGACCTGTTCCGCGGGTCCGAGGTGGCCCGCTGGGCCTTCGGCGACGAGGTGCACCACCACATCCTCAACACCGCCGAGCAGGAGTGGGCATCGTTCAACCGGGCCGTGACCGACTGGGAGCTGCGCCGGAACTTCGAGCAGTTCTGAGTCCAGGTCGGCCCCGCCCACGGGACTGTCCGAGGAGTCGAGCCGACAGGCGAGCAGACCAGACGAGCACGTTGGGTGCACCGAGGCCCTGACCGAGGTCCAAACCACCTGTACGCGACGACGGGCGGCCTCTCCGGTCGAGTCCTGAACGGGTAGGTTGCCCGCCCATGACCGACCCCGCACGGATCCCCGAGCACGGCCGCGACGCCGCCGAACTGCTCGCCGACATCGAGGCCCGCCACGCCGACGACATCGACTGGCGGGGCGGCCGGGCCTTCAGCCTCGTCTACAACGTGGGCGACCACGAGCACGAGGAGCTCATCGAGCAGGTGGGCGTGCGCTACCTGCACGACAACGCCCTCAACCCGTTCAAGTACCCCAGCGTGCTCCAGATGGAGCTCGACGTCATCGCCATGACGGCCGACCTGCTCGGCACCGCCCCCAACGCCGGCGCGCTCACCTCGGGAGGCACGGAGAGCATCTTCCTGGCGGTGCAGGTGGCCCGCGACCACGCCCGCACGGTGCGGGGGATCGCCGAGCCGCAACTCCTCACCGCGAACACCGCCCACCCGGCGTTCGCCAAGGCGGCCAAGTACCTCGACGTCGAGCACGTGCGGGTGCCGGTGGGGCCTGACGGCCGGGCCGACCCGGCGGCGATGGAAGCCGCGATCACCGACCGCACCGGCCTGGTGGTGGGCTCGGCCCCCTGCTACCCGTTCGGGGTCATCGACCCGATCGAGGCCCTGGCCGCCATGGCGGCCGAGCGGGGCATCCTGTTCCACACCGACGCCTGCCTCGGCGGGTGGCTACTCCCGTGGTGGGAGCGTCTCGGCGAGCACGTGCCGCCGTGGGACTTCCGGGTTCCGGGGGTCACGTCGATCTCGGCCGACGTGCACAAGTACGGCTACACGTTCAAGGGCGCTTCGGTGGTGCTCTACCGGAGCCGCGACCTCCTCCAGCACCAGTTCTTCTGGTACGACGACTGGCCCGGTGGCCTCTACGCCTCGGGCACGTCGGCCGGCACGCGCTCGGCGGCACCCATCGCCGGGGCCTGGGCGGCCATCAACCACCTGGGGGTCGACGGCTACCTGCGCCTCGCCGAGATCGTGCGGGAGACCACCCGGCGGTTCCAGGCCGGCATCGCGGCCATCGACGGGCTGCGGGTCACCCACGAACCCGACATGTCGCTGTTCGAGTTCGGCTCGGACACGCTCGACATCGCAGCCATCGGCGACGTCATGGACGACCGGGGCTGGAACCTGGACCGCCAGCAGGGCGGCCTGCACCTGATGGTCTCGCCGTACCACGCCACCGTGGTCGACGACTTCCTGGGAGATCTGGCGTTCGCCGCAGCCCACCACGGCGAGAGCCGGGGCGTGGCCGCCTCCTACGGCGGCGTGGTGTGACCTGGGCGGACCGCCGGTGACCATCGCCGGGGCGGTCCTGGCCGGAGGAGCCGGTCGCCGCATGGGTTCGCCCAAGGCCCTGGTCGAAGTGGGGGGCCGTGCCCTGGGATCGCTCGCGGCCGACGTGCTCGAGGCGGCCGGTGCCCGGCCGGTGGCGTTGGTGGGTGGCCCCGACGAGGTGGGGGCCACGCTGGGCCGGACCGTGGTGGCCGACCGGTGGCCCGGCGAGGGGCCGCTCGGTGGCATCGCCTCGGCCGTGCGGTGGGCGAGCGGGATCCCCGGCGTCTCGCTGGTGGCGGTGGTCGCCTGCGATCAGCCGGGCGTCACGTCCGAGCTGGTGGCCGCGCTCGTGGCCGCCCTGCCGGCCGACTCGGCCGACGGTCTGGCGGATACGACCGATGGGGGACCGAAGGTCGTCGGGGCGGTGGCCCAGACCGCCGATGGGCGCCGCCACCCCTTCCCGTCGGTGTGGCGGGTGACGGCGGCCGGGGCCCTGGATGCGCTGGTGGAGGCGGGAGCGCGGCGGGCCGACGCCGCCTTCGCGCTGGGGGTCACCCCCGTGCTCCGACCCGGATCGGAACTGGTCGACCTCGACACCCCGGACGACGTGGCCCGCTTCGGGGCCACGGACCGGGCCGCGCCACCGGGGTCCTAGAGTGGCTCTACCGGCCCGCTCGGGTCGAGCATCCAGGAGGGTCGCGTGTCCGTTCCCGAGATCGATGTCGACGAGGCGGCGCGGCGTCGCCAGGCCGGCACCCCCGTGGTCGACGTCCGGGAGCCGCACGAGTACGTCGAAGGGCACGTTCCCGGCGCGGTGCTCATCCCGCTGGGCGAGCTCGCCCACCGGGTGGGCGAGCTCCCGGCGGGCGAGGTGCTGCTGGTCTGTCGGTCCGGGGCTCGGAGCCGACGGGCCGCCGAGCACCTGCTGACCCAGGGCGTACAGGCCGTGAACGTGGGCGGCGGCACCATCGCCTGGATCGAGGCCGGACACCCCGTGGTGGCCGGCGAGGACCCCGGCCACTAGCGGTGGGGTTCGTCCGATCCGAAGGTGACCCCAACGGTGGGAGCGAGGCGCCCGCCGGTGTCCGGTGGGTGGTGCGGCCCGACCAGCTCGCGACGCTGGTCGAGGAGCTCCGGTCGGTCGAGGCGTACGCGGTCGACACCGAGTTCCACCGGGAGAAGACCTACTACCCCCAGCTGGCCCTGGTGCAGGTGGCCTGGGCCGACCAGCGGGTCCTGGTGGATCCGCTGGCGGTGGACCTCGGTCCCTTCCGCGACGCCCTGACCGGACCGGCCGTGGTGGTGATGCACGCCGCCACCCAGGACCTCGAGGTGCTCGATCTGGCGTGCGGTGTGCTGCCGGGGTCGCTGTTCGACACGCAGCTCGCCGCCGGGTTCGTGAGCCACTCGCTGCCGTCGTTGTCGGCCCTGGCCGAGCGCTACGTGGGCGTGCACCTGCCCAAGGGCGACCGCCTGACCGATTGGCTCCGCCGCCCCCTCGGCACCGACCAGTGCACCTACGCGGTGGCCGACGTGGACCACCTCCTCGAGCTGCGCCGGATCCTCACCGAGGAGCTGACCGAGCGGGGTCGCCTGGGCTGGTTCCAAGCCGAGTGCGAGCTGTTGCGACAGCGGGGTGCCGTGGTCCGCGACCCCGAGGAGTCGTGGCGACGGATCAAGGAGTCCCGCACGTTGCGCGGCGAGCAAGCGGCTGTGGCCCGGGCGGTGGCGGCATGGCGGGAACGGCGGGCCATGGAGCTGGACCAACCGGTGCGCTTCGTGCTGTCCGACATGGCGATCATGGGCATCGCCCAGCGGCGCCCGAAGACCGTGGCGGACCTCGGGCGGATCCGTGGAGTCGACGAACGCCAGGCCAAGGGGCGGGTGGGGGAGGCCATCCTCGAAGCGGTGGCCACCGGTCTGGCCACGCCGGTGCCCAAGCAGGCCTCGACCCGACCCGAGCTGGATCGCCACCTCCGTCCGGCGGTGGCCCTGGTGTCGGCCTGGGTGTCCCAGCTCTCGCGCGAGATGGAGATCGAGACCTCGCTGCTGGCCACGCGGTCAGACATCGAGGCGCTCCTGGCCGGTGATCCCGACGCCCGCCTGAGCACGGGCTGGCGGGCCGAGTTGGTGGGTGAGCGCATCCGGCACCTGGTCGACGGGAGAGCCGCGCTGGCCTTCGACGGCCGGGGCAACCTGGTGCTGGAGGACCGGGTCCCGCCGGCCTGATCGGCGTCATCCCCGCGTTCCCGGCCGGGGCCGACGTGCATCAGACCCGTTCGGCCCGGCTACACTTGCCCTCCGGATTGGATCATCTCTCGGGAGCGTGGCCCAGTGAAAAAGGGTCGTCATCGCCGATTTGAAGAAGCACGCGCTCTGAAGCGGTCATCGGAACCGTCGTTCGACGACATCCTCGACCGGGCCGACGAGCAGTCGTGTCCTGAGTGTGGTGCCGACCCGGGCCACGATCACGCGTCGTGGTGCCTCGTCGAGGCCGCCCCCACCGAATCCGACGCCTGGGGCTGACCGCCCCGCCCCCTCTACCCCTTCCCTCGAACCCGTCCATCGGCGGGCTGCACCCCGCCGAAAGGTTCCCATCGTGTCGTTCGCCGCGCTACGCAACGTCGCCCTGGTCGCGCACGTCGACCACGGCAAGACCACCCTCGTCGACGCCCTGTTGCGTTCGACGGGCGTGTTCAGTGCCCATCAGGCCGTGGTCGACCGGGTCATGGACTCCAACGACCAGGAACGCGAGCGGGGGATCACCATCCTCGCCAAGGCGGCGTCGGTGCAGTGGGGCGACGTGAAGATCAACCTGGTCGACACGCCCGGCCACGCCGACTTCGGTGGTGAGGTGGAACGCTCCCTGGAACTGGTCGACGGGGTGGTGCTGCTGGTCGATGCGGCCGAGGGCCCGCTGCCCCAGACCCGCTACGTGCTGTCCAAGGCCCTGGCCGCCGGACTGCCGTCGATCCTGGTGATCAACAAGGTCGACCGCCAGGACGCCCGCCCCGAGGAGGTGCTCGATGAGATCTACGAGCTCTTCATGGACCTGGGTGCCTCCGACGCCGACATCGACTTCCCGGTCATCTCCACCATCGCCCGTGAGGCCAAGGCGGTGGTGGGCATCGGCATGCCGGGCGAGGGCGACGACCTCACCCCCCTGTTGCAGTGCATCGTCGACAACGTGCCGGCCCCCAAGGTCGACGCCGACGGCCCGCTGCAGGCCATCGTCACCAACCTCGACGCCTCTGACTACCTCGGGCGGCTGGCCATCGGCCGGGTGGTGCGCGGCACCATGCGCAAGGGCGACCGGGTCGCGTTGCTCGACGAGGAGGTCATGGAGGGTGCCAAGGCGGTCGAGCGCAAGCTCGCCACCCTCATGGGCTTCACCGGCATCGCCCGTGACGAGGTCGACGAGCGGGTGGCGGGAGACCTGTTCGTGGTCGCCGGCTTCCCCGAGGTGGAGATCGGCGACACCCTGGCCGACCCCGCGAACCCCGAGGCCCTGCCCCGCCTCAGCGTCGACGAGCCCGTCCTGCGCATGACGTTCGGGGTGAACACCTCGCCGCTGGCCGGCAAGGAGGGCAAGTACCTCACGTCGCGCCACCTCCGGGAGCGCCTGGAGCGAGAGGTCCTGGGCAACGTGTCGATCCGCCTGGAGGACACCGACTCGCCCGACATCTTGGAGGTGGCCGGCCGGGGCGAGCTCCAGCTGGCGGTGCTCATCGAGACCATGCGCCGAGAGGGCTACGAGCTGCAGACCAGCCGGCCCGAGGTGATCGTGAAGGACATCGACGGCAAGCGCCACGAACCGCTGGAGCGCGGCGTGTGCGACGTGCCCGAGGACCACGTGGGAACCGTCACCCAGGCCCTGGCCCCCCGCAAGGGGCGGGTCACCGACCTGCGCCCCGGAGACACGGGCCGCACGGTGATCACCTTCGAGGCCCCGGCCCGTGGCCTCATCGGCTTCCGGAGCATGCTGCTCACGGCCAGTCGGGGCACGGCGCTGCTGCACACGCACCACGCCGGCTGGACGCCGTGGGTGGGCGAGCTGCCCCACCGCCAGGGCGGCGCCATGATGGCCGACCGCACCGGGGTCACCACGGCCTACGCGCTGGACAACCTCCAGACCCGCGGCGAGCTCTTCGTGGGCCCGGGCGTCACCGTGTACGAGGGCATGATCATCGGCGAGAACAGCCGGCCCGACGACATGATCGTGAACTGCGTGCGGGAGAAGCAGAAGACCAACATCCGCACCCATGCCGCCGACGAAGCCATCAAGCTGGTGCCACCGAAGGTGCACACCCTGGAGACGGCCATGGAGTTCATCGCCGAGGACGAACTGGTCGAGGTCACCCCGGCCAACGTCCGGATCCGCAAGCGGATCCTCAAGGAGCAGGACCGCCGCCGGCTCAAGCGCTGACCGAGCTGCGCTCGGGCCATGTCCAGCGTCGTTGCGACGCTTCAGACCTGCCGCTGCGCTGCTCCTGGTGCGCCTTCGGCGCTCATCCACCGGTTCCGTTCGGGCCGTTCCTCGCTGCGCTGCGGAGCCCGCACGGTCAGCGGCGGACCGCGGGGTGGGGGAGGTGGACCTCGGAGCCCTGGCGGGCGGTCCGGGCGCGCAGGTGGGCCACGATCGCACGGTAGGGCTCGTCTCCCACCAGCTCTCGTAGCTCGTCGCCCAGCTCCTCGTACACGGGCCGGGACCCACCGAAGGCTTCGGGGCCGTCGGTGCACCACCAGTGGAACTCGTGGCCGCCCTCGCCCCAGTCGCGTCGCTTCCACTCCCGCACCGTGGACGTGACGTGGCCCAGCTCGTCGGTCTCGTCGACCCGGCGAAGCGGGAGCTGCCAGCACACCTCGGGCATCCAGTCCAGGTGGCGCTCCCCCGCAGCCACGGCCGCATGGTGGAACGCGCAGCCCAGGCCGTCGCCGTCGAAGCCGGGCCGGTTGAGGAACACGCAGGCATCGTCGACCAGGAGGGTGGTGGTGTCGCCGTGCTCGTTCACCTCGGTGACGCCGTCGCGGAGGCCGATGTCGCGGAACTGCCACTGGGCCGGGGTGAGGCGCTCGGCCCGGGCCTGGGTGTTGGCGATGTCGTCGGGGCCGGTGAAGTGGGCGCCGTAGGAGCAACAGCCCTGCTCCGCCTCGCTGAAGTCCTCGGTGAGCACGCCCTTGCACCCCCGCCCGAAGATGCACGACCAGTTGCTGGTCAGGAAGGTGACGTCGAACAGCCAGGTGCGGTCCTCGTCGGCGTCCTCGAACGACACCCACTGGTGCAGGTCGGTGGGCTCGGTCTCGGGCACCGCCGGACACTACCGGGCGGGGCCAGGCCTCCGAACGTCCAGCCGGTGCCCGTCGAGCGCCCGCCCGCCACCGGTGCGCGACGCGGTGCGACGCGGCGCGACGACCGACGTGCGGCTCAGATGTCGTCGCGGGTGTCGTCGGGTTCGGCGAGCAGGTTCACGGCCTTCTCCACCGCCCGGCGGGCCCGGGTCAGGCGCCGCTCGTCGACCGGGAGCTCGTGGCCGCCGGCATCGATCGACTCCCGCAGGCGGATGATGGCCAGGTCGGCCAGTTCCTCGGCGATGGCCTCGAGGCGGCCCCTGATGTCGTCGAACTCTCCTGCCATGGCGGTGCAGTCTGCCACCCGGGGGTGACAGCGGACCGTTGGCCGGGTGACGGTCAGGGCCCGGGGAGGGGCGGGG
>DAIMFV010000030.1:19710-22566 GCA_036724365.1 Acidimicrobiales bacterium | reverse complement strand
ACGTCGTGGGTGAGCACCACCCGGCTGCCCTCGCCCAGGCGGCTGAGCGCGGTGAGCAGCACCGGCCGTTCCAGGTTCTGGGCCTCGTCGATGATCACGAACGTGTCGGTGAGGCTGCGGCCCCGGATGTGGGTGAGGGGCAGCACCTCGAGCAGGTCCCGCGCCAGCACCTCGTCCACCACCTCGGGGCCGGCGATGGACTCCAGGGCGTCGAACACCGCCGCCGCCCACGGTCCCATCTTCTCGTCGCGGTCGCCGGGCAGGAACCCGAGGTCCTGGCCGCCCACCGCGTAGAGGGGGCGGAACAGCAGGATCCGCTTGTGGGTGCGGCGCTCCAGCACGGCATCGAGCCCGGCGGCCAGGGCCAGCACGCTCTTGCCCGTGCCGGCGTTGCCGCCCAGGCTCACGATGCCCACCGAGGGATCCGACAGGATGTCCAGCGCGATGCGCTGCTCGGCGCTGCGACCGACCACGTCGAACAGCGACTGGTCGCCCCGCACCAGGTGCACGGCCTTGTCGGCCCGCACCCGACCGAGCGCCGACTGGCTACCGGCGTGGAGCGCCACCCCGGCGTTGCAGGGCAGGTCGCGCCCCTCGGGCAGCTCCAGCACCCGCTCGGCGAACAGGTCGTCGATGTCGTCGGGCTCGACCTCCAGCTCCACGAAGCCGGTCCACGAGGTGTCGGCCGCCTGCTCGTTGCGGTACTCCTCGGCGTCCAGGCCCACGATGCTGGCCTTGAGGCGCAGCGGCAGGTCCTTGGTGACCACCGTGACGGCTTCGCCCTCCCGGCCCAGGTTGTGGGCCACGGCCAGGATCCGGTGGTCGTTGTTGTCCGACGTCATGGTGGGCGGCAGGCCCTCGGTGGACTGGTGGTTCAGCTCCACCCGCACCGTGCCGCCCTGGTCGTTCACCGGGATCGGCGCGGTGATCGAACCGTTGGCCAGGCGCAATCGCTCGAGGTGGCGCAGGGTGTTGCGGGCCGCCCAGCCCAGTTCCGGATGGTCCCGCTTGGCCTCCAGCTCCATGAGCACCACCACCGGCAGGACCACGGCGTGCTCGTCGAACCGACTGAGCGCCCCGGGGTCGGCCAGGAGCACCGACGTGTCGAGCACGTAGGTGCGCGGGCGCGCAGGATCGAAGGAAGCTTGGACGTGGTTCACGGGCACCCCTGGTCGTTCGGCAGCCATCACGATCCTGCGGTCCCACATCGGACCGGTTCGCAGACGGCTGGGCGGTTGGTCACCGCCGACCATCCTTCCCGCGCCGCGTGCGGTCGCGGTGGATGCCTGGGCAGTGTTCACCCGGCCGTAACACCGAGTTGGTCCGGCGCTCGGGCCGCTCGGGTCCCGTACCGGCACGCCGGGTCGGTTCGCCGCCCTCACCGCCTACCCTCGCTCGGGTGCTGGGCGAACTGCTGCGGGCTTTCATCACGGTGTTCCCCGCCGAACTGCCCGACAAGACCATGGTGGCCACCATCATCCTGGTCACCCGGTACCGCCATCCCCTCGGGGTGTGGCTGGGCGCGGCCGCCGCCTTCCTGGTGCACGTGGTCGTGGCGGTGGCCGCCGGCAGCGCCATCGGCCTCCTGCCCGAACGGGTGGTGGGCGGGGTGGTCACCGTGCTGTTCGCGGTGGGGGCGATCCTGCTGCTCCGGGCGGCGCGGTCGGTCGACCACGAGACCGAGGTGGAGGTGGCCGACGGTGACACGGCGGGCCGGCTCGCCCCGCCCGCGTCGGTGCGGGCCGCCGCCCCCGGCAGCTTCGGGCTCATCGTGCTGGCCGAGTGGGGCGACCTCACCCAGTTGGCCCCCGCCAGCCTCGCGGCCCGCAGCGACTTCCCGGTGGCCACCGGGTTGGGCGCCTACCTGGCGTTGATCTCGGTGGCGGCGATCGCCGCCCTGGCCGGCCGCCAGCTGGTGGCCCGGGTGCCGCTGCACCGCATCAACTACATCGGGGCGAGCGTCTTCGGCCTGTTGGCCGTGTGGAGCCTGTTCGAGGTGGTGAAGGGGTGAAGGGGTGAAGGGGTGAAGGGTGACGGTCGACGGAACGAGGATGGCGCCATGACGGTCGACGGAGCGCCGGGCCACGGAGCGCCCGCGGGCGGACCGGGGTTCGAGCGGGTGCGGAGCGAGTTCGAGCTGCCCCACGGGGTGGCCTACCTGAACACCGCGTACATGGGGCCCGTGCCGCTCCACGCGGTGGCCGACGGGTGGTCCGGGCTCGGCCGCAAGGCCAGGCCGTGGACCATCGCCACCGACGACTTCTTCGTGCCGGTCGAGCAGTTCCGTGGCCTGATCGCCGCGCTGCTCGGCGCGCCCGACGACCCCGAGGGGGTGGCCGTCACCCCATCGGTGAGCTACGGCGTGGCCACGGCGGTGCGCAACCTCTCGCTGCGGCCCGGCCAGGCGGTGGTGGTGCTGGAGCGCCAGTTCCCCTCCGACGTCTACGGCTGGCAGCACCTGGCCGAGCGCGACGGCGGCCGGGTGGTCACCGTCGCCACCCCCACCGACCTCGACTGGACCGCCGCCGTGCTGGCCACGCTCCACGACCTGGGCGACCAGGTGGGCGTGGTGTCGGTGCCGCCCTGCCACTGGACCGACGGCGGCCTGGTGGACCTGGTGGCGGTGGCGGCCGCGGCGCGGGACCTGGGTGCGGCGGTGTGCGTCGACCTGTGCCAGTGGTTGGGTGCGGCCCCCTTCGACGTGCACGAGGTGCAACCCGACTTCGCCTTCGGCGCCACCTACAAGTGGTTGTGCGGGCCCTACAGCGTGGGCTTCTTGTGGGCGGCGCCGCACCGACGTGGGGGTGAGCCCCTCGAGCACGGCTGGACGCCCCGGGCCAACAGCCACGACCTGTC
>DAIMFV010000030.1:0-19700 GCA_036724365.1 Acidimicrobiales bacterium | reverse complement strand
CGGCGCTCGCCGACCTCACCACCGCCTTCCATCCCGGGGCCCGCCGCTACGACATGGGCGAGGTGGCCAACTTCGCCCTGCTGCCCGTGGCCATCGCCGCCGCCACCACCGTCCTGGGCTGGGACCCGCCGGCCACCGCCCACCACAACGCCGCGCTCACCGCCCGGGCCGTGGACGGCGCGGCGGCGCTGGGCCTCCATGCCGCGCCGGCCCACCTGCGGGCCCCGCACCTGGTGGGGCTGCGGTTCGGGCCCGACCTCGACGCGGCCACCGCCGCCCGGGGCCTGGCCGGCGGCCTGGCCGACCGGGGCGTGCACGTGAGCGTCCGCGGCGACGCCGTGCGCCTGTCGGCCCACGCCTACAACACCGTCGACGACATCGACCGGTTCCTGGCGGCGCTCGCCGAGGTGTTGGGCCGCACCCCCTGACCCGGGGGCGGATCCCGCACCGGCGTCGCGCTCGACGCGACGGGGGCGCCGAGCCCGGCCGGGACGGGGGACCAAAGACCGTCGACAGGGTTCGGTGGGCCGGTCACACTTCGGACATGGATCGCCTCTCCACCCTCGATGCCGAGTTCCTGCACCTGGAGGACGAGCAGACCCACCTCCACATCGCCGGGCTCGCGGTCTTCCAGGGGCCGATGCCCAGCGTCGAGGAGGTGAGCGCCCAGATCCTGGGCAAGCTCCACCTGATCCCCCGATACCGCCAGCGGGTGCGGGAGGTGCCGCTCGAGCTGGGTCGGCCGGTCTGGGTGGATGACCCCTACTTCAGCATCGAGTACCACGTCCGCCACTCCGCCCTGCCCGCGCCCGGCGACGACGCCGCGCTGGACCGGTTGATGTCCCGGCTCATGTCGCAACGGTTGGACCGCAACCGCCCGCTGTGGGAGACCTGGTTGGTGGAGGGGCTGGCCGACGATCGGTGGGCCCTGATCTTCAAGGTCCACCACTGCATGGTCGACGGCGTGGCCGGCGTCGGTCTGCTCGAGGCCCTGCTCGACATCGAAGCGGTGCCCACCCCACCCGTACCCGAGCCGTGGGAGCCGGCGCCCGAACCGTCGTCGGCCGAGCTGGTGGCCGACGCCTGGATGGGACTGGTGGCCGACACCGCCGCCCGCGGGGCGCGGGCGCTGGCCACGGCCACCCGACCCGTCGACGCCGCCGAGCAGGTGTGGCAGACCATCCTGGGCGCCAGCCGGTTCTTCCGCCCCCTCGGGCCTCGGGCCGCACCGTCGCTCGAGGGGGCGATCGGGCCGCATCGCCGGTGGACCCACGTCACCCTCGACCTGGCCGAGGTGAAGCGGATCGGCAAGGCGGCCGGTGGCACCGTGAACGACGTGGTGCTGGCGGCCATGACCGCCGGCTGGCGCACCTACCTGCAGCACCGGGGCGATCCGCTGGACGCCTCGGTGCGCACGCTGGTGCCCGTGTCGGTGCGCCACGGCGACGGCGAGGGCGTGCCCGACAACCGGGTGTCTGCGCTGCTCGTGGAGCTGCCCACCCACCTGAGCGATCCCATCGAGCGGTTCGACGCCGTGCGCGCCGAGATGGCCGAGCGCAAGGCGTCCTACATGGCCGAGGCGGGGGAGTGGGTCACGAGCGTGGGCGACCTGGTGCCGCCGATGCTGGTGGGGTCGGCCAGCCGCCTGGCCATGCGGGCCCTGCAGGCGCTGCCCCAGCGGTCGGTGAACACCATCACCACCAACGTGCCGGGGCCGCAGTTCCCGCTCTACTGCCTGGGCCGGGAGATGCTCGAGTACCGGCCGTTCGTGCCCATCACCCACGGCGCCGCCGTCGCCACCGCGATCTTGTCGTACAACGGCAAGCTCGACGTGGGGATCACCGGTGACTACGACCGTGCTCCCGACATCGCCGTGCTGGCCGCCGGGGTGGCCGAGGGCGTGGCCGAGTTGAGCGCCCTGCTCTGATCGGCGTCGCCCCGCTCTGATCTGATCGGGTGGGTGGCCGCTCAGGCGGCCCCCTCAGTCGTCGATGGTGAGGGAGGGCCGGCCGTCGACCACCGTGATGGTGGCGGGTAGGGCGAGCAGGTCGAGCGGCTCACGCCCGACGATGGTGGGTTCGTCGGTGGAGATGGTCACCAGCGCACCCTTGTGCTCGCCGCTGGCGATGGCCAGTTCGAGCCGGGTGAGACCGGGCGTGGCGCCGGCATCGGCGTCGACCACCACCGCGTCGTAGGTGCCGTCGTCGAGCATGGCGGCGAGCCTACGCGGCCCTTCTGGGTGGGCATCCCCCAATCGGCGCGCGAACGGGGAAATACTTGACCTCACGAGACCCGACACAGCAGTGTGCGGGCGTTACCCCTACAACAACCAGGAGGTTGGCTGTGGCCAACATCACCAAGGCTGAGCTCGTCGACCAGGTCGCCGCGCAGGCTGGTACCGACAAGACCACCGCTGCGGGCGTGCTCAAGGCGTTCGAGGAGACGGTCCTGGCCCTCGTGACCAAGGGCGACAAGGTGGTCCTAACCGGCTTCGTGTCGTTCGAGCAGGTCTCCAAGAAGGCCACCACCGCCCGCAACCCCCGCACGGGTGAGACGGTGCCGGTGAAGGCCAAGAAGGCCCCCAAGGCCACCATCGGCGCCACCTTCAAGAAGACCGTCAACAAGGAGATCCCCGCTCCGAAGTTGGCCAAGTAGTCAGGACCGCTGGTCCGAAGGAGTCGAGCCGGGCGGCGTGAGCCGCCACTCGGCGCACACCGCAGATCGGAGGGAGGGCTCAGGCCCTCCCTCCGGTCCGTTTTCAGCAGCGGTTGGTTTGGGACCACGGGGCGGCGCCCGAGCTGCCGATGGGCGGAACACGGCCTGTGGAGACCACCCGACGCGCCTAGTGTCCCGGGACGGTCTCCTGCCCCGGGCGATCAGACCTTGGAGGATGCTGCGACATGGCTGCTCTTGTACTGGCACCGAAGTTGCTGGTGTTGATTCGAGAGGACGGGATCCAACTCCAGCGCCACTTCCTGGCCGATCCGCTGATCCTGGATTCGGCCGGGCTCCTCTTCCTGTCGCTGCTCGACACGGGCAACGTCGAGGATTCCACCCCGGTCCTGTTCGAGGCGGCGCGCCAGGCGGGGGTCGATCCGACATCCCTGAACGACCTGCACCTGGCTCTCCGCGTCTCGAACGACCTGGAGGTCCGCGAGCCCTGGGAGCATCCCGAGGCGCCTGATCATCCCGATCTCGCGTCCCTCCCGCCTTTCGACCTCGGATCGGAAGAACTCGTCACCCTGAAGATGCCGCTGACACTGCGGCTCCGCCGCGGCAAGTTCGAGGTCCTCGACGCCGATGGCTTTCGCTGGCTGGCCCTCGACCCGGCCGAGGCTGCGTTCGTGGGCAGGCTGTGCCGGCCGACGTCGGTCGTCGACGCCCTGGCCGCCGTCGACTCCGCTCTCCATCTCGGCCGGGACGAGGCCGCCATGATCGTGGCTCGGCTCGGCGGCGCGGGCTTGTTGCGCCGCGGTCCCGCGGTGCTGTCCGATGCGGCTGACCTCGATGAAGATTCCGACGAGGCTCTGGCGCTACGGCGGGACGAGATCCTGGCCGAACGCTTCCGTGCGAACTTCGAGCGCCAGAACACCGCGGAGGAAGCCCGGCGGGCCC
Source organism: Acidimicrobiales bacterium (assembly GCA_036724365.1). Classification (GTDB taxonomy): domain Bacteria; phylum Actinomycetota; class Acidimicrobiia; order Acidimicrobiales; family Iamiaceae; genus Aquihabitans. The sequence continues at coordinate 16,085 of DAIMFV010000030.1, read as the reverse complement.
AGACCGGCGAGGTGCGCCCTCGCGTGATCCCGGTGGCCTTCGACCTCGGTATTCCTGCTGGTCTGGCGATGGTCACCGCGTACGCCAGGACCTGGGAGGAAGGACGTCTCGACGAGGAGTACGAGCTGCGGACCGACTGGTGGTGGAACGAGGAGAACTTCGACTTCCTCACCGCTGAGCCCGCCATCTACCTGTTCTCCAACTACCTGTGGTCCCACGCGCTCTGCCTGGAGGTGTCACGTCGGGTGAAGGAGCGGTCGCCCGGCAGCATCACGGTGCACGGCGGTCCGGACACCCCGAAGTACGAGCGCGACGTGGAGCGCTACTTCGCCGCCAACCCCCATGTCGACGTCACGGTCCGGGGGGAGGGCGAGGTGACGACGGCCGAACTGCTGGCCGCTCTGCGTCCCGTCATCGGCTCGGCAGAACCCGATCTGACGGTCCTGGCCGACGTCGCCGGACTGTCGTTCCGGACCCCGGAGGGGCCGGTGAGCACCGCGGATCGAGAACGGATCGCAGACCTCGACACGATTCCGAGTCCCTACCTGATGGGCCTCGTCGACGTGTACCGCGATGTTCCCGACGTGCTGGTGACGCTCGAGACCAATCGGGGATGTCCGTACGGCTGCACCTTCTGCGACTGGGGTTCCGCAACGACCAGCCGGGTGCGGAAGTACGACATCGATCGGGTGTTCGGCGAGTTGCAGTGGTGCTCGGACATGCGCATCACGAGCGTCTCCGTCGCCGATGCCAACTTCGGGATGTTCGCCCGCGACGTCGACATCGCGGCGGAACTGGCCCGGGTCAGGTCAACCAGCGACTTCCCCAGGGCGTTCGGTGTCTCCTATGCCAAGAACACGGTGAAGCACCTGGAGCAGATCATCGGGATGTTGACCGACGCCGGCGTCATGTCTCAGGGAGTGCTCTCGCTGCAATCCATGGACGCCGACACGCTGCAGGTCGTCCACCGCTCGAACATCAAGACCGAGCGCTACGACGCCCTCGCGGCCCGGATGAGATCGGCCAAGCTCCCCCTCATGGTCGAGCTGATGATGGGCCTTCCCGGCATGACCGTGGAGTCGTTCGCCGACGACCTCCAGCAGTGCATCGAACGTGAGGTGCCCGCACGGATCAACCGGACGACCCTCCTCGTGAACAGCCCGATGAACGATCCGGCGTACATGGCCGAGCACAAGATCGAGACCCACGAACCCCTTCAACCCGGTCGCAACGCACTCGTGGTCTCGACCGCCACGTTCACGCGTGAGGACTGGAACGAGATGGAGCGGTTCCGGGTCGATTTCGGGTACTTCGAGAACTACGGGGTGCTTCGACTGGTCTCCCGGTACGTGCGCCATCGCACCGGGGTTCGCGAGATCGACCTGATCCGCCAGATCGGGCTGCAGGTGGCGGCCGACCCGGCGCGCTGGCCCACGCTGGCGGCCACCGTGACCCACGGCAGCGAGGTGATGGCTCCGATCCACAGTTGGGCCCTGATGATGGCTGAGGTGAAGGACTACCTGGGCGAGGCCTTCGGCCTGTCGGGGTCGGGTCTCGACGCTGTCCTGGTGGCCCAGCGGGCCGTGCTGCCGGCATCCGGGCGTGTCTTCCCGGCCCACTACGACCTGCAGCACGATGTCGTCGGCTGGTACCAGGCGATGCTCCACGCCAAGACCGACGGGTCGGAGGAGCATTGGACCGAACTCGTGCCGCAACTCGACGATCTCCCTCCGGCCACGCTCACCGTGGACGACCCGTCGAACTGCACCGACCGCTACATCGGCATGGACCGGGAGTCGTACACGGTCGGTGTGTCGTGGGAGCTCGATTCGCCGCTGTCGCGGGCGCACCTCGACGTGGCGCAACTTCCGGACTGGATCACCGGCAGGCGTCGTAGCGGCGTGTGGTGACGGCGAGCGCCGGCCGCGTGACGCGCGCTTCTCCGGACGCGAGCCGATAGGCGGGACGTTCGTCGCTACACGGTGGTCCGGACCTCGGCTAGCCGCCTCCCGAGGACCAGTGGTCCTACCATCCGGTCCATGCCGCGACAGGTGATCTCGCTTCTGTTCACCGACATCGTGGACTCCACGGCCCTGTTCACCGCGCTCGGTGTCGACCGAGCGGACGTGGTGCGGTCCGCCCACGACCGGGCGGTGACACGGGCCGTGGACGCCGCCGGGGGCACGGTGGTGAAGCATCTCGGCGACGGCTACATGGCGCCCTTTCCCGGTCCGAGCGCCGCGTTCGAGGCGGCCATCGGATCGCAGCGGGCGATCAGCCGGGCCGGAGAACGCCTCGGCGTGGACCTGGCGATCCGCGCCGGCGTCTCCCTCGGTGAAGCGACGCAGGAGGGTGACGACTGGTTCGGCCCCTCGGTGGTGGAGGCGGCCCGCCTCTGCGCGGCGGCCGGTGCCGGGGAGATCCTGGTAGCCGATCGCGCCGTCGCGTTGGGCAGCACCCCAGCGCGCCTCACCTCGATGGGGGAGCTCGATCTCAAGGGTCTCGGACACCCCGTGGCGGCCAGCCGCCTCACGTGGCAGGACACCCCCGACCACCCCGTGCCGCTCCCCGCCAATCTCCGGCCGAACACCCGGCTCCCGTTCGTTGGCCGCGAAGCGGCGGCCCGGCAGCTCCACGACCAATGGACCCGGGCGGTGGCTTCCGGCGGAGGCATCGTCCTGGTGGCCGGCGAACCCGGCATCGGCAAGTCACGGCTGGTGGCCGAGTTCGCTGCCACGGCCTGGGCCGATGGTGCCACCGTGGCCTACGGCCGGTGTGACCAGGACGCGCTCTTCCCGTACCAGCCCTTCGTCGAGGCGATCCGGCACCTGCACGCCCACGGTGCCGTGGCTGCCGCAGCCGGCATCGAGCTGCTCCTGCCCAACGTCGGGCCCGGCCAGGTGGCGAACGAGCGGTCACGGGGGGAGCTGCTCGACGCCACGGGGGCGGCGTTGCGGGACGCCGCCGGAGACCGACCCTTGGTGCTGGTGCTCGACGACCTCCACTGGGCCGACCTGGACACCGTGGCGATGCTCCGACACGTCCTGCGTGATCTGTCCGACACGCCCCTGCTCGTGGTCGGCACCTACCGGGACACCGACATCGGCCGCACGCATCCCTTCGGGGCGCTGCTGGTGGAGCTGCGGCGTGAGCACGACGTCCCCCGGATCCATCTGAGCGGGCTCGACGACGACGCCGTCTTCGATCTGCTCGCAGCTCTCGCCCAGAACGACCTGGACCCTGGCGCGCGGCAGCTCGCCCGGCGCCTCACCCGTGAGACCTCCGGCAACCCGTTCTTCGTGGGCGAGGTGCTCGCCCACCTCGCGGAGTCGGGAGTGCTGGTGAACGAGGACGGGCGGTGGAGCACCACGGCCGACGTCGCCGAGCTGGGCCTGCCCGAAGGCGTGCGCGACGTGGTGGGCCAACGACTGTCCCGCCTGTCGCCGTCCGCCAACGCGATGCTCACGGTGGTTGCGGTGGGCGGGCGATCGATCGACCTGTCGGTTCTCCGCGACACCTGTGGGACCGCGGTCGACGACGTGGTGGCAGCGGTGGAGGAGGCGGTCGGTGCGGGCCTGCTCGTGGAGGAGGAGGGACCTGTCCCTCGATACGGGTTTGCCCACGCACTGGTGCGTCAGACCCTCCTCGACGAGGTCACCGCAGCCCGGGCGTTGCGTACCCACGCCACCTTCGCCGAGGTCCTCGCCAGTCGGGCATCGGCCAGACCCGAGAGCTGGCTGGAGGCGGTCCACCACGCCATCGAGGGCGCCCCGCTCCTGGGCTTCGATCGCACCTGCGAGATTCTCGGCTCGGCCAACGCCAGCCTCCTCCAGGTCTCCGCCCCCGACGCCGTGGTGGGCCTCGCCCGCCGGTTGGACGCCGTCGGCCGCGAGCTCGGCGCGCCGGCCGCCGGACCTTGGTGCTCGCTCCTGTGCCTGGCCGGAGCCTCGGCCTTCGTCCTCGGTGACCGTGACACGGCCGGGGAGTTCGCCCGCCGGGCCCTGACCCTGTCCCGAGAGCTCGACGAGCCTCACTTCTTCGTCGACGCGGTCTCGGCCTTGAGCCACGCCGAGGGGTTCGGGCTCGATCCGGCGTTCCTCGCCCTGCTGCCGGAGGCACTCGCCCTGTCGGTGCCGGGGACCTTCGTTCGCGTCAAGCTGCTCGCGCAACAGCTCGCCGCGGCCACCTCCCTCGGACACCTGGATGTGGCCGCGGCTGGTCAGGAGCTGATGCGGGAGGCGGAGCTGGTGGGCACCGAGGAAGCGCTCGCCGTCGCCCACTCGTCGGTCGCCTCCAGTTGCCAGGCCGCCATTCCCGCCACCACCGCACTGCACCACGCCACGAGGGCCATGCACCTTGGAGAGGAGTTGGGATCCTGGCGGTTGCTCGACGGCATGCTGGCCCTGCCGTACGCCCTCATCCGGCTGGGGCGCGATGCCGAGGCCCGTGTGGCGGCCTCCGCCCTGTCGACACAGGCGGAGGAGCTCGGCGCCACGCTGTTGGTGGCGGCCGGCCACCAACAACTCGCCGTGGTCGACCTGGTCGGTGGCGACCTCGAAGCGGCGCGGTTCCGGATCAACGAGGGCAGTCGCTTCGCCCCGAACGAGCCGATGTTCCAGTTGGGCTGCATCGTGCAGCACATGTGGCTCGCCCACCTCGCGGGCGACCACGAGGCGGCTCTGCGCCACATGGACGGGCTCGACGGGCTTCCCTATCCCGAGATCGTGAGCGCCACCCGCGGTTGGCTGGCCGGCCTGGCCGGCCACCACGCGGCCGCCGGGGCGGCAGCCGACCAGATGGCCGCCACCGACATCGCCGGGCTACCCACGAGCTGGGTGTCGCCCGGGCTGTGGATGACGGTGGGCCACCTGGCGCTCCAACAGGCCCGCCCCGACCTGGCCGTGCAGGTGGTGCCCTTGCTGGAGCGCCTGACGGGCGAACGGGTGATCTACGTGTGCAACTTCGTGATCGGCGACGCCGACGACATGCTCGCCGAGCTCCGCGAGCTCATAGGTGGCGATCAGCCAGCCGAGGACATGCGCCGATAGGGCCGCCCCCTCGGTGGATGGTGCCTGGCACGGCCTCCACCGCTGTTCCGGCGTCGGCGGTCGGCGGCCTCAGCGGTCGGTGGGGACCAGGTGGAAGCGTTCGGCCAGGGGGGCACCGGCCCAGCGGCCGGCCTCCTCCAGCGCAGCCCGTTGCTCGGCCCGGAACGCCGCCACCGACGGGGGTACGGCTCCACCCTCGGCCGAGCCGGGGGTGTCGACGCCAGTGGCAGCCTGGTCGGTGATGAACATGGTGGACTCGTACTGCGACCGGTGCGACTCCAGGGCGGCGATGCGGGCGGCCAGGTGGCGCTCCTCCGCCGGCTCGGCGTGGTCGGGCTCGTCGGCCTCGAACAGCAGCAGGGCGGCGGGTCGGTGGGGGGCCAGGCCGTGCTCGGGGAAGAAGTGCGGGTCCCGGGCCGCCACCAGGGCGTCGCACGTGAGGAACCCGGCGGCGCGGTGATCGGGGTGGAGGCGGTAGCGCTTCCACGGGTCGTGGCCCAGCAGCACGTCGGGTTGCAGGTCGCGGATCACCCGGGCCAACTCGGAGCGGGTGGGCCGGTCGTTCTCCAGCTCACCGTCGACCCGGCCCAGGAACACCACCGGGCCCCGGGCTCCCAGCGCCTGGGCGGCGGCCCGGGCCTCGGCCTGTCGGGTGGCCACCAGTCGGGCCGTGTCGGCGGCCGGATCCCAGGTGCCCTTGGAGCCGTCGGTGCACACCACCAGCGCCACCTCGCAGCCGGCCTCGGCCCACCGGGCCAGGGTGGCGCCGCAGCCGAACTCCACGTCGTCGGGGTGGGCGCCCACGGCCAGCGCCCGGGCCGGCACGGCCAGGTCGGTGGATCGGGGGCTCACGGCAGCGGGGGGACCGGGCCCGCCGGCGGGGTGGCGGCGGCCAACGTGAGGGCGGCCATGCGGTCGGCCACCGGTTCGCCCGAGGGCAGCACCAGGTCGTCGGGGGTGTCGACGTCCCACGCCAGGGCACCGTCGTCGAGCACCGTGACCACCAGCCCGAGCCGCTCGGCCTCGGCCCGGTGGCGGTGGAAGGACCCGGGTCCGTAGGCGAAGCGGAAGCCGCAGGCGGCGGGTAGGGCGATCACGTTGGTGCCGTCGGCACGACGGTCGGGCACCAGCACCACCCCCTGGCTGCCGGCCACGTGGCGCAGCCCGGTGGCCAGCGGCAGGTCGGCGTGCGCCACCACCACCCGGTCGTAGCCCTCGTCGGCGGCCCAGGCCACGCCCGCCTCGACGGCACCGTCCAGGCCCAGGCCGGGCGTCCAGCGCACCTCGGCGCCCAGGCTCCGGGCCCAGGTGCGCACTTCGGGGTCGTCGCACACCACCACCACGGGCAGGGGAGCGGCGGCGCGGATCACCGCCTCGGCCATGGAACGGGCCAGGTGGGCCCGGGCCTCGGGCCCCACCGCCGGGGCCAGGCGGCGCTTCGCCGAGTCGAACGCCTTCACCGGAACGACGACGGCGCTGTGCACGGCGACACGCTACCGCCGACGTGGCGCCCGGACGCCTCCTAGGGTGCTGCCATGGACATCGGGGTCTCCGTCATCGGTGCCGGGTCGTGGGGCACCACGGTCGCCGCGCTCGCCAGCCGCAACACGCCCACGCTGCTCTGGTCCCGGCGGGCCTCGCTCGCCGAGCAGATCGACCGGGACCACGAGAACGGCGACTACCTCGCCGGGTTCCGCCTCCCCAGCCAGCTCCGGGCCACGGCCGACCTGGAGCAGGCGGTGCGGTCCGCCGACCTGTTGGTGATGGGGGTGCCGTCGCACGGCTTCCGCTCCGCGCTGGAGGCGGTGCGGCCCTACCTGCGGCCGTGGGTGCCGGTGATCTCGCTGAGCAAGGGCCTCGAGGTGGGCACCCGCCTCCGCATGAGCCAGCTGGTCGAGGAGATCCTGCCGGGCCACCCGGTCGGGGTGCTCACCGGGCCGAACCTGGCCAAGGAGATCCTGGCCGGCCACGCCGCCGCCAGCGTGATCGCCATGGACGACGACAACATCGCCCGGGCGCTGCAGGCCCTGTTCCAGGGCGAGCTGTTCCGCGTGTACACCAACGAAGACGTGGTGGGCAGCGAACTGGGTGGGGTGCTCAAGAACGTGATCGCCATCGCGGCCGGCATGGCCGACGGCCTGGGGGCGGGCGACAACACCCGGGCCGCGGTGATCACCCGGGGCCTGGCCGAGATCAGCCGGCTGGGCGTGGCCATGGGCGGTCAGACCATGACCTTCGCCGGGCTCGCCGGCATGGGCGACCTGGTGGCCACCTGCATGAGCCCCCAGAGCCGCAACCGCCACGTGGGGGAGTGCCTGGGCAAGGGCCAGACCATCGACGAGATCATCGCGGCCATGAACATGGTGGCCGAGGGCGTGAAGACGTCGAAGGTGGTGATCGAGATCGCCGACGAGCTCGGGATCGACATGCCGATCGCGTCGGAGGTGCGGGCCGTGTGCCACGAGGGCCGCGCCGCGGCCGAGGCCTACGCCGGCCTGCTGCGTCGGGGCTCGGGCCGTGAGGTGGACGGCGTGCGCTGAGCCGGGTAGACCCGCCGGATCATGTTCCGCCGCACCGCGTCCCGCTCCCCTCAGTCCGGCGCTCCCGATGTCACCGGCCCGGCTCCGGCCGGCGCGGCCCGTGTCGAGCGGCACGACGCCGATCGGGCGGGCGCTGATCGGGCCGGCGCTGATCTGGCCGGGGAGCTCGAGGCGGCCGGGTGGGTGCTGCCCCGGGGCCTGCGTCAGCAGCGAACCGCCTGGAGCCTGGTGGGCACGGTGTCCTCGCCGCTCGCCACGCCGGTCGATCCGGGCGGACTCGTGTCCGGGGAGGGGTGGAGCCTGGACTGGTGGGTGGGCGCCGACGACCGGTGGCGGGTGCCGGCGCGTGAGCCGTCGGTGCGCCAGAACCTGCTGCAGGCCGCGCCGGTGGTGGAGACGGTGGTGCGGGTGCCGGGGGGCGACGCCGTCCACCGGGCCTACGGCGTGCGCTCGCCCCGGGCGGTGGGAGACGAGTGGGTGGTGGCCGAGGGCGAGAACCGCACCGCCGTGCCGTTCGCCTCGGTCCTGGTGATCCGGCCCTTCGTGGCCGACGGTGTGGGCTCGGCCGGGGAGATCACCATCGAACCGGTCGAGGGTGGCCGGGGACGCGACGTGGCCCACCTGGTGCGCGTCGATGGCCGGCCGGCGGTGGTGCTGCCCCGGCGCCCGGCGCGCGTGGCGGTGGGCAACCGCGCCACGGGCGACGTGGTCGTCCAGGTCACCGCCGGCGAGGCGGGCCCGGACCTGCTCACGGCGTCGTGTCCGCACGGACTGGCCACCATGGCGCTGGTGTTCCCCACGCCGCACACCGCCGTGCTGCGCGCCGTCGTGCCGGTGGGAGACGTGGGCCACGATCCCCTCGGCTACCCCCAGGTGCTGCCCGACGCCGCCACGGTGGCCTCGGGCTGGGAGGTCCACCGCCGGGGCCCGCGGGTGGAGGTGCCCGACCACCACCTGGGCGCCGCGTTCGAGCACGCCCGGGCCCACGTCCAGCTGGCCCACGACGGTCAGGCCGTGCGGCGTGACGGGCACCGCAGTCCCGACCTCGAACTGGGCGCAACCGAGGTGCTGCTGGGAGCGTTCGACCTGCTGGACCGGCCGGCCGACGTGGGGGTGGTGATCGCCCGCTGGACCGAGCGCCTGGCGTCGGCGCCGCCGGAGACCGACGCGCTCGCCCTGGCCGCGGTGGCCCGTCACTGGCTGCTGCACCGGGTCGACGCGCTGCTCGACTGGATGCTCCCCGAGGTGTCGGCCGCCGTCGAGCGGCTGGCCCGCGCCGACCGTCGTGGCCAGATCTCCGACCCGGTGCTCCGTTGGCGCGTGGCCGGGAGCCTGGCCCTCACCACCCGGCTGCTGGACCGGTGCGGTCAGCCCGACGCCGCCCGGGCCGTGGCCGCTCTGGAGGGCCGCCTCCGCCAGGGTGCGGCGGAACCCGGGGCCGGCGTCGGATCCGGTGGGGTCGTGACGGCCGGCTCCGAGGGGGATGCGGTCGACCGACTGCTTTCGGCACGCGGCTCCGTCCTCGACGAGTTGGTGGCCGAGGCCGGTCCCCTCACCACCTGGCCCGGGCCGGGTCCCGGCGGTCGACCCATCGGCCACGACCTGGCCGCGTCCGCCGCGCTGGTGGCCGCGGTCCGCCACCAGCTCGTCACCGAGACGCCCCAGGGTCTCGCCCTGCTGCCGGTGCATCCCGAGGGTTGGTACGGCGGCGGGGTGGAGGTCCACGACCTGCCCACCGAGTGGGGCCGCATCTCCTACGGGGTGCGCTGGCACGGGATCCGTCCCGCGCTGTTGTGGCACCTGGAGGCGCACGAGGGCGTGGGGCCGGTCACGCTCACCGCCCCGGCCCTCGATGCCACCTGGTCCACCACCGAGCCGCGGGGCGACGCCCTGCTGGCCGAGGTGCTGCCGCCGCGGGGCCTGCAGTCGTTGACGATCGTGGCCGAGCACCCCGACATCGACCCCGCCATGCGCCGTCCGGGCGCCGAACCCGAGCCCACGCCCGACATCGCCGCCCCCGACGGCGGGTCGTTCTCATGAGCGGGCGGCATGCGGACTCCGGCGATCCCGACGATCCGACCACGTCGCCGGATCCGACCGCTTCGCCGGGGTTGCCCGAGCCGCCAGAGTCGTCGGAGACGGTCGAGGAGTCGGTCGAGCCGACCGAGCCGACCGGGCCGACCGGGCCGCCGGCCGAGGTCGAAGCGGGCCCGGTGCTCGGCGGGCTGGCCGACCTGTTGCGGGCCGAGGGCGTGCCCGAGGCCGAGATCGCCGAGGCCGACCGCAACAACCACCTGTCGCTGCTGGTGATCGAACGGCTCGCCCGCCCGGAGCGGTCGGTGTACGACCTGCACGAGATGGCCGTGGCCACCGGGCTGACCCCCGAGGTCATCTCGCGGATGTGGCGCTCGCTCGGTCTCACCGTGCCCCGAGTGGGCGACCGGGCGTTCAACGAGGCCGACGTGGAGCTGCTCAGCACCGTGGGCCGCCTGGTGGAGACCGAGGTGATCGATCAGGACCTCACCATGCAGATGGCCCGGGTGATCGGCTCGTCGCTGTCTCGGGTGGCCAACGCCCTGGTCGACGCGGTCGAGGCCGGTGATGACACCGACGGGCTGGACGACGAGGAGGTGTTGGCATCGGTCGCGGAGCGCGAGGCCCGGGCCGAAGAGTTCGCGGTGCTGGCTCCGTTGTTGGTGCCCACGTTGATGGAGATCATGGGTCTGGTGTGGCGCCGGCACCTGCAGGCGGCCGCCCGGGCCCGGGTGGCTCGGGAGCAGGCCGGCGCCGACCCGTCCCACGTGGTGGTGGGCTTCGCCGATCTGGTGGGCTTCACGGCGCTCAGCCAACAGATCGGGCCCCACGAGTTGGCCGACGTGGTGGAACGGTTCGAGACCCTGGCCTACGACACCATCGGCCACCTCGGTGGTCGGGTGGTCAAGATGATCGGCGACGAGGTCATGTTCGCGGTGCCCCACGAGCGGGCGGCCGCCGAGATCGCGCTGTCGCTGGCCGAGCGCTACGCGGCCGACGACGACCTGCCCGACGTGCGGGTGGGGCTGGCGTCGGGTCCGGTGCTGCAGCGGGAGGCCGACGTGTTCGGACCCGTGGTCAACATGGCCAGCCGGTTGGTCACCCTCGCCTTCCCGGCCACGGTGCTGTGCTCGGCCGAGGTGCGCCAGGCGCTGGAGGGCGATGTCGACTTCGCCTGGCGCGACATCGGCAACCGCAAGGTGAAGGACATCGGCAAGGTGCCGCTCCACGTGCTGCGGCGGGCGGAGGCGGCGGCCGAGCCCCGGTCGAACAAGGAGAAGGCCGAGGACAAGTGGGCCGAGCGTCAGGAGGCCCGGGTGGCCGAGATCGACGAGCGGCGGGCCGGCCGGCGGCGCCGGTCGCGTCGGGAGAGCCGGGACGACGCCCCGTCGCTCGAAGCGGCGCCCTCCACCAGCGACGACCCGGCTTCCGGCCACGACCTGCCCTCCGGCGACGACCTGACCTCCGGCGACGACCTGACCTCCGGAGACGATCCGGCTTCCTCCGGCCCGCTCGCCCCGGACCTGCAGGTCCCCGATCCGGTGTCGTCCGAGGGGGCCGAGTCCGCGGCGGGTCCGGCCGCCGATCCGTCCCGGCGCGACCGCTCCCGGGGCCGCCGCTCCTGACCCGTCGGGTGGGGGCCGACGGGGCGGGGGATCAGGCCACGATCTCCACCGGCGTGCCGGTGGGGGCGAGCCAGGCCAGGCGGTTGATGGCGTCGTTGGACAGTCGCACGCAGCCGTTGCTCACCGGCTGGCCCAGCAGCTCGGGCCGGTTGGTGCCGTGCAGGGCGATCTGGCCGTTGCCACCCCCGAACGACTGGAGCACGTCGCTGAAGCCGCTGACGCTCAGCTGGTAGGTGCCGTAGGGACCCTTGTCGTAGGCGAGCTTGACGACGCCGTCGACGAAGAACTGCCCGAGCGGTGTGGGGGTGCGGTCGGTGCCCACCGCGGCCGTCTCCTGGAAGACGACCTGGTCGCCGTTGAACACCGTGACCCGGCGGGCGCCCACCTCGACCAGCACCCGGTTGGGCACCTCGCGCAGGGTCACCTGGTTGCGCTTCACCCAGGCCACGAGCCCGTTGGGTCGAGACGAGACCCGGACCTTCAGGTACTCGGGCTGCTCCTCGAGCACCTGGAACACCACGGCCAGGCCCTCGTGGGTGGGGTTGTCGAGCCAGGGGCGTTCCTCGTAGACGACGCCGGGCTCCCGGTAGAGGTCGACCGCCGTGCCGGCGGCGTCGGCCACCAGGAAGCCGGGCACGTCGGGTTCGGTGCTGGTGGTGGTGGTCTCGGGGGGTGCGGTGGTGGCGGCGGCCACGACCGCTGCCGGTTCGGCGTCGCGGTCCAGCAGGGCGATGCCGCCGCCCACCAGCAGCACGAGCACGGCGCCCGCCACCGGCAGGGCGCGGATCCTTGGACGCTGCATGGCGTCCAGGTTACCGCCGGGGGCAGTCGACTCCCCAGGCAGCCCCGGGACCGAGCCGCGGTCGGACACCTGTGTCGGACTGGTCGTTCCGGGCTGTCCGGTGCCGACGTCAGGCCGGGTCGTCGAGCGCCAGGGTGAGGATCCGCTGGGGGCCCAGGGTGGTGGCGCCGGTGAACGGTTCGCCGGTGGGGGTGCCCCGCAGGTCGGTGATCTCGCCGGTGCGCCCGCCCACCACCAGGGGGGCGGACGTGTCGGTCGGGTTGAAGACCCGCAGTTCGAGGCGGCCGTCGGGGCGACGGGTGAGGGCGCTCACCTCGGCGCCGGTCACGGCGAGGGCGCGGCCCGACCGGTCGGCGTCGCCCCACCGGGCTCCCGGGAGGTGGGCGGTGAGCAGCGGGGTGAACGCCTCGTCGACCACGGCGTAGGGGTCCCGGCCTCCGGTGTGCAGGACCAGGTCGGCGCGGAACGGCCCGGGCTGTTGCGCCGCGGGGGTGGGGGTCGACGGGCCGGCGGGCAGGGCCCGGGTGACCATGGGGCCCTGGGAGATCACGCCCACGGCGCGGAGCAGGGTGACGGCCAGGCTCCGGCCCAGCACCGGGTCGTCGGCTCCGTCGCGTCCGTCGCGTCCCCCGCTTCGGCCGGAGCCGCCATCGGTGATCAACTCGTACTCCGGGAGCCCGTCGTGGGCCACCAGGAGCCCGCCGGCCCGCACGAAGCCGCGGCTCGGGAAGGTGGGCAGGCCCACCTCGTTCGGTCCGCCCTCGGCGGTGAGGCCCCGGTGGACGGTGGTGAAGGCGCAGCCGGCCTCGGAGCGGTCGGTGGGGTGGGGGAGCGGGAGGTGGATCCGCAGGCGGTGGTCCCGGCACCGGTTGTCGAGCTCCACCGACACCCGCACCAGGTCTTCGCCGGCCCGCAGTTCGACCTGGGTGTGCACCTCCAGGTCGGTGGATCCGACCCGCCGACCGTCCAGAACGTGGGTGGGCCAGCGGTAGCGGCGGGTGATCTCGATGCGCCCGCGCACCGGACCGGCCTCCACCACGAACACGTCGACGTCGTCGGGCCGGTGGATGGTGGTGCCGTCGGCGGTGGGCGACCAGTTGTAGGTGTCGCCGGCGTCGCCGTCGTCGACCAGGCGACCGAACCCGGCCAGGCCGTCCAGGGCGAAGGTGCCGTCGGACGGGTCGACGGCCACGGTCACCAGGCCGTTGGTGAGCCCACCGTCGTGGGGGCGCACCGCGTGGTCGCCGAGCGGCGCGGGCGCCAGCCCCCGCCAGCCGAACCCGGGTACCTCGGGGGTGCGCAGGAGCACCTCCTGGGTGGCCGAGGTCCGCACGGTCTCGAGGGTGACGGTGGCGGCCGGGTCGGTGGCGATCTGCTCGAGTTGGGTGCGCAGCGCCTCGGCGTCGACCTCGCTCGGCGCCCGGTCGGACCGCAGGCGGGCGACCCACCGGGGCGCCTCCGCCTCCTGCCCCGGCGTGTCGCCGGGGCTCGTGGCGCCGGTGCTCGTGGGGGCGGGGCCCGCCTCGACGGGCACCAGCTCCACCGCGCTGACCCGCGGGTCCTCCAGGGCGGCGCGCAGCACCACGGCCACGGCGGCGTCGGCCGGCAGGGTGGGCCCCCGCAGCACGGCCGGGCGCACCGAGAGCTGCTGGGTGTCGGGTGGAGCCACGTCGCCCGCCACCACGGCGGTGACGGTGGCGGTGCGGGCCCGGGCCGAGGGGTTCACGGCGATCAGCGGTTGGCCGGAGGTGGCCAGCGCCCGGATCAGGGCCCGGTCGGTGAGGGCCTCGGCCACCCGGGTGGCTTCGGCGTAGCGGTGCAACACGGCGTCGTTGACCTCGTCGGCCGAGCAGCCGCAGATCGAGTCGTGGGCCGCGTTGCGGATCACCTCCCGCCAGGCCACGGCGAGGAACTCGGTGGGCCAGGCGTCGGCGGGCATCCAGCAGGCGAGCAGCGGCTCGGCGATGCGCTCCAGCCATCGCTCGGCCCGGGCGGCGGCCTGCTTGACGTCGGTGCGACACGACGCCACCCCCATGAGCAGGTTGGACCGGGCTCCCGATCGCAGCTCGCCCCGCCAGGTGGGGAGCCCGTCCACCGGACCGGCGTGGAGGTGGGTCGGGAGCGACGTGATCTCGAACCGGTCGCCGCCCGGGGTGTTGGCCTCGGCCAGCACGTCGAGCAGCCGGGGATCGGGGAGCTGGTGGTCGGTGCCGTGCATCCACAACACGTCGGCGCCGGCCCGGGGGCCCTGGGCGGCCCGGAAAGCCGCCACCTGGTCCACCAGGCCCGGGCCGTCGGCGGGCAGGCGGGCCCCGTTGCTGTAGCCGTCGGCCAGGTACTCGGCCCGCACCCTCGTGCCGTCGGGCGCCTCCCACCAGAAGGCGGGGGCCTCGATCGCGGCGGGCACCCCCCGCCAGACCACGGCGTGGGCGAAGCCGAACCCGGCCAGGATCTGGGGCATCTGGGCCACGTGGCCGAACATGTCGGGGAGGTAGCCCACCGCCATGGCCCCGCCGACCTCGTCGGCCCGGTCGAGTCCCAGGCGGAGGTTGCGGACGTGGGTCTCGCCCGACACCAGGAACTCGTCGGGCAGCGTGTACCACGGGCCCATGGTGAGCCGGCCGGCCCGGTTGAGCCGGTGGAGGCGGTCCCGCGCCCCGGGCCGGATCTCGAGGTAGTCGTCGATCACGGCCATCTGGCCGTCGAGCTGGAAGTGTCGGTAGGCCGGGAGCTCGTCGAGCGTGTCGAGGAGTCCGTCGAGCAGCTCCACCAGCTGCATCCGGAACACCGGGAACGGCTTGTACCACTCCCGGTCCCAGTGGGTGTGGGGGACGACGTGGACCGTGCGGGGCATGGGTCGCAGGCTAGGACGGGTCCTGCCTCGGCTCGTCCCCGTCACCGGGACGGGTCCGCCGGCGTGTGGTCTGGCACCATCCCGTCATGCGCGTGGCGTTCGGCACCGACGAGAGCAACGAGGTCACGGCCGCCGTGGTGGCGGCCCTGGTGGAGGACGGGCACGAGGTGATCGACCCCGTGGAGGCGCCCTGGCCCGACGTGGGTCACCGGGTCGGCCACGCGGTGGCCGGGGGTGCGGCCGATCTGGGGGTGGTGTGCTGCTGGACCGGCACGGGTGTCTCCATCGCCGCCAACAAGGTGACCGGGGTGCGCGCCGCGCTGTGCACCGACGCCGAGACGGCCCGGGGGGCTCGGCGCTGGAACGACGCCAACGTCTTGGCGATCGGCCTGCGACTCACGTCGGCCCCCGTGGCCCGTGAGATCGTGGTGGCCTTCCTGGCCCCGGCCGACGTCGACCCCGACGAGCGGGCCAACATCGACCGGGTCGAGCAGGACCGGGTCGACCCGCGTCGATGAGCGGCACCGCCGCCGAGGGGTAGGTTTCCCGCCATGCCGAAGTTCGTGATGCTGTCCACCCTGGGTCCCGACGGCTACGCGCGGTTGCGCGACAGCCCCGAGCGCCTCCGCGAGGTGAACGCCGACGTGGAGGCCATGGGCGTCAAGGTGATCAGCCAGTACGCCCTGCTCGGCCAGTACGACTTCATCACCATCCTCGAGGCGCCCGACGAGATGGCGGTGGCCCGCGTCGCCACCACCCTGTCGGCCCGGGGCACGCTCAAGACCCTCACCCTCACCGCCATCGAGGTGGAGGACTACATCGCCACGCTGGGCGGCGGCACCGGGTCCTGACCCGGCGGGCCCACCGGGGGGTTCAGGCCGGGGGTTCGGACCGGGCGTTCAGACCCGACCGGGTGGGCGGGCCAGGTCAGCCCGCAACGATCACACCCACCACATGGAGTTCTTGCGCTCACGGCGCACGTCGGCGGGCGCGAACTCGGTGGGCAGCACGTCGTGGTCGTAGCGGCGGCGGAGCCGGTAGCCGGTGTCGGTGACCTCCATGACCACGAACCCGCTGGTCCACGACCCGTCGAACCCGTTGCGGACCTCCACCCGCGCCCCCTCCAGCAGGCGGGGCCGGGCCACGGCCTCCTCGGCAGGGGTGGGATCGGTCACAGCCCGA
>DAIMFV010000029.1:20653-22850 GCA_036724365.1 Acidimicrobiales bacterium | reverse complement strand
GCACTTGTCGCGTCTCAGAGACTTCGACCCATCTCAACCCCATGAAGAATCAGGGTTAGCTATTCGCTCTCTGGTCTCGGCCCCATCGAGATCGGAGACGTGGACGGCGACGGGATCGACGACGCCGTGCTCGGGTTCGGCTGCGAACCTGATGCCGGCAACCTCTGGACGACAAATGTGGACGTGGTGTTGGCGTCAGACCGTGTGCCGAGAACTCTCGACGTGGGTGGGGGCCGACTCTGGCTGGCCAGTTCTCGTCGACTCGCTGCGAATAGCCGGTGGCGTCCGGACTGCGGAGGTGAGCGCTTTCGACGATCACGCGCAGACTCTGCACAATAGTGACGTCACCGAGAGCTTCTTGTGGGACGGATCAGCCCTGTCCCGCACCGACACGACGATCGTGGACTACGCGTCGACATTGCTGCGTCTCGTCGGGGCCATCAACGGTCAGGACGCAGCTGCGTTCCAGGTCTTAGTGGGCTCAAACCTCTCATCGGACATCGCTACCAACATCGCCAGCGACTTGCCGGTCGCCGCAGACCCCGTCGGCTGCGACTGGTCCCCTGGTCTGGAGGGCCATACGTGCTTGATCACGACTCCAGGAGGCTTCCTGCTGCAAGTCACCATCGACCGCGTCGGATTCGCCGACTTCAAGGTGTCGGAGTTCTCAAACCCAGGTTTCGGCGAGTAGGCCGATCCCATGCCGTCAGCGGCTCACGTGGAACTCAGGGGTGGCGTTCCCCGTGAGGGGGCGAGTTCAAGTGGTGACGGCAACACCTCGAGGTTGAGGGTTGGGTCTCCACTGGTCGGAGCGTGAACGGGCAGACTGCCCGCTGCACTCACAACCCTCAACCAGT
This sequence comes from Acidimicrobiales bacterium, assembly GCA_036724365.1. Classification (GTDB taxonomy): domain Bacteria; phylum Actinomycetota; class Acidimicrobiia; order Acidimicrobiales; family Iamiaceae; genus Aquihabitans. Next base: position 21,993 of record DAIMFV010000029.1, on the reverse strand, counting down.
GGAGACCGAACCCGACATGCTGGTTGTCGTGCGTCTCGGGTCGAGCACTCTGGTCGACGAAGAACTTGGCCAAGAACACGGCTGAATGGCATGACGCTGGGGGATCTGGGGATTCGCCGTTCTCGAGGTGGGCCAGCGCGCATTCCGGAGAGCGGCCGCCTCGGAGCTGGCACGGCGGGGCGAGCCGGTCGGCAAAGGGTGCTCGCAGAGCTTGGAGGGCGCGCTCGAGTTGCTTCTGGGTGGGTCCGGTCGACGCCGAGGGCTGGCGGGCGGTGACGGCGGAGGGACGACGACGTTCCGGGGGAGTGCTCCCCATGTCGGGGCGAGGCCGCTTCGGCCAGGCTGTTCGTTCCGGCTGCGTGCGGCGCCGTCGCCACCGACGGTGGAGGGACCCGTATGCCTCTGGCATGATCTTTCGTCTGGAGGTTGGGTCGATGGGAGCACTGGCGTGGGCGGGCATCACACATGTGGGCAAGGTGCGCTCGGTGAACGAGGATCAGTTCCTGGCGGAGCCGCCGGTCTTCCTGGTGGCCGATGGCATGGGCGGCCACGATTGCGGTGATGTCGCCAGCGCTCTGGTGACCGATGCGTTCATCTCGCTCGTGGGTCGGGATGCCGTCGAGACCGAGGTGGTCGAGCGAGCGGTCTTCGACGCCAACTCGGCCGTGCGCCGGGCGGCTGCCCACGCCCGCTCCGAGCGCGCCATGGGGACCACGCTGGTGGCGTTGGTGCTGGTAGGCGCAGCTGGGGCGGAGCGATGGGTGGCGGTGAACGTCGGCGACTCGCGCCTGTACCGACTCGCCTCCGGTGTCCTCGAGCAGATCACCACGGACCATTCGTTGGTCCAGGAGATGGTGGCGGCAGGGTCGATCACCGCCAGCGAGGCCCGAACGCACCCCGAGCGGAACGTGGTCACCCGGGCCATGGGCATTTCCGAAGCCATAGTCGCCGACTTCGCGTACCTCGACGTCCGGGAAGGCGATCGGTTCCTGCTCTGCTCCGACGGCGTCCACGGAGAGCTTGCCGACGAGCAGTTGCGGGTTCTGCTTTCCCGGGCTGGCGGACCGGACGAGGTGGCTCAGGTCGTGTGCGATGCGGTGCTGCGGGGAGATGCCCGTGACAACCTCACGGCCGTGGTGATCGATGTGCTGGGGGACGGGTCATCGGCTGGCGGTGAGCGCGAGGTCAATGAGGACACCAGCCCGTTGGCCGACGACGAAGTCGCCGACGCGACCTCGGAGCCGGTGGCCTCGGAGGTCGAACACCGGCCGGACGCTGTGGACGAGGTCGATGAGGTCGATGATCCGTCGCCCGCGGTGGCGATCATGGCGGTCCCCGAT
>DAIMFV010000029.1:15475-20643 GCA_036724365.1 Acidimicrobiales bacterium | reverse complement strand
TTGTTGGCAAAAAATTGGTAAATTGAGCCAATAGACACTCCCGCCGCCGCTGCGGCGGATGCGCCGGCGCGCGATGAGCGAGCCGCGCAGCAGCCCGATGGTGATGACAGCGGGCCGGAGCGCGTGATCGAGGTGCCTGAATGGTGAGTCGTGTGGCGCTGTTCGGCGAGGGATCGCGGTCGGTGGTCGTCAGTCGGTCCTTCGTCGCCTTGGTCGACGGGCCGGTCGCCTGTGACCTGTCGTTGGCGCTGGGTCGGCTGGCCCTCTCCGGCGAGGCCCGTCTCGACGACGTCCTCGACGTCCTCGTGGGCGTGCCATTGCGATCGCTGCCCGACTTCGCCCTGGTCGTGCAGGGCCAGGACGGTGCCGTCGCCGTGGTTCGTGGGGCCATCGAGGTGGCAGTCGCGTCGGCCACGGGGGTCGAACGCTTCGATGCCACCGGGTTCCGCACGTGGCGCGAACGCGAGTTCGCCGAGGTGGGCACCGTCTCGTTGGGTCGGGGGCCGGAGGTGCACGAGGCCGGCGCGTGGATCGGTTGGGGGGTCGTCGAGGCCAGCTCGGTGACCTGGATCGACGTGGCGGCGCTGGACGGCACGGCCCCGGCCTCGACAGCGTCTCCCGTCCCGCTCGATCTTGGGTCGGAACGGTCGGCCGAGGCGGAGTCCGCTGCGGTCGACGCGGGGAACGACGTGGGCGCCCGAGGTGCATCGGCGATCGATGCCGCGGTCCACCCCGTAGTGGCGCCGGAACCCGAGGGGGGGGAGGAACCGGAGGCGGTCGACGGGGTCGAGGACCGGACTGCCGATGAGGCCGAGGACCGGACCGAGGCCGAGGCTGAGGCTGAGACCGAAGCCGAGGCTGAGACCGAGGCGTCGACGGGGGTCGGGTCCGAGCCCGCGGGCATCGGCGATGGGGCGCAGGCCAACGAGGTGACGCGCATCGAGACGTGGTTCGACCGAACCGACGACGACGACGACGGCGCCGCGACGTGGTCTCCCGAGGAGCGGACAGACGAGCCGGGGGCGGCTGGCAAGGCCGGAACGGACGAGACGGAGGCCGCCGCTCCTGGCCCGGGCGACGACGACCAGGCCGTCGCTACAGCCGACGGTCGGTCCGAGCACGACTACGACCACCTCTTCTCGCACACGCGGCTCCGCACGGTGGAGCAGGCAGCGGTTCGTGTGAGCGAAGCGGCGTCGCCCGGTTCGCCGGGCGGTGCGCTGGTCCCAGTGGTGACGCCACTGCCGGCGGGGACTCCGCCCATCACCGGCGTCCCCGGCGGTGCCCCCGCAGACGTTGCTGTAGGAGACGCCGGCCAACTGGGCGACCACGACGGCCACACCCGTTCGCTCGCCTCAATCCGGGCCGAGATGGCGTTGGGTGGAGGCGCTGCCGCCGAACGGGCGGCAGCCGGCGGGGGTGTGCCGGCGAGCCGATGCCCGAACGACCATCTCAATCCGCCGCATACCGGCGTGTGTCGGGTGTGCGGGGTAGCGGTGCTGGGCGGTACCGAACTGGTCGAGCGGGTCGAGGTGGGGGTGCTGGTCCTGCCCGACGGCGAGCGCGTCGCGGTCGATCGCACGGTGCTCATCGGTCGCAACCCCGGCTCGGACGTGACCTTCGAGGGCGAGCTCCCCCGCCTGGTGAGCTTGGCCGAGGACAAGCACCTCTCTCGCACCCACTGCGTGATCCAGGTGTCGGGCTGGACCGCCAGCGTGGTCGACCGGGGCTCCCAGAACGGCACGGTGCTCCACGCTCCGGGTCGGAACCCGGAGCTGCTCCGGCCCGGTGTCCCCACCGTTGTGCTCCCGGGGAGCGAGATCGTGCTGGCTGAGGCGGTCACCCTCCGCTTCGAGGTGGCGTGATGGCCCGGGTGAAGGTCCCGCCGCCCGAGATCGACGGGTACGAGTATGTCGGCCACATCGGCAGCGGCGGCTACTCCGAGGTGTTCGAATACCGCGACGACCTGGGTCGGCAGGTGGCCGTTAAGGTCCTCACAGAAGACACCAGCGATGCCGAGGCGCGGGCCATGGCGTCGGTGTCGGTGCATTCGGCCATCGTCGACGTCTTCAAGACCGACCTGACGGCCGGCGGACTCCGCTACCTGGTGATGCCCTTCTTCGGTGGGCCGACCTACTCGGATCTCCTCCGCGACGGTCCCCTCGACGTGGCCGAGGTGCTGTCGGTCGGTGTGCAGATGGCGGGTGCACTGGAGTTCGCCCACCAGAACGGGCTGCTCCACCGCGATGTGAAGCCCGCCAACATCCTGACCAACGATCTGGGTCGACCGGGCCTGACCGACTTCGGCATCGCAGCCCGCCACGGCGACGATGCCCACCAGAAGGCGGTGTCGCTCCCGTGGGCACCACCCGAGGTGCTCGAGGATCGGATGCCTGATACCCGCAGCGATGTCTACGCGCTCGCTGCGACGCTGTTCACGCTCTTGGCCGGCCACGCCCCCTTCGTCGAGCCTCGCGGTGACAACTCTGATCGGGCGCTGACCGCCCGCACCGTCTCGGCGGCGCCGCCGGCGATCCCGCGCTCCGACGTTCCCACCTCACTCGACTCGCTGCTGCGGTGGGCCCTGGCCAAAGAGCCCTCCGAACGGCCCGGGTCGGCAGAGTCTTTCGGCCGAGCCCTCCAAGCCGTCGAATCCGAGCTGAGGCTGTCCCAGACCCGGCTCGAGGTCGCAGAGCGCACGAGTCGCGGTCGACGGGCGGGCGATTCCGGTCCGCTTACCGGCGCCGACGGCTCGGGCCACTCCGAGCAGACCCAGGCGATCGACGCCGACGCCACGCTCGCCCGCTCGGTGCGGGTGATCCGCTCCGAGGCTCCCGACGACCGCACCCGCAAAAAACGGCCCGGTGGGGGCGCCACCGCGGCCGGGACCGGGGTCATCGGCGGGGTGCCGATGGTACCTGCGGTAAGGGGAGGTGGTCGGGTCCGCCCGGGCGGGCTGGGTGCAGCGCTCCCCGATCCGGCGCCCGAACGCTCGTACGGCACGGCTCGACCGGGCCGTGCCGGAACCGAGGATGCCTCGCAACGGCGTCGCTGGATGGCTCCGGTACTCATCGCCGCGGCCTTGGTCGTGATCGGCGTCCTCATCTACGCCGTGGGGGCCGGCGACGGCACGACGCCGCGAGGGAAGGAGCCGTGCGAGGAGCTCGACGGATGCGATGGCGGCGCCACGACGGCTCTCGGTCCGGTGCCCGTGCCCGAGGTCAGCGGAATCGTGGTGACGCGCACGGATGCTGTCGTCCGAGTGGAGTGGACGAAGCCGGACGATCCGACGGTGGTGGGGTTCCGTTACCAACGGTGCGACGGGGCCGATCCCACGCCGGTCGACACTTCCGACGCGTTCGTCGAGGTGGCCGGGGTCGCCCCAGGGTCCGGGTTCTGCCTGGACGTGGCGAGCCGCACCGGGGACGACCGGCTCTCGGACGTCGTTCGAGCGACGGAGGGCGCGTGAAGGTCTCGGTGGATTTCTGCGGTGAGGTGCACGACGTCACCGAGGACGGTCCGGTCGTCCTGGGGCGCGACGCCGACCTGGTGGTGGACGACAACCCGTTCCTCCACCGCCGCTTCCTTGAGGTGTCGGTGAAGGACGGGCTGTGCTGGCTGACAAACCTCGGCTCACGGCTGTCGGCCACCGTGGTCGACGAGGCCAGTCGCGTACAGGCCTGGGTGGCACCCGGCGCCCGCCTGCCCATCGTGTTCGAGGCGACCCACGTCCGCTTCACCGCGGGGCCCACCACCTACGAGCTCACTGTAACGGTGGAGGGCGGGCCCTTCGCCGGTTCGCACGAGGTGGTGCGGGGCGAGCCGTCGTCGATCACCGAGACGATCGGCCAGATCCCCCTCACGCCGGAGCAGAAGCTCTTGATCGTGGCGCTGGCCGAGCCGTTGCTGCGCCAGGAGGGTCGCGGGAATGCGGCCATCCCGTCGTCGGCCGACGCGGCGCGCCGGTTGGGGTGGCTGGTGACCAAGTTCAACCGCAAGCTCGACAACGTCTGCGACAAGCTCGACCGGGCCGGGGTCCGCGGCCTCCACGGGGAGCCCGGGAAGCTCGCGTCGAACCGCCGTGCTCGGCTGGTGGAGTACGCCGTCTCGGTGGGCCTCGTCACCCCGGCCGATCTCGCTTCGCTCGACGAGAAACCTGCCACCCCGAGATAAGTGCGAGTCAGGCGCAGGTACAACTGGACGCGGCCGTTCGCGCCGTGAGAGGATCTGCGACCACAGTTCGCAAACTCCGTGGTGGACGTTGGCGGACGGAACAGATGGAGGGCAGTCGTGGAGGGTGAGCGCTCGGCCGTGTCGCGTACGCGGAGCGGGGTCTGATGGCGCGCCGGGGACTGGTCGTCGATGAGGCGCATCCGGTTCGGTGGGCCGCGCCGTCGGCGTTGAACCAGGCGATCCTCGAGCTGATGGACGCGGACTCTGGGTACCGGACGTCGTCGGCTTCGCTCGACCGGATGACGTTCACCCGCACGTTCCGGCCCAACTGGGCGCTCGCCGCGGCCGCGGTGCTGGGGATCACCGGGGTGGGATTGTGTTTCCTGCTGGTGCGCGCCACCGAGACGTTCACGTGCGCCATCGACGACGACCACGCCGGTGTCCGCCTGCGTCTGCACGGCCGGGTCGAGAAGTCCGTGCTGGCCGCGCTCCGGAAGCTGCCGGACGCCCGGCTCGCGCCGCCGCCGGCGGGGGTGCCGTCCAACGTCCCGGCATCCGTGCTGGCACCCGCCGCAGTCGGCGTCCCGCAGTCGGCCGCGCCGAGTCCGTGGCTGCTTGGTGGCGCATCGGGGGCGGTGTCCGCCCCTCCGGGGTCGGGAACGCCGTGGGCCGCCGGCCCGGGTATCGCTGCGAGGCCCAATGAACCACAGGCGCCGCTGCCCTCGCCCGTTCGGGCCGACGAGTCCACGCGCATGGTTTCGCGTAGCTCGCCTTCGACATCGGGGCAGACCTCGCCCTCTGGCCAGTGGGTGATCCACATCGAGGGCGAGCCCCCCATCGAGATGGGGAGTCGCGTCGTGGTCGGCCGCAACCCAGCGGTCGTCGACGGCGACGGATCCGCTCGCCTCGTGCCGGTCTCAGATCAGAGCGTCTCGAAGACCCACGCCGAGTTCGGCGTGGACGATCGAGGCGCCTGGGTGCTGGATCGCCACTCC
>DAIMFV010000029.1:0-15465 GCA_036724365.1 Acidimicrobiales bacterium | reverse complement strand
ATCATCGACCTGACTGGTGAACGGGTGGTGGTGCCGGGTGAGCGGGCCCCCCTGAGCGGAGGCGCGATGATCCGGCTGGGCGAGGTGCTCGTCCGGGTCGAGGTGCGGTGAAGGGTTTGGGGGAAGGGGAGTATTCCCCATTCTGCAGGGCATGCGCTGTTTCTAGGGTGGCACAGGACCGTCGTGATCCGTCCGACCGGCGAGGTGCGACCCGGTGAGGTAGCTGATGGGGTCGCGAGAGGGTGATTGCCGTGGTTGAGGGAGTTGTCGTGGGAGGTGGGAGCAGTGCGTAGTGGGGTGGCCGCACGGTTCCGTGCCGTGTCCGGTGTTTTGGGTCGTTCGGGTGTGGTGGGTGGTCGGCGGGTGTCGTGGCGGTCGGGTGGTGTGTTGGGGGTGTTGGTGGTGTTGGTGGTGGCGGCGTTCGCGGCGGAGGGGTTTCGTTCGGCGAAGGTCGATCTGAATGAGGCCGGCGTGTGGGTGACGAACCGCGGCACGAGCCAGGTGGGTCGTTTGAACATGCAGACGCAGAAGATCGAGGTGACGGCGAAGGTTTCGAGGGCGTTGGATGTGGTGCAGGATGGGCGTCGGGTGGCGGTGGTCGATCCGGGTGTGGCGTTGCGGGTCGTGGACGTGGCCACGGCGGAGGCCGACCCGAAGTCGGATGTGGCGTTGCCGGCGTCGTCGTCGGTGGGGTTGGGTGGCGGTCAGGTCGCGGTGACCGACTTGGGGACGGGGTCGGTGTGGGTGGCTCCGTTTGACAGTGTTGGTTCGATCCGGGCGGTGAAGGGTGCCGCCGATCTGGCCGCTGGGGATGACGAGGCTGGTGATAAGGGCGGTCCGACAGCGGAGCTGGGTGCGGGTGCGGTGGTGGCGGTCGGGCCGACCGGTTCGGTTGTCGGGGTCGATGTTGTGAAGGGTCGGGTTCGTCGTATCGCGGGTGCGGGTGAGGGTCCGGTGTCGCGCAAGTTGCTGCTCGATTCGACGGCTGCCGCTGACGGTGCGTCCCCGCTGGAGTTGGTGGTGGTGGGGTCGGTGCCGGTGGTGTTCGATCCGGTGGCCTTGAAGTTGCAGGTGGCGGATCGGGTAGTGGATCTGTCGTCGTTCGGTTCGGTGGGTCGGCTCCAGGCGGGGCCGGCGACGGGGTCTCGGGTGTTGGTGGCCACGGATCGGGGTGTGGTGGCGGTGCCGTTGGGGGACGGTGACCCGTCGTGGGTGTTGGAGGAGGGTGGCGCGGCGCCGATCCGTCCGGTGTTGGTGCGGGGGTGTGCGTGGGCGGCGTGGGGGGGTGATGTCGACTCGAAGTTGGTGCTTGCCCTTCGGTGCGGGTCGTCGGCGCCCCAGCGGGTCGAGCCGGATGTGCCCGTCGGGGCCGAGATGGTGTTTCGGGTGAACGGGCCGCATGTGGCGTTGAACTTCCCGGTGGACGGCCGGTCGTTGGTGCGGGTGGATGACGAGTTTGTGACCGTGAACGAGTGGCCGGAGCCGAACCCTGACCCTGATGATGAGCAGCAGGAGGAGGACAAGGACGAGAAGGGCGCGGGTGAGGACGTTTGTGCGCCTGATGGGGAGAACGCGCTGCCGAAGCCGGTCGATGATGTGGGCGAGGCGCAGTTCGGGGCGCGACCGTTGACGGCGACGATCCTGCCGGTGTTGGCGAACGACGATGACGGCAACTGTGATGTGTTGACGGTCACGAAGGTGGCTGATGTGGCGCCGCCGGTGGCTGAGGTGGTGCCGGTGGATCGGGGTCATGCGGTGCAGTTCACCTCGACCGAGGATCACGCGGGGCCGGTGACGTTCACCTATTGGGTGACCGATGGTCGTTCGGATCCGGTGGCGGCGAAGGCGTCGGTGGTGGTGCGTGCTGCGGGCGAGGAGAACCTCGTGCCGCAGCAGCAGGAGGTGGCGAAGGTGACGGTGGCGAAGGGCCAGTCGGTGACCTATAACGTGTTGTCGTCGTTCGTCGATCCTGATGGCGACCCGTTGGTGCTCACCGGGGCGCGTCCCACGGCGGGTGGTTCGGTGCGTTCGCAGCCGGATGGCACCGTTGTGTTCTCCGATGATGGGACGACGAGCGGTGCCACCGATGTGGCGCTGGATGTGTCCGATGGGTTCGGGGTGGCGTCGGGGACGTTGCGGGTCCAGGTTGTCGACAGCTTGCCGCCGGTGGCCCGCAACGATCATGCGGTGGGTTTGGTGGGGACGCCGATCACGATTGAGCCGTTGGTCAATGACGCCTCGTCGGGGACCGAGCCGTTGCGTTTGGCTGCGGTGGACGAGGTGCCGGAGCGGACCACGGCGATCCCCGAGTCGCAGTCGGGGACGGTGACGTTCACTGCGGAGGTGGCCGGTAGCTATCGCTTCAAGTACACGGTGGTCGCCGGGGCGGAGCAGGCTCAGGGTTGGGTGCGGGTCGATGTGTCGGATCCGAGTCCGGAGAACCGGCCGCCGGTGGCGGTGCGGGATGTGGTGACGGTCCCGGCGGGTGGGACGACGGTGGTGGACCTGTTGGCCAACGACACCGATCCGGACTTCGACGTGTTGGTGGTGCAGTCGGTGGAGCCGCCGTCGGGTGCTGGTCTGACGGTGCAGTTGTTGGAGCAGCGGGCGGTGCGGGTGTCGGCGGCGTCGGCGCTCGCCGCGCCGGCGACGGTCACGTATCTGGTTTCCGATGGTGGGGAGCCGGTGGAGGGCCAGTTGGTGGTGCAGACGTTGGCGGGTGGTCAGCTGAACCAGCCGCCGGTGGCTCGTGACGACGTGGCGATCGTCCGGGCGGGTGATGTGGTGACCGTTCCGGTGTTGGCCAACGACAGCGACCCGGAGGGCAACGCCCTGAAGGCGTCGGTCGACGCGAAGCCGGAACTCGCGTTCAACTTGTCGCCGGGAGCGTCGGCGCCGGGTGAGGTGTTCAGCGATGGTGTCGCGGTCCGGTTCGTGGCCGGTCCGGAGCCGACGTCGGTGTCGATCAACTACTCGGCGACCGACGAGGTCGGCGCTGCCGACTCGGGCTTGGTGCGGGTGACGGTGGTCGCTGATGACGACCGCAACGGGGCGCCGGTGCCGCGCAGCCTCGAGGCGCGGACCTTGGCCACGAACCCGGTGGAGATCCGGGTGCCGATCGTGGGGATCGACCCCGACGGCGACTCGGTGACCCTGTCGTTGGGTCCGCCGAACCCGGCGGCGAAGGGGAGTGCCGAGCTTGATGCCGGCTGCACCTGTTTTGTGTACACGCCCGCTGATGGTGCGGTGGGCACCGACACGTTCACCTACATCGCTACTGACAGCCGTGGTGCGGCGGGCACGGCGACGGTGCGGGTGGGGATCGCGCCGCGGGCCGAGAACCAGCCGCCGGTCGCGGTGGCCGACACGGTGAAGATCCGCCCCGACCGTGCAGTGCCGGTGGCGGTGCTCGCCAACGACTACGACGACGACCGCGATCCGATCGAGCTCGTGTCGGTGGCGTCGTGGAGCGAGGATTCCGGCGTCACCGCGGAGGTGAAGGGCGACAAGGTCGTCGCGCGCGGCCCCGAGGGGGCGACGGCCAACTTCAACTACGTGATCACCGATGGGCGGGCCCCGGCCACGGGCACCCTCAGCGTGACTGTCACGGCGGACGCGCCTGCGGTGCCGCCGGTCGCCAACGACGACGACCCTGATGCCTGCGAGGAGGTTGGTGCTGCGGCCGTCACCTGTGCGGTGCTGGTCAACGACGACGATCCCGACGGCACCGTCGACGACCTCACGGTCTCGGTGCCCGACCGGTTCACCACGGCATCGGTGAGCGGCGGCAAGGTGAAGGTCACCCTGGGTGCTAAGCCCCAGATCATCACCTACACGATCACCGATCCCGACGAGCTGTCGGCCACGGCAGTGCTGCGGGTCCCTGCAGCCAGGGGTGAGGGCACCGACCTGCCGCCAGTGGCGAAGGACGGCCCCCCCATCGCGGTCGAGCTCGGCAAGACGGTCGACGTCGAGGTGGGCGATTACGCCACCGACCCCGAACGCCAGGGGGTCCGGCTCGGTTCGGTCGACATCTCCTTCCCCCGCGGCACCGGTCAGGCCATCTCACCCACCGCGTTCCGGCTCACGCCGGGTGAGGGCGCGGTGGGCGAGTCGACGGTGTCGTTCCAGGTGACCGACGGCGCCGACTCGACCGTCGGCAACCGGGTCACGATCACGGTGCCGGTCACCGTCACCGGCCAGGCCAATACGGCGCCGAGCTTCGCGCCCAACCCCGTCGAAGTGGCGGTCGGCGACGATCCCACTAAGTACGACATCGCCGGGTTCGCCACTGACCCCGATCCGGGCGACGAACTCGTGTTCTCGAACCTGAGCGGCGCCACCGGCGGGCTCGATGCCTCACTCGACGGGTCCACCCTCACATTGTCGGCCGGCGACGGTCTCAAGAAGGGCGGCAGTCTCCAGCTGACCGTGACCGTCAGCGACGGTGAAGCCGAAATCCAGGGTCAGATCCCGGTGCGGATCGTGGCCTCCACCCGGGCCAAGGCCACCGCCACCCTCGACGAGCGTGAGGCCCAGTCGGGCAAGGAGATCGAGATCGACGTCTTGGCCAACGACGTCGTCGACCCCAAGGTCGGCCCACTCAAGGTGGTCGACGCTACGGTTGCCCCCAACCTCGGGTCCATCACCAACGATGACACCAAGGTCCGCTTCACGCCTTCGGCTGAGTTCGTCGGCACCGCCGATCTCGTCTACGTGGTCAACGACAAGCTGGGCGACGACGATCGCAAGGTGACCGGCGCCATCCGGATCACGGTCAAGGATCGGCCCAAAGCGCCTGCCGCACCCACACCTGCCGAGTTCGGCTCGAAGTACGTCGTGTTGAAGTGGGACCCACCCGACGCCCGCGGCCAGGCCATCACCAAGTACGAGGTGTCCTCCCAAGACGGCTCGGTCAAGAAGGAGACGTCAGGGGCTGAGACACAGCTCCGCCTCACCGATGCCGACAACGTCCGCAACAACGTGGAGTACCGCTTCACGGTCCGCGCCTACAACGGCTTCGGCGAAGGCTGGTCCGACCCCAGCCCGGCATCGACAGAGGTGCGGCCCGACACTCGGCCCGACCGGCCCACCGTCGGCCCACAGCTCACCTACAACACCTCCTTGGCAGGAGGAGAGCTGCTCGTTTCGTGGCCCGCAGTCGGCTCCCCCCAATGGCGCAACGACGGCAGCCCCGTCGAGAACTACCGGCTCGTCGTCTCGCCTCCCGACGGCGTTGTGGCCGAACGCACGCCCGGCCCGTCCGTCCCCCCCCCCAAGCTGACCGGGCTCAGGAACGGGGTGAACTACACCGTCCAAGTCCAGGCCCGGAACAACTCCGTCGGCGTGCAAGGGAGCGATGGGTGGAGCGATCTCTCCCCACCTTCGGCCGAAATGTTCCCTGCGACCAAGCCCAACGCGGTGGCCCGCCCTACAGCCACGCGGGTGGACAACCCGCTGGGTGAGCTGATCGAGGTCACCTGGACTCGACCGGTCCACAACACCCGCGATGACGACTGCTGCGACTACCGCATCAGGACGACGGGCTCCTCCGGGGCGCCCGCCATTGCCGACGTGTTGGTGCGGGCAGATCGCCGCGCCTCGATCACCCAGCAGGTCGCCACGCCGAAGGGGTACACCTACACGTTCCAGGTGTTCGCGACCAACAAGGCCGGCGAGGGGCCGGCGTCCCAGGCGTCGGTGGGTGTCGCCAGTTTCACTCGTCCCGAGGTGGTCACGGGTGTGAGCGCGACGGTGAGTGGGACCAACGACACGGCCACGCTCAACTTCACGCCGCCCAACGCCAACGGTGACCCCATCGACAACTACCTGGTCCAGGTGTCGAGCCCCGACGGCGGCGCCGGCACCGGGACCCGCACCATCAACGGTCCCGGCACCGGCCTCGGCGGCCTCACCAACGGTCGGACCTACACCTTCACGGTCCAAGCCTGCAACCAGGGCACCAACCCGGCCTACTGCTCGCCCGCCAGCGCGTCGTCGGCACCAGTCGTCCCCTACGGCCCACCCAGCGCACCGTCAGTCAGCGCCGGCCACACGGGCGGCAACAACATCGGCTTGTCCTGGAACGGGAGCGGCTCCGGCAACGGTGCACCGGTCGAGGCGGTCGAGATCAGCATCGACGGCGGCGGATGGCAGCGCGTCGGGGTTGCTGGTTCGACGGACCGGAACACCGGGTGCGCCACGTCCCACAGCATCGCTGCTCGTGCGATCAGCAGAGGGCTCACCGGTCCGGTCCAGAGCGCGAGTGGGGCCGCGCCGGCATGTCCCGTCCCGACGATCCGGCAGTCCTTCGGGATCGCCAGCAACGTGTTCGACGACCAGTGGACCTCTCGGCCGGCGTACTCCACGTTCCCGGCGGGTGGAACCCTGGCCGAGCCGTCGTTGTGCTGGGTGAACGGGATCGCGCTCGGTTCGATGGTGGGCAACCGCTGGTACCGCTTCCCGTGGGCGGGGCGGACCGGTTTCTCGCCAGCGTCGGACTACGCCGAGGTGGTCCCGGTACCGCCGTGCTGACGCGGTCGGCTCGCCGCCAGTGAGATGGGACTGAAGTGAGACGGAGCAGAGAACCCGCAACCCGGAAGATGGAGACAAAGTGAACAACGATCAGGCGCAATGGTTTGGCGAAACGTTCGAGCAGCTGGCGGCGAACGTCGAGCAGGCGATCATCGGCAAGCCGCAGGTGGTGCGGATGGCCCTCACCTGCTTGCTGTCGGAGGGCCACATCCTCCTCGAGGACGTCCCCGGCACTGGCAAGACCATGCTGGCCAAGGCCATCGCCAACACAGTGCAGGGCAGCCACGGGCGCATCCAGTTCACACCCGACCTCTTGCCCTCCGACGTGACCGGCACCACCATCCTCAACCAGCGGACCCACGAGTTCGAGTTCCACCGGGGTCCGGTGTTCAGCACGATCCTCCTCGCCGACGAGATCAATCGCGCTTCCCCCAAGACACAGTCGGCACTGCTCGAGGTCATGGAGGAGGGCCGGGTGACCCACGACGGCGTCGCCTACCCGGTAGGCCCGCCGTTCATGGTCATCGCCACGCAGAACCCCATCGAGCAGGCCGGCACCTACCGGCTTCCCGAGGCCCAGCTGGATCGCTTCCTCATGAAGACTGCCATCGGCTACCCCGACCACGAGTCCACGGTCCGCCTCCTGGCGGAGGCGGCAACACGCAACCGGGCCGAGGCCGTGCAGCCCCTCATCGCCCCCAAGGCGGTCACCGAGATGGCGCAGCTGGCGGCCACGGTGCATGTCGACCCGGCGGTGCTGGGCTACGTGAGTCAGATCGCCGAGGAGACCAGGCGGGCGCCCGAGACCAAGCTCGGCCTCTCTCCGCGAGGCTGCCTCGCCTTCGTCCGTGCCGCCAAGACGTGGGCCGCGGCAGCCGGGCGCACCTTTGTGATCCCCGACGACGTCAAGGACTTGGCGCTTCCGGTGCTGTGCCACCGACTCATCCTCGAGCCCGAAGCCGAGTTCTCGGGAGTCACTGTGCCGTCGATCGTCTCGCGGGTCCTTAACGACGTGACCCCGCCGGTGGCGAGCGCGGCCTGAGACTCGACGACGACGGACGGACACGCAGATGAACGACAGGATCGACCGGCTCCGCCGGTCCGTGCTCGACCGCTGGGTGGCGTTCCGCCGACGGACCGAGGTGGTCACGGCCACCGCGTGGCTCGTCGCGGGCCTCAGCGTGGCGGGATGGTTCGTGGGCTGGCAACTGGGTTGGCTCGAGGGCATGTGGATCGCCGCCACCGGCGCGGTCGTCCTGTTGGTCGCGCTGCTGTTCCTGTGGGGACGCAGCGAGATCGCGATCGACCTGGTGGTCGACCCCCAGCGGGTGACAGTCGGTGAGCCGTCGGGCGGCTCGCTCGTGGTCACCAACGCCGGTGGTCGTCGTCTCGTCGCCCTGCGGGTGGAGCTCCCCGTCGGGCGCAACCAGGCCGTCTTCGACATCCCGGGGCTCGCCGCCGAGGGCTCGCACACCGAGGAGTTCGTCCTCCCCACCTCGCGCCGCCAGGTGATCACCGTCGGCCCCGCCACGTCGGTGCGCGGCGACCCCCTGGGGCTGTTCCGCCGAGCCGTGTGGCTCACCGACGCCATCCCCCTCTACGTCCACCCCCGGATCGCCCGACTCGACAACCTCGGGGCGGGGTTCCTGCGCGACCTCGAGGGCCAGCCCACCGCCGACCTGTCCAACAGCGACGTGGCGTTCCACACGCTGCGCGAGTACCGGCCGGGTGATGACCGCCGGTTCGTCCATTGGAAGACCACCGCGCGGATCGGCACGCTGATGATCCGCCAGTTCGTCGACACGCGCCGGTCGCACCTCGCCGTCCTCCTCGACACCCAGCCCCGCAGCTATCGGGACGCTGACGAGTTCGAGCTGGCCGTGTCGATCGCCGGGTCGCTCGGTACCCGCGCCCTCCGCGACGAGCAGGACGTAACGCTCACCTCCGGCCTGGGACCGCTGGGAAGCCTCGACGGACGCCACCTGCTCGACAGCCTGGCCGGCGTCGAGTTGGATCGCCGCGGTCGTGACCTCATCGCGCAGGCCGCGATGGTCAGCCGTACGGCCGCGGGGGTGAGCATCGTGGCGCTGGTGTGCGGGTCCACCGTCTCGCTGTCCGACTGCCGGGCCGCGGCCAACCGCTTCGGCCCGTCCACCCGCCTGTTCGTGATCCGTGCGGATGTCGAGGGCGCCACCGCCATCCGTCCGATCGGTTCGGCCACCGTGCTCGACGTGGCCTCGCTCGAGGAGTTCCCCCACCTGATGTGGAAGGTGTCCCAGTCATGACCGCCGTCCCGAGCCCTCTCGCCGGCGAGCGGACCGTCGCCGGCATCGGAACCACCGATTCGAGCCGTCCCGCCGTCCTCATCGATGTCGTCGCTGTGGTGGCGGCCGCCGCTTGCGGGCTGGTTGGCTTCCGGCCCGTGTTCGGCGGCACTGTCTGGTTGGTGGTGGGCGCGACTGCGCTCGTTGCCGGCCTGATAGTGGCACTGCTCGGGTGGCGCTTCCGGTGGGACGCCCTCACGCTGGCGTCCGCTGCGGTGGTCACCTATTTCCTGCTCAGCGGCGTCGTCTTCCGGAAGGAGTCGATCGCCGGGGTGATCCCCAACCTGGACACCGTCCGCTCGGCCGCCACCGGCGTCATACGGGGCTGGGCCGAGGTGCTCACCACCCTCCCGCCCATCGGCGACGCGGGCGAGGCGTTGGCGGTGCCGTTCATCTCCACGTTCATGGCGGTGCTGCTCGCCACCACCGCCGCTCGTCGAACCGACGGCGTCGTCCGCGCGGTAGCGCCCCTGGTCGGGCTGGTGGTCACCAGTATCCTGTTCGGCCTTGCCGAGCCGGCGAGCCTGCTGCTCCAGGGAGCGGCCTTCGCCGTGGTGGTGACGGCGTGGATCTCCGTGCGTCGTCGGGGCAGCCGGGCCTCGGCTGCCTCGGTGGCCGGCCGCACCCGAGCCGTTGGCGGGGCCCTGATGCTCGGGCTCGCTGCCCTCGTGGCGACGGTGGCCGGTTCCCACCTGCCCGGAGCGGGCTCGAACAACCGGTACGTGCTCCGCGACCAGGCGGATCCGCCGTTCGATCCGCGCACCTACCCCAGCCCGCTGGCGGGCTACCGGCGCTACACCGATACCAAGGCCGAGTCCGATCGAGGGCTCGCCGACGAGGTGCTGTTCACGGTGACCGGCCTGCCGAAGGAGGACCGCCTCCGTCCGATCCGCCTCGCTGTGCTGGATCAGTACGACGGCGTGGTGTGGAACGTGGCCGGTGGCCCCAACGCCGCGGCCGACGCCTCTGGCGTCTTCGAGCGGGTGGGCGAGACCATGCCCGTCGCTGCTGTCGGGCCGAAGCAGCAGGTCCGCATCGAAATCGGCGCCTACGACGACATCTGGGTCCCCGACCTGGGTGACGTGGCGGGCATCCGCTTCGAGGGCCCGCGTCGGGCCGAGCTGGCCGACGGGCTGCGCTTCAACCGCACGACGAATACCGGCGCTGTCCCGGCGCGCCTCGGGCGGGGCGACGTCGTGACCATCACAGCGGTGGTCACTGAACCCCCGGGCGACCAGGAGCTGGTCGGGCAGGGCCCCGGCAGCGCCGCGACGGGAGAGGTGGTGGAACTCGGTGAGGACGTCGAGAGCATGGCCGAGGCGCTCACCACGCCGGCCGACGGCACGGCGGCGCTCGCTGCCGGCTACGACCGCATCCGATCGGTCTCGGACCTGTTCACGACCACCGACGAGGCGGTTGGGTTCGCCTTCAGCGATGGTCACGGCGACCAGCAGAAGTCGGACCCGGGCCACAGCCTCCACCGCATGCGACGGTTGGCCAAGGACTACATCGAGAAGGCGGTAGCCTTCGGTAACGGCGAGCAGTACGCCTCGATGCTGGCGCTGATCTCGCGGCACCTCGGGGTGCCCAGCCGGGTGGTCATGGGGTTCTGCGAGTTCGGGTGCGGTGGCAACCGGGTGGAGGTGAAGGGGTCCGACGTGTCGGCCTGGGTGGAGGTCAACGTTGCCGGCTCCGGTTGGGTGCGCCTCCGCGCCACGCCGGATCGTGACAAGAAGCCCAACGTCAAGACGCCGTCGCCGAGGCCGAAGCCCGAGGACGCGTCGCAGCCGCCGCCTCCGCCGGTCACCACGCCGCCCGCCGAGGAGGTGGCTGCCGACGACAGCGTCGGGCGGAAGAAGCCCGACGACGACAGTCCGCTCATCGACCCGACCGTGATGAAGTACCTGGTGGGGATCGGCTCACCCCTGTTGGTGATCGGTGGATTCGTGGGTGGCGTCATCCTGTTGAAGCGCCGTCGTCGCGAGCGCCGCCGGACCACGGGATCGACCCGGCAGCGTGTCGTTGGCGGGTGGCTCGAGCTGACGGACCTGGCGATCGACGTGGGTCGGCCGCTACCGCGCATTGCCACACGGCGGGAGGCGGCACGCCTGTTGGGCAGCGACCACGCCCGGGCCGCCGCCGACATGGCCGACCTGGCCACCTTCGGACCGGAGCCGCCCATCGAGGACGACGTGACCTTCTACTGGGACGCTGTCGATGCCTCCGGCGAGGTGCTCTTCGAAGGGCTCGGCCGCTTTGCGCGGGCGAAGGCTCGGCTCAACCCGGCGTCCCTGGTGGCCAATCGTCGTGCCGAGCGCGCCGCTCGACGTGCGGAGGACCGGGTCACCGGCGCCGCGCCACCCGAGGGGCCGCGGGGTCGCCTGCCCGATGCCGCCGGTCGGATCACCGACGTGGCCCGACGACGAGAGCGTGTCGACGCATGAAGTTGAAGCTCACGCTGGAAGAGGGAGCCGGAAAGACGACCGATCTGGTCGTCGATGCCGAGGCCCACACGCCGGTCGCCTCCTTGGCCGAGTGGGTCGCTCGGCGCAACCCGACTGGACCCGCGAGCGGCGACCACACGCTGGCCGTCCGCCGGGCCGACCGCTCTGAGGTGCTGCGCCCGACCACGCCGCTCTCCGAGAGCGGTCTGCGGTCCGGTGACGTAGTCGTGCTGACCGACTCCGCAGCGGCGGCCGCTGCCGCTCCCCAGCAGCTGGCCGCGACCGTCCGCGTCATCGCCGGTCCCGATGCCGGGGCCACCTTCGACCTACCGGGTGGCTCCTCGAACGTCGGGCGGGAGCGCGACAACGCGGTCCAGCTGCGTGACCCGCTCGTCTCGAAGCACCACGCCCGGATCGTGGTGGGCGATGTGGTCGAAGTGATCGACACGCAGTCCTCCAATGGGCTCGTGGTGGCGGGCGAGGTCGTGAGTCGAGTGGTGGTGGGCCCCGACGACGAGGTCACGCTGGGCGACTCCACCGTCGTGATCAGCCGCGTTCACGGCGGCGGCGACCACGCGACCGCCGGTGGAGTGGCCTTCAACCGATCGCCGGGGCTCGACCCGGTCTATCCCGGGGGCAAGCTCAAGGCCCCCGAACCGCCCCAGCCGCCCCAGCCCCAGCGGTTCCCGGTCGCCATGATGATCATGCCGGTCCTGATGGGCGGCGTCCTGTTCCTGGTCACCGGGAGCGTGGCCTCCATCGCCTTCGTGGCCATGAGTCCGCTCATGATGATCGCCTCGTGGTTCGAGAACCGCCACGCCGGTGCCAAGCAGTTCGAGGAGGCCAGCCGGATGTTCCGGGCGTCGCTGGCCGACCTCGTGGTCCAGATGCAACGCGCCTTCGAGGCCGAGCGGGTGGCCCGGGCCCACGAGCATCCGTCGACGTCGGAGACGGTGGCCGCGGCCTGGTACCGCAGCGGCCTCCTGTGGGCTCGGCGCCCCGATCGCCCGTCGTTCCTCGACGTTCGGCTCGGGCTCGGCGCCCAGCCCAGCCGGAGCGAGATCGATGTGAGCTTCGGCCGCCAGACCACACCCGAGCTGTGGTCCGAGCTGGTGGAGGTGACCGAGCGGTTCGCCACCGTGGACCGCGTGCCGGTGGTCGGCCCCCTGTCGGAGTGCCGGGCCATCGGAGTAGCTGGTCCCGACCCAGCGTGCCGGGACTCGGCCCGTGGGGTCCTGGCCCAGCTGGTGGCCCTCCACTCCCCGGCCGAGGTGGCCGTCGCCGCAGTCCTCCCCGCCGCCCGCCTGGTGGACTGGTCGTGGCTCAAGTGGGTGCCCCACACCGATTCGGAGTACTCGCCGGTCCCCGTCGCCCACCTGGCGTCGAACGGCCAAGCCGCGTCCACGCTGGTGGCGGCGCTGGAGGAGCTGATCGCGCACCGGGGCGCAGCCGAGCGCACCGGACCCGATCACCACTTCGGCACCGCGGTCGTCGTCCTCATCGAGGAGGAGGCGCCCATCGAGTGGGCGCGGCTGGTGCGAATCGCCGAGACCGGTCCCGAGGTGGGCATCTACACCATCTGGGTGGGTCCCTCGCTGGAAGCGCTGCCAGCCGTCTGCGGCAAGTTCCTCGTCCTGGACCCCCAGACCCACCACAGCGGCATCGGCAACATCGTCGACGGCTCGCTCGTGACGCCGGTGGAGGTGGGTCCGCTGGCGGCCGCCGATGCCCACACCCTCGCCCGGTCCCTGGCCCCGCTCGTCGACGCCGGCGCGCTCCTCGACGACTCGGGCTCGCTGCCGTCCTCGGTGTCCTTCGCCGCCGAGCAAGGTGTCGCGCTCCTGGACGACCCCTCGACGGTGGTCGAGCGGTGGAACCAGAGCCACTCGATCGGGCCGGCCACCGCCGACGTCCACGGCCGGCGGGAGCGGTCGCTGCGGGCGTTCGTGGGCTCGACGGCCAGCGGTCCGATGATGCTCGATCTCCGGGCCCACGGTCCGCACGCGCTGGTCGGTGGCACGACGGGCGCCGGCAAGAGCGAGTTCCTCCAGACGTGGTTGTTGGGCATGGCCACGACGCACAGCCCGGAGCGGGTCAACTTCCTGCTGGTGGACTACAAGGGCGGATCGGCCTTCGGGCCCTGCTCGCACCTGCCGCACTCGGTGGGTCTGGTCACCGACCTCAACCCCCGCCTGGTACGGCGGGGCTGACCCGCCGAGAGCACCTGCTCAACCAGTGGTCGGCCAAGGACCTGCTCGACCTCGAGTCGAAGGAACCCGATGGCGCCCCCGTGGTGCCCAGCCTGGTCATCGTGGTCGACGAGTTCGCCGCGCTCATCCAGGAGATCCCCGAGTTCGTCGACGGGATGATCGACATCGCCCAGCGGGGCCGGTCATTGGGCCTGCACCTGGTGCTGGCCACCCAGCGACCCCAGGGCGTCATCAAGGGGAACCTGCGTGCCAACACCAACCTCCGGGTGGCCCTGCGCATGGCCGACGCCGACGACAGCACCGACGTGGTGGGCTCCGGCGTGGCGGCCACCTTCGATCCATCGGTGCCGGGTCGCGCCATCGCCCGGACCGGACCCGGCCAGCCCATCTCGTTCCAGACCGCCTACGTCGGCGGTCGGACCACCACCGAGGCCCCGCCGGCGCGAGTCGTCGTCGCGTCGCTCCCCTTCGGGGTGGGCGACCCGTGGGAGCCGCCGCCCGTGGTCGTGCACGAGAAGAAGGCGCTCGGACCCAAGGACCTCGACCGTCTCGTGGGCACCGTCACCGGAGCCTTCCGATCGGCGGGCATCGAGACGCCGCGCCGGCCCTGGCTCGACGAGCTGGCGGCGCGGTACGAGCTGAGCGAGATGCCGACCAAGCGGCTGGACTCCGATCTCGTGTTCGCGGTGAGCGACCTCCCCCAGGAGCAGCGTCAGAGCGAGCTGTCCTTCCGCCCCGACATCGATGGGAACCTGGCCGTGTTCGGCACCGGCGGGTCGGGCAAGAGCACGCTCCTGCGCTCGCTCGCCATCGCCGCGGGCTTGTCGTTCCGGGGTGGTCCGACGGCGGTGTACGGGCTGGACTTCGGTGCCCGGGGCCTTTCGATGCTCGAGGGCCTGCCGCACGTGGGCAGCATCATCGGCGGCGATGACGAGGAGCGGGTCACCCGCCTCATCCGGCTCCTCCGCGACCTCGTGGACGAGCGGGCCGTCCGCTACGCCAAGGTGAACGCCGGGACCATCGACGAGTACCGCCAGCTGGCCGACAAGGCCGATGAGCCCCGCATGTTCCTGTTGGTGGACAACGCTGGGGCGTTCCGCAACGAGTACGAGATGGGCCCCCGGGCCCGCGTGTTCGAGATGTTCCAGTCGATCGCCATGGATGGCCGTGCCGTTGGCGTGCACGTAGTGCTGACCGCGGACCGCCCCAGCTCGGTGCCGTCGTCGCTCATGAGCGTGATCCCGACCCGCTTGGCCTTCCGGTTGGCCGACGAGATGGATCTGGCCATCCTCGGTGTCCCGATGGACGCGTTCGACGCCGGATCGCCTGCGGGCCGGGCATTCCTCGGCCACACCGAGCTCCAGGTCGCGGTGCTGGGTGGCGGTGACGCGTCGATCGCCGCCCAGGCCCAGGCCATCGACGGCCTGGCCTCGGCGATGCGCAAGGCCGGCGTCAAGGAGGCGCCGCCCATCGAGCGGCTCCCCGATCGCGTCCGCCTGTCCGACCTGCCCGAGTCGGTGGATGGCCTCCCCGTCATCGGGCTCGCCGACGACACGCTCGGTCCGTTCACCATGCGGCCCGGCGATGCCTTCCTGGTCTGCGGTCCGCCCCAGAGCGGCAAGTCCACCGCGCTGCTCACGCTGGTCGAGGCCATCCGCCGCTGGCGACCCGAAACCGAGTTCACCTACTTCGGGAATCGCAAGTCGCCGGTGGGCGCCCAGCGCTGTTGGACGCACGCCGCGCTCGACCCCGACGAGGCCGAGCGGATCGCCGCGGACCTGCGCGAGGCCATCGCCGGTGACACCGTCGATGCGGCGAAGCAGGTGATCGTCATCGAGTCCATCGGCGACTTCCTCCAGGGTCCCGCCGAGATGGCGCTCCAGGACCTCATCCGGGCCGCCCGCCTGGCCGGGGCGACCGTCATCAGCGAGGGCGAGACGGCGGTGGTGGCCC